>NZ_JBHUKY010000058.1:0-129984 GCF_042684125.1 Paenibacillus rhizoplanae | reverse complement strand
CGCTTTTGACAGGCGGATCTTGAAGCTCATACGGAAGTGGCTTCATGCGGGAGACATGGAAGAAGCTTGGGACACCACAAGGACCCCCCCCCCCCCCCCCCCCCCCCCCCACTGCTGGCGAATATCTATTTAAACTACTTTGACCGGTTATGGGAGAAACACGGAAGTGAGTTGGGAGAACTGACGAGGATACTAGAGAAATAAAAAAACTCGGTTTTTTATTAGCCTTACGATCCCGTAGCTTGTATAAAATCGACATTATACAGGCTTGTACACCCCTTAAACCTTACGGTATATAGGGCTTCTTAGTATCTAAAGTTATAAACGAATGACTGTCCAAATAAGTAGCTCGGTTCTTAGGTAAAGATTAACTAGTCGTTCCTAGTTTTCTATATTCTATTACTATGCGCTGCGTGGTACAATTTACCTAATTATTATAGGACTGGCTGAATGTGTTGGTGCAGGCCAGCAGCAGACTTTATACCGAATAGGTGGATAAAAATGGATAACAAAGTGGAACAGCAGCTATCGAACAGAATAGCGAATTGGAAAAAGAACCTCATCGATATGAGTAAGAGGAACACACTGCTCAATTTTAAGCCAAAGAAAACTAATAGTGTGAATTTTTTAGATGCCCCTTCACAGTTATACGAATTACTCATAGGGGAAGAAAAGCAATTGGACTGTAATAAATTAGTTACCCAATATACTCAGCAAATTGAAAAAATCAAATTGATGGCGATTGAAGAACTTGAGAAGAAGAAACGAAGCGCCGAAGAAATTCAAAATTATAATAAGACCTTAAATAAGCTTAGAACGGCTGCAAAGACGCGAATGAATGAACAAGGAATAAATATTTCGTACTTATCATTTGGACTTTTGAAATGGAAAGAAACACAGCTCTCGTCTACATCAGATTTCTTTGCGCCTTTACTGTTGGTGCCTGTAACCTTAAAAAGATCTAGTGCGAATGCCCCGTTTACATTAAATCAGTTTGAAGATGAGATTGTGATCAATCCCTTCTTAGCACATATGTTACAAGAGCAGCATGGTATTACCTTACCTGAGCTCCCTGAAGATCCAGCAAGTATTAACGTTAATCAATTATGGGGAGAAATAAGAGAACTTATTATTAATCTTGAGGGCTGGGGCGTCGAAGAGGACGTTTATTTATCGTTGTTTTCCTTTAACAAGCTGGTTATGTACAAGGACATGGAGACTTATAAAGATATAATCGAAAGTCATCCACTGATCAGAGAAATTGCAGGTGTGTCTAATGAGGAAAGCAGAAAACAAACATTCGATCACACACGACTTCCTGATGAAACCAGTATGGATCGGGAGGTCCCTTCCCATGAAATATTCAATATACTCGATGCGGACTCAAGCCAGCAGCAAGCAATATTGGCTGCTAAAAATGAGATGAGCTTTGTTCTTCAGGGTCCACCAGGCACTGGGAAGAGCCAGACCATCTCCAATATTATTGCAGAGAACTTAGCAAACAACAAAAAGGTTCTATTTGTAAGTGAGAAAATGGCCGCACTAAATGTAGTGAAAAATCGCCTAGAGAGTGAAGGATTAGGAGATTTTTGTATTGAGATGCATAGTCAAAAAGCTAATAAAAGACAGGTTTTAGATGAAATAAACCATGTGTTAAATGTTCAGGGATCAAATAAGAAAATATCCAAGGAAGTATACGGCCAAATAAATATCATCAGGGAGAAACTAAATACATATTCAGAAAAGGTTCATTTAACCAGAGAACCGTATGATATGACAGTATACGAAATACACGGAATACTCTCTAGGTTGCAAACCGTCCCTGAATTCACAGTGGACTTCAACATCAGCCCAACTACTGAGCTTGAATCAATTTACAGACTGCTGGCTGATCTTGAACGTTATCGGGCCTCTGTTTATAAATCTGACTTTCACCCATGGGAAGGCTATAACGACGAGAGCTTCTCGCTTGAAATAAAATCTAAAGTGAAAACATTTCTTGAAAAGATGAAAAATCAATTGGAATACACGACGGAAGTTGTATCAAATATACAATCATTTATTGGGCTAAAGATTTCTACGCTAGATGAATTGAAGAAGGCAACTAACATATTGGACATGGCTAAGCATTCTCCTATGCCTCCAGTGGGTTGGTTTGATAAGGGGAATATCTCCCTAATTATTATTGATGCGAAAAATTATCAAGAGAGATTTTCAACATTTCTTGATGAGAAAAAGGAGTTAACCGCAAAGGTCAATGAAAATATATTGGAGGAAAGCCGCCTTCAAGAGCTGTATAACGAACTATATATTGAAAATGAACAGTTCATCTCGAAGATACCTGATACAAAACTGAATGAACTTTTGTTGACAAAAAGCGTCTTAATTAATGGCATAGAAGACATTTTGGTGATTCTTGCTAAAGCCCCTAATTATGCAGAGAAGGCCGCAAGTCTTGGAATACACGAGTTGGAAAATGCTAAAGAACTAAACCAGTTGTTAAGTTATCTTAATTTGCTTAACCAAGGTGTAGCTCCAACAGAGGGCTGGTTCGATGAAAACCAACTAGCAAATGTTTTAAATCAAGCCATGAATACAAAGGAAAAGTACTTAAAAAATGCAGAATTACGAGGTGATTTGTTATCTAAATATAAGCCTTCTTTTTTAGAGATTAATGCTGAAAAGGCTTTGATTGATTTCGAAGTTAAAGAGTCCCTAGTTAAGTCATTTAGAAACACTCAAAGTTCAGGATCAGAGGATGTTATTTTCTATGATCAAAAATCAAAGGTGAAAGGATTACTCGGGGATTTTTTCAGTAAAACTAAATTAGTACACACATATAAAACAGAATTTGAGTCACTATTCGGAATAGAAATAACCAACCTCTCCTTGATTGATAATTTAGAACATGTTATTCAATTTATCGAGAAATCTCCAAAGCCACAGGAAAGTTGGTTTAACTTAAATAATTACCATAGTATACAAACGACTATTCGAGAGGGTAAGGAGTTATTTAGTAAATATCAAATTGAATTTGATAAATCTATTAAATTATTTGAAGAAGAAGTGTATGACGAGCGCATTTACGATGTTTTTGAACGGTGTGAGGGGCAATACCAGTCATTTTTTAGGGTCTTTAATGGTTCCTATAAAAAGGATTTAAAATGGATGAGGGCTAATCTGAAATCCAATGAGAAATTAGACTTTGATACGTTTCAGAAGTACGTTCGTAACATAAAACGAGTACTGGATTACAAGAAGTCCATTGAAAAAATGGAATCTGATTTACAATCATCGTTGGGGTGGCATTACCAGTTGTCTGATACAAGTTGGTCTTCCATCGAACAAGCGCTATCTACTACAAGAGAGATTGTAGAATGGCATCAAGGACGTAACATGACTGTATCATTAAAAGAGCTGTTACTTAGACCTGCGGGGAAAGTGGAGTTACTGACGACTTCATTTTCCCAATTGAAACAGATAAGTATCGATTTAAAAAATATCATCAAGCGAATTCACAATGAGTATCCAAATTTAATTAGTTTATTTGGTTCGGATGCTTCAAAGATTAATACAGAACAATTATTTACTAAACTCGAAATTGAATCGGAAAATGTGGACGCGTATTTTAATTTTGTGGATGAATTTAGTAGTCATCTTCAGAATCCGATGAATCTGAGTGTGATTTCCCTAAAACAAGATTTGAAAAATAAGATTATTCTTAAGCAACAATCCAAGGAGCTAGATGAAAGTTTCCAATATAACACTAATATTTTGGGAAGTTCTTTTAAAGGAAATGATACGGAATGGGATAAGTTTTTCAGGTTTATCGAAGAATTCACTTTGTTATTTAAAAGTAATGTTCAGATAACAAAAGAATTTAAAAAAACAATGCTCAGTGGAGAGGGAGTTCATTATGACGTAACTCCCCTTGTACAATGTTTAAGCAGCATTGAAAATGAAATTCCAAAGTATCGAGAGGCACTGCCAAAATTCTTTTCGGGTTACGAAGGTCCAGAATTATATTGGCCATATGCTGAATTTGGAAATACACTTAAATTAATAAAACGGCAAGTCGAAGAGTGGCAGTATGGATTCTCTAAACTTAGCTCATATTTTGTGGACACCGACTTAACATTCGACGAGATTAAAAATACATTAGAAATGGCAGTCCAAGTCAAAATGTATAAACAGATTATCGATAGTGAATTGGAGAATCTTAAAGTTGTATTCGGTGATCGATTCACTGGGTACAACACGAATTGGGAACAAATCTTTGACGCACTAGCATGGACGGATGAATGGCATAACTTGTTTGCTAATACGGCGATGCCGTCTAAGTTGCTGAATTATGTTACTTCAGAAGGAAAAGGGAACAAAGTCCACATCATGGAGTGGTTAGAGCAGGCGGAAAAAGAATATGAAAAAAACATGAACCTAAAAAAAGATCTGCATTTGTATTTTACTGTATCTGTTATCTTCAAAGAATTTGATTTCTCTGAGCTCAAATTGGAGGATCTTATTCACTTTTCGGAAATACGTATTGATTCAATTGATCTTTTGGAAGACTGGATCAGATATCGACGTCTTGAAGACATTGCATCTAATTTAGGTCTCGGCAAATTTATGCTTGCAATAAAAAATGAGAATATTGGCGATTACACGTTTAAAGATCTATTCCAAAAGAGATTCTTTACACTTTGGCTAGATCAAATTTATAAAAATGAACCGCTTTTATTTGACTTTGATGCAGATGCAATGAATACTGATGTGACTTCTTTTAGAAAACTGGATGTAAAGAGTAATCAGTTGAACGTCCTCCGTATAAAGGAAAGATTAGAATCAAATCGAATTCACGCGATAAATTCGCTTGCGTTTCGTCGAGAACTTCAAATCATACAAGCGGAAATAGGAAAGAAAAAAAGACACTATCCAATAAGAAAACTTTTAAATCTTACAGCACCTTTATTCATGGAGGTAAAACCATGTTTACTTATGAGCCCGTTGTCTGTAAGTCAATTTTTGGATGCTTCTGTAATTCAGTTTGATTTAGTGATATTCGATGAAGCATCACAAATATTCTCAGAGGATGCAATCGGAGCTATTGTACGTGGAAAACAGTTGATTGTTGTAGGTGATACTAAACAATTACCTCCAACGAATTTTTTCCATAGCAGTACGATTGAAGAAGATTTCGATGACGAACAAGAAGAGGATCAAGAAGTTACATATGAAAGTATTCTGGATGAGTGCGCTCATGTTCTCCCTCCAATTAATTTACGTTGGCATTATCGTAGTAAACATGAGTCGTTAATCACTTTTTCGAATGAAGCTTTTTATCACAACAATTTGATTACTTTCCCAAGTTCGGATAATGGACCTTATCTGGGAACAGAATTTGTTTATGTTAAAGATGGTGTTTACGATCGAGGCGGAAATAAAACGAATAAAAAAGAAGCGGAACAGATTGCTAATTTAGTAATTGAGCATTTTAAAGAACACCCTAATCAATCTCTAGGAGTGATTGCGTTCAGTGAGGCTCAAGCTTCTGCTATAGAGAATGAACTGACCATACTAAGAAATGCAAATACGTTATTTGAACGTTTCTTTCAAGAAGGGGCCCATGAAGAGTTTTTCATCAAAAGTCTGGAGAATGTTCAAGGTGATGAGCGTGACGTCATTTTCTTAAGTGTGGGCTATGCTAAGGCTGCTGATCAAACGTTGCATTACAATTTTGGACCATTAAGCAAAACTCGTGGAGAAAGACGGTTAAATGTAGCTGTTACCAGAGCCAAATATCATATGAAACTAATTAGTTCCTTAAAGCCATCTGATTTATCAGATACAAAAGTAAGCGGAAATACTGGTTTGCGTTTGCTAAAGGATTATATGCAAGCCACTATGGATGGCAAGTTGCCGATCAGCATGACAGCGCATGAAGAGATGGAGTTTGACTCACCCTTTGAAGAAGACGTATTCAACGTTCTTACGGACATGGGATACAAAGTTAAAACTCAAGTAGGTTGCTCAGGATATCGAATTGATTTAGCTATTGTTGATCCACTCAATGACAATAAGTTTCTGTTGGGCATTGAATGCGATGGAAAGGCTTATCATAGTTCAAAAGTCGCGCGGGATAGAGATCGACTTCGTCAGCAAGTTTTGGAGGGGCTTGGTTGGAAAATTTATAGAATTTGGTCACAAGAATGGTTCAAAAAGCGCAGATTTGAAGTCAATCGACTTGAGAATTATCTAGAATCAATAAGGTACTTGGTTTAAAAAAATGTTTAATTAGAAAAAGATCATGCAAACGTAATATAAGTTTGCATGATCTTTTTCTATTTTTCTCAATTTAAAAATGTGATGGCTGATTTTAAGACATAGGCTGTCCTCTTTAATATGTATCATAATATTCTTGCCACTTTCACACTTCTCAAGAGATACGCTTGACTCACTTAACCTAAAGGTGGATGCTTTAGGCATCCGATTGATTTCTATTGAAGAAGACTTTGATTCGCTAAAGGATAATGATGAGCTCAAATTCCAGATCATTTCCGCAGTGAATCAGAAACTCAGCGAACAGTTCAGTCTTTCATCGAAGCGAGGTATTAGGCAGTCTGCACTAAAAGGTAATTTCACAGGAAGTGTTGCTCCTTTTGGATATAGAAAAATCGTAAGTAGTGATAAAAAGACACTTGCGCTTGCTGAAAATTATAGTTATATCGTCGAACTCATCTACCTTTTATATGTATCCCGAAAGATGGGGGAAAAGGCAATTGTACAGTACCTTAATAAGGAAATGGGGATTCCTTCTCCGAAAGGTGGAGTTTAGGGTATTACGACAATTCAGAGAATATTAACCAATTAGGTGTATACAGGGCAGAATGTCTTTGGTAAATACGAAGTGAAAAAGGTCTATAACGACATCAACTACATGTCAGACCGAAGTAAAAAACAAGTGTAGAGGGAAAAGGTAAAATGGGAAAGATCAGCCGAACAAACTCATGAAGCCATAATTGACGATGAAACGTTCGAGCTTGCGCAGGAGATTCGCTTAAAACGTGGAGGAGGAAGGCGTGGAGGCGTCAGGAATAGAGTGAATGTGTTTGCTGGTATCATCTTTTGCAAGCACTGTGGGGCCTCTCTAGTGAGCTGTAAAGGGAAGTCGAGGAAGAATGGTCCAGAATACCGTTATTTGATCTGCTCCACCAGGAGACGACAAGGAGAGACAGGCTGTGTCAACAATGCCTGGATTCCTTACAACAATTTCAGAGACACTGTCATCAATGAAGTGAGCAAGAAGTTGAAGCGAGTTATAAACGTTGAGAAAGAAACCACTGAAATTAAAGAAAGAATCTTGAAGAAGAAGTCATCCATTGATATGGATAAGGATCTAAAGAAGTTGGAGAAGGCTATCCAAGGAAACCGTAAGCTATTATTCGAATTGAGGAAACAAAATATGCTCGGGGAGATCGATGAAGAACAATATCAGTTTGAAAAGCAACAGTATGAACAGGAGATTGCTTCGCTTCAATCACAGCTAACTCAGTCATCTCAGAATAAGGAAGAGCAGATCAATTTGGATAAGGTCCATGATGAGATAAGATCAGCTCTTGTAACGCTTGTGAATCTGGAATTTGATCGATTAGATGAAATGAGGATTATCTTGTCCAAACTGATTGACAAATTGGTTGTGAGTGTTGATGGGGAGGTGGAGATTTATACTCCGCTGGGGCAGTTGGAATCATGAGTCATACACAAAATTGTGAAGTGTTTGAAAATTTCAATTATGATAATGACACTTAAAGTACAGTTTGATCAGATATATATATTAGCACATAAGGGACCCAGGTACTCTTTATGATGGAGTGCCTGGGTCTCTATGTCGACATATATTCAAGCAATTTAATAGTTGTTTTTTAAGAAAGAGGTCGGTTTTCATCTCAAAGACACTTTATAGGTATTTTTAAAAACAATATCCAATTTTATTGGACTATGGTCCTGTAGTATAGGACAAAAATCCTACAATATATTCACAAATTATGGTACAATCTCATGGAAATTTCTTGAAATAAACTATGAGGAGATTGTACATGCGGGAAATAGCTGAAGGATACTTAAAACAAATGTTAGGTGATGAAGCAAGTTTCCATCAAGACCAATATGAGTCAATTGAAGCGGTTATATCAAGACAAAGAACTTTAGTCGTGCAGAAAACTGGTTGGGGTAAAAGTATCGTTTATTTTATATCAACAAAAATCCTTAGAGATAGTGGTAGTGGTATAACTATTCTTATTAGCCCTCTGTTGTCACTAATGCGAAATCAGATCGAGTCAGCCAAAAAAATAGGTATTAACGCCGTTACCCTGAACAGTTCAAATGAGGAAGAATGGGATAAAGTGGAGGAACAGATTCAACAGGACAAATGTGATATTCTTTTAATATCTCCTGAACGTCTTTCAAATAATAGGTTCCAAGAGTTGCTACAGAAAATTGAGAAGGGAATCGGCCTTTTTGTTATTGATGAAGCCCACTGTATCTCTAATTGGGGTCATGACTTTCGTCCAGACTATAGAAGGATAGTTAACATTGTAAATACCCTCCCTGCTAATGTTCCAGTGCTGGCAACAACCGCAACCGCTAATAGTCGCGTTATTGCAGATATTTCTTCACAAGTCGGGGCTCAAATTAAAGTAATTAGAGGTCCGCTGATCAGAGAGTCTCTACAAATCCAAGTAATTAGGTTGCAATCACAAGCTGAACGTCTTGCATGGCTGGCAAAGAACATTCCAAATATAGATGGGTCTGGAATTATATATTGTTCCACTACAGCGGATTGTCGGAAAGTTGCTAAATGGTTGAGAACAGAAGGCATTGACGCATATCCGTATTATGCAAAAGTTGAGGAAGCGTACTCATTAACAAGACCCGATTTAGAACGGAAATTAATGAATGATGAAATAAAGGTGTTAGTTTCAACAGATGCGTTAGGCATGGGCTTCGACAAGCCTAATTTATCGTTTGTAATTCATTTTCAACGGCCAGGTACTGTGGTTGCTTACTACCAACAAATAGGGCGAGCTGGAAGAGCATTGGAAAATGCTTATGCTGTTCTTCTTACAGGAGAAGAAGATAATGAAATACAAGAATATTTTATTAACGCGGCTTTTCCTTCGGATTTTCAGTTACAAGAAGTTTTGAATGTAATAGAAGATTCTGATAATGGTGTTTCTGTTAATGGGATATTGAAAAGTGTAAATATTGGGAAAGCTAAAGCTGAACAGTGCTTGAAACTTCTTGAAATTGAAAACTTTGCATATAAAAGTGGGAGTAAGTATTATCGTTCAGTTGTGCCATTTAATATCTCATCTCACGCAGAAGAAGTTACAGCGCAAAGGTATCGAGAACTAGAGGTTATGGAGGAGCTATGTTCAACAAGTGATTGTTATATGGACTTTATTGCAAAGCAGTTAGACGATAATACTTCAAAGCCTTGTGGCCGTTGTGCAAATTGTAAAAGAAAACCTTTGGTTTCGCCTACTGTTGAGCCGTTTGAGGTTGCTGAAGCTGTACAATTTTTAAAAGGAGAAAACCTTATAATACAGCCAAGAAAAAGATGGCCGATTGGTGGATCAACAGGTTTGACGGGAAATATCGGACAGGATTTTTTAAATAATCACGGGCGTGCTTTATCTCAATATGGGGATGCTGGATGGGGAAAGCTGGTTAAAGAGGACCGATACACAAATGAAAGCTTTAGTAATGAGCTAATTGAGGCAGCGGCCGATTTTGTATTAAATAAATGGAAGCCCGAACCAATGCCCGATTGGGTAGCGGCAGTCCCATCTCTTAGGCATCCACACCTAGTTCCTTCTTTTGCTTCAAAACTTGCAACAAGGCTTGGTATCCCTTACTATAATGCTATCGAAAAAGTCAAACATAGTGAAGAACAAAAAAATATGAGAAATAGTTTAAAGCAAGTCGAAAATATATTTGATTCTTTTAAAGTGGTGGAGAACATTTGTTCTGGAAATGTACTGCTGGTTGATGATATTATGAACTCAGGGTGGACCTTTTCTGTTTGTGGTTATCTCTTAAGAAAAGCTGGAAGTGGAGTTGTTTATCCATTCGCTCTTAGTTCTACTGGAGGAGGAAGTGATGCTGATTGACAGCACAAAGATTAAACTCAGACAGCTTAGTTCTACTACTTCTTTGTTCTGATTTAGCCATGTCAAATTTTTCTGTTAAACCGTATACGTTGAAACAGTGGGAATCTTTATCGAAAAAGTTGCTTATGTCAAACTTAAAAAGACCTAAGGCATTTCTTGAAACTACTCCCATCGAATGGATGACAGAACTTCAGATAAACAACGAAGAAGCAGAAAGAATTGGAAAGTTGTTGTCCAGAAGTGGTCAGTTAGCTATTGAAATCGAAAGATTAAGTTCAATTGGTATTTGGATTACAACTAGGGCAGAAAGCACGTACCCAAATCGTTATAAAAAATTACTTCGAACAAATTCACCAGTAGTGCTTTATGGTGCAGGCGATATTAATATTTTGGAGAATCGAGCTATTGCTATAGTAGGCTCTAGAGATGTAGATCAATCTGGAAAAGAGTTTACTGAATTGGTTGCAACAACAGTTGTGAATAATGGTTATACTGTTGTATCTGGAGGCTCAAGAGGGGTAGATAGCATAGCTGAAAATGCAGCATTACTTGCGAAAGGAAAGGTTATATCTGTTCTTTCGGATAGCTTAGAAACAACAATAAGAAAAAAAGAAACAAGAAATCAAATACTGAATTCAAATTTATTACTATTGTCTGCCTACAATCCCATAGCTCGATTTAAAGGTTATACCGCTATAGAGCGTAATAAGCACATCTATGCTTTAGCGGACTATACTTTTGTTTCTTCTTCAGATAAGAAAGGAGGAACTTGGGCGGGAGCTAATGAAAATCTGAACTTTGCATGGAATCCTTTATTAGTTAGGAACAGTATAGATGTGCCAGAAGGAAATGAAGCCTTAATTAAATTAGGTGGCATTCCAATTTTGTTTGATGAAGTAGTAGGTGCATCGAGGAATTTAGATGAGTTTATTGAATTGAAAAAAAATATCGTTAGCCCCATAAGTACTAAACCTGCGACAGTGTACAATTTATTTGATACTGTCTGGCCAGTTATTGAAAAGTATTTACATGAGGATAGATCAGTAAACGATGTTTCTATTTATTTTGCATTATATCCTGAGCAAGCGAGACTTTGGCTAGAAGAAGCAGTAAAAAACAACAGGATAAAAAGAACTACAAAAGGGTACAAAAAAACAACACCAATACAAGACCATGAGCAAATTACCTTGTTTTAGTATTAACATGAAAAATTATCTTAAGACCAGTAAGGAATTTCCTAACTGGTCTTTTTGAACGTAGTGAGTAGTAAGGTGCTGGTCTTCAATAAAAATCGATTTATGTATCTATAGAGTATTCTAGGGAGCAGTTTATTTAGTGAAACTAAGATTCTCCAACCATTTAAATCTCAAATTAAACGTAAAAGGCCGTTCACAAGCGGTTGTCGAGCTGATCAAGCTTGGGGAGCTGAAAATCTAGCTGCCATGCTTCAGAGGTGATGCGTTTAAGCCTTCTCTTATCCTTCGGGATGAGGGGAGGTTTTTTGTTGTGATTATGATGCTGCAACTGGTGCGGAGGTTCTGCCAGAAATATCTGGATGAGGATTATGAACAACTGTCATGCAAAATCGGAGGCGAGTTTGCCACACAGGTCTCTGAGCAAAATAATTATTTTGAAAATAAAGGAATAGACCAAGTGACTGCCGTCCGGGAAAGGAGGCATCATTTGGTCTGTTTTTTAAGCTGGACAGTCATCGCTTCAAAATCCACTTGGCATTTGGTTCTCATCATAAAATCAATGCCAATAATTCCATCAAAGCCATAAGGCTCTTGAATCGAACCCAGCTGTATGGGAAAATCACTCAAATCGATATCTTCAATGCAAAAGTCGGGAATTTGCTGCTCATAACAAATTTCGCTCGTTCCCCCTACTCCATACATTCGCTTGGCTCTTCCGTTAATAAAATCAATATCGATACCTATTTCAGCTAGTACATCGGAATCAAAAACGGTTGCAGCACAGCCCGTATCAAATAAAAGATTTCTCAAAGAAATGGATTTACCATGGTGAGTTAGAGTCAAAGAAACAATAGGCAGGCCATGCAGAAGGTGTAACTTCATATCCGTTGCCGTACTCCTGAGAAAAACTCTTCCACAACCTCAACATCATTTCTGCTTGTGTGAAATACATACAGTTCACGGTTTGGATGAAGCTTATGCAGCTTTTTGTAGCCACTCCAAGCTTCTTGCGGGTTATCGTAATCTTGTATGACTGCCATATCCTCTAACTGACGCATACGGTTATTTGAGCTTGCTTTAATTGCTTCCACCAGTACAAAGCGGCTTGGGTGTAATTCTGTAATTTCTCCCCACTTCATTGGCTTCACCTCGCTTGGTTTATCATGAATTTAGTATAGCATAGAATATTTAGAGAAGATGAATTCAATGATTGCTCGATTTGTCCTAAAGATAGTGATTATAATCACAAACTAATTCGAATCACATGATAAATTTATAGGATCAAGGGACGCCGGGAGGATCTATAATGACAAGATACGAACAACAGAGACAATTGCTGAAATCGAATTTTCATGAATTCAAGCATATCCGAACAGACAAGATTAAGGGCATCGCGCAGCCGCCGATTGTGAAGCCCTATGATGAGGGAGCACAGATCATTGATTTGCCTGAGGTCAGCCGGGACGTTGTGAGTCAGAACAATATTGTGGATTGCATCGGCCAAAGAAGGAGTACAAGATTCTATTCGGCCGACACGCTAAGTCTGGAGGAGCTATCCTATTTACTGTGGGCCACGCAGGGTATTACGGGGATGAGCAAGAACGGACTGACTCTGCGGACGGTACCGTGCAGCGGGGCGACCCATACGTTTGAGACCTATCTGATGATTATGCGGGTCAAAGGTATACCACAGGGCATCTACCGGTACCTTCCTGTGGAGCACAAGCTGTTATTTATGTTTGAATTAGACCAGCTGGAACAGAAGATTGATGCGATCACGCTGGATCAGCCCTTTGTTCCCAATTTCGCCAAGAAGGCTGCTGTTCTGTTCGCCTGGAGCACTACGCCGTACCGGTCGGAATGGAAATATGATATCTCCGCGCACAAAAAAATTCTCATCGATGCCGGGCATGTCTGCCAGAATCTGTACCTGGCCAGTGAATCCATCGGGGCCGGAGCTTGTGCCATCGGAATCTATGATCAGCAGCTGATTGATGAGGTGCTCGAACTGGATGGCGATGAAGAATTTGTGATCTACCTTGGCGCGGTCGGGAAGAAGCGGGAATAGCGGCATATTACCGGTTCCGAAGGATATACTCCAGATACTCTACGGCACTCTGATTAATTTCATCGTCACTCGCCTGGAAGGAAGCGCCGAACACGGCGAAGTAAGGCAGGGCGGCTGCGCCGACATGGATGGCACTGGCCTGGAACGGGGCGATGATCTCATCTACTGTAAAAGAAACAGACCCGGCAGGCAGGTAGTTTTCCTTTTTATCGCCGATGGTCATAGCAATGCCCAGCTTCTTACCCTGCAGCTTGTTCCCGCTCGAACCGTAAGCCCAGCCGTGAGTGAACACATCGTCCAGCCATTTTTTCAGCAGCGGGGGATAGCTGTACCAGTATAAGGGGAACTGGAAAATAATCAGGTCGTGCGCCTCCAATAAACGTTGCTCCCGCGGAACATCGATATTCCAGTCCGGGTACTCCTTGTAGAGCTCATGGACCGTAACGTCCTCCGGATGCAGCAGCAGCTCTTGTCTCCATCTCCGGTTCACTCTTGAAGCCTCTATATCGGGGTGTGCCAGGATTATCAGGGTTGTCATTATGGATCACCTTTCCGGTGTATAATTTGTGTTGTGCAGCTGTTTCTATTATTTTGTAAGCCCCCGAAAATGTAAATACACACAATAAAGTAACAAGGTTACCTCAAGGTGTGCACTAGACTTTAGCGGATATTGTGGCATGCTAAGAGAAGCAGTGTTCATATTATGACAGGGGAGGTGCCGGGGATGAAGCAATATCATTTAGGGATCGAGGCGACGCTTGAGATTATCGGCGGGAAGTGGAAGTCGCTGATCATATGTATACTGATGTCGGGAACGAAGAGGACCAGTGAACTGCAGCGCAGTATTCCGGGCATTTCGCAAAAGGTTCTGATTCAGCAGCTTCGCGAGCTGGAACGTGACGGGATCATCGGCAGAGTGGTCTATAGCCAAATGCCCCCCAAGGTGGAATATTACATCACCGAGTATGGGATCACAGCTAATGAGATCATTGACCTGATGTGCTCCTGGGGCAGAACCAATATTGCTATCCGGCAGCAGCGGGGCGAGGAAGTCATGCTGCTTGATAAGGACCCCGAATAGGAGCACACTCAAATACTGATCTATTGACATTAGTTTGATATCAAACTATAATTCGTTTATGGAAACTAGAGATGCTATTTCACTTATATCCAAGATCCGCGAGAAGGTTAACCGGTTCATCGTACAAGAGATGGCGAAGCAGGGAGTAGACGGCATTGCCACCTCACATGGGGATATTCTTTATGCGCTGCT
The DNA here is from genome assembly GCF_042684125.1 of Paenibacillus rhizoplanae. Taxonomy (NCBI): domain Bacteria; kingdom Bacillati; phylum Bacillota; class Bacilli; order Caryophanales; family Paenibacillaceae; genus Paenibacillus; species Paenibacillus rhizoplanae. The sequence continues at coordinate 115,278 of NZ_JBHUKY010000058.1, read as the reverse complement.
GTCTAAGCACAGACTCACCATGGCCGAGATCTCGGCCCATATTCATAAGGACAAATCTACGGTTACAGCACTTGTGGATAAGCTGGTCCGGCTGGGACTGGTTATGAAGAAGAGGGATCAGGAGGACACGCGGTACGTATACGTCACTCTAACCGGGAAGGGGAAGGAGCTGGAGCCTGTATTTGAATCGGTCTCTTCTGCCTTGCTGAAGCAGTTCTACCGCGGTATCACGGAAGAGGAGCAGGCGATTTTGCTGACGATTTTGATTAAAATCAATCATAATTTCTAAAAAAATTTGCATGATAGTTTGATATCAAACTAATTATGGAAAGGATATTACAATGAGAGACTACACTGATGAATTACCGCCGCATACAGAGAGATATGTAGGTGAGCATGATCTGTATCTAGAGATATACAAGGGAGAGGAGGCTCGGGAAGGCCAGGAACAGGAAGATAAGGCACCCCTGCTGTTTGTGCACGGTGCGTATACCGGAAGCTGGATGTGGAGCAAGTACCTTCCCCACTTTATCCGCGAAGGCTGGACCTGTTATGTGATGAATCTGAGAAGTCATTACCGGAGCCGGGTGCTGGATATGACGCAGATTACCTTTGAAGATTATCTGGAGGATATCCATGAAGTGGTGCAGTTGATCCAGGCTGAATGCGGAGTTACTCCTGTCCTGATCGGGTTCAGCATGGGCGGGATTCTTAGCCAGAAGGTGGCAGAGACAGCCGGGCTGGCCGGACTTGTGCTGATTGATTCAAGTCTATGCAGAGAGGTACATGAGGAGGTCCCTTATACGGATATCGTCAGAACGATACCAGGTAATGTAGTGCCCGCTCCGGTCCGCGAAGAGGGGAGCAGCCTGGATGAAACGGCAGAAGACATAGCGTTTCAGCGCAAATACCTGACGATGGAGTCCGCCAAGGCTTTTCGAACTTTTTCTTATCATTTCGGGGCAGCGGGGGTATCCGTAGACAGCATGTCCATTACTTGCCCTTGTCTTGTGATCCATGCGGTTAACAGTGATGAGGATGAGCGCCGTGGCAGAGCCAATGCAGCGTATTTCCGCGCAGCCTATGCAGGTCTTTGGAATACCACCCATACCGGCCTGCTCGTAGGACAGCGCTATCTGGAAGCGGCACAGACGATCCTGCGGTGGTTAGCAAGATAATATAGTGCAACAAATAAAAGGCCGCCTGAACCGGGATGCTCCCGTTCCTTAGCGGCCTTAACCTGATAGGTGAAGGTGTTCTATATATAGATCTAATTGGAATTAGTGAAATTTGACGGTCTTGATGCGCGATTCCTGTTCGTAAGTAAGCGGACTTGGGGTTGGCGGTGTGTGCAGATGGCGGTGTGCGCTGTATTCCATTCTCCGGTAATCCTCTTCTCCGGAAGCCATCCCCGGCTGCCACATCCCGGTTACCCAATTCTTCAGTTCCTTAATTCCTGCCAGCATTGCATTCATCCTCCTTGGCGATGAAATACGGTAATGAACCTCTGGGAAATCTCTTTTGGTTACGTTTTCATTATAGCATACATAATCCATAAAGCAATGAAATGTCCGCCTATAAAAGACAAATAAATAAGGAATAATGTTGATATAACTGGGTTTGTATTTGTATAAGAGAACGATGTCCTTGTGGGATGGACTATGTGCGGGCAACAAAAAAGCGGCAGCCGGGAGGGCGGTCGCTTCGGGGCAGGATTTTATGCAGAAGCAGCTAAACGTTTCAATTCAGCTTCCTGATCTATAGAACGCCGGGCCAGTATATCCAGCGTTGCGTCATGTCCTCGTAGGCTCCGGTCGATCCGCTCCAGCGTATCACGGCCTGCAACGACTTCAGCGTTGACTTCGGACACCGCTTGTTGAATAAGCGGAATTAGCTTCGTATCTTCCTTAATACTTTCAATGTCAGCCTTGATGATCACCAGTTCGGCTGAAATTTCAGACTTGAATGCAGCGAATTCTGACTGAAGATTTTTAACATCAGCCTTGATTCCTGAAATTTCGGACTTCATTCCTGTAACTTCGGATTTAACTCCTGAAATTTCGGATTTTAATTCTGAAATTTCGGACTTTACTCCTTGCAGCTCGGCAAGAATCTGCTGGAGAATTACATCGCTCATAGGGCACAGCTCCTTAGATAGGGTTGGAATAAGACTGCTGCTTGAAGGGGGGATACCTGCGGAATAGGTACAGGTTATTATAGCATATTTGCGTCATTATTGGGTGCTGCTGTAAAAAGAATTCCATGAACATATTGGACATTAGAAGACTGATACTTAAATTTATAAATATACAAAATAGGACAATGGGTGTACTATGTATGTGAATAAATTCGCATGAAGCGTAACCGATAAGAGATGGGGGAATCAAGATTCATGAAGACAAGAAACTGGAAACACCTTATGAAGCTAGTCGTGCTGACTGCTGCTGTCAGCGTGGTAGCTGCCGGATGCGGTAGCGCAAATCAGGCAGGAAATGCCAAAAATTCGAATACAGGAGCTGCTGCAGCTGCACCTGCTGAGGCTGTTACGATATCGCTGGGACTACTGCCATCCATCGACGCGATTCCTTTTATTATTGCCCATGAGCAGGGATTCGATCAGAAGCATCATGTGAACCTGGATATCCAGACCTTCAAGAGCGCGAAGGATCGTGATGTGGCTTTTCAGGCGGGTAAGGTAGATGGCCTCAGTGCGGATCTGGTGGCGATCTCGATCTATAATGAGGCAGGACTCGATGTCAAAATCACCAGCACGACCACAGGTGAATTCGACCTGCTGACCGGAAATGATGAAGTGAAAGAGGTAAAGGATCTGAAGGGGAAGACCGTCATCCTGTCCAAGAATACCTCGACACAGTATACCGTCGCCATGATGCTGAAGCAGGCAGGCCTGTCGGAAGCCGATATTACTGTAACGGAAGTGCCGCAGATTCCAACGCGTCTGGAGCTGCTTAAGAATAATAAGGCGGATGCGGCTGTTTTGCCGGAGCCTTTTGTAACCATGGGCCGCACTGCCGGTCTGCGCGTTCTCAGCTCTACTCACAGTGCGGGTATCAATCCGTTTGTGCTGGCTTTTCCGCAGAGTGCCATTGATGCCAAGGGTCAGGGAATCCGTGATATGTACGCCGCTTATGATGAGGCTGTCCATTATATGAAGACGCATGACCAATCGGAATATATCGACCTGATTATTAAGGAAGTGGGTTTTCCCGACACGCTGAAGAATGAGATTAAGGTGCCGGAGTATCTGCCTGCGAACCAGGTGGATGTGAAGGAAGTGGAGGCTGCTTTTGCCTGGGCCCGTGAAAAAGGACTGCTGACCAAAACACTATCGGCTGAAGATGTGATCTCCGATGTCCAGTTTAAAAAATAGCGGTCTCCGCATTCATCAGCTCCATGTAGCTTATCAGAACGGGCAGCTGGCTCTGGGTGAAATGAACCTGACCCTGCCGGAGCACGGGATTTATACGGTGATCGGCCCTTCGGGCAGCGGCAAATCCACGCTGCTGCGGGCGATTGCCGGATTGCTGCCCGGTTACGAGGGGGAGCTGCTCTTCAATGGCAGATCTGTTCATGATAAGGACACGCTGATCGGGCTGGTGCCGCAGAATTATGGTCTGTTGCCCTGGAAGACGGTCCGTGACAACATCCGGATTGCGATGCGGATCGCCCGTCCGGGCGGGGCAGGCCACAATCGGCGGGAGCAGGACCGGCAAATTATGCATTGGCTTGAATCCATGGGGATTGCCCAGCTCGCCGGCCGGTTTCCGCTCTCACTGAGCGGCGGTCAGCAGCAGCGGGTAGCCATTGCCCGCGCCTTTGCCATTCTGCCGACCCTTCTGCTGCTGGATGAGCCGTTCTCGGCGCTGGACGCCATTACGCGGGAAGGGCTGCAGCAGATTTTTATCGACAACTGGCAGGCGCATCCGGCGACCACGCTGTTCGTCACCCACGATGTGGAGGAGGCGATTCTCCTGGGACAGAAGATTATCATCATGCTGCCGGGACAGCAGGAGCCGCCGGAGATTCTCGATAACGCTGCTGTATTTGCAATGAAGCATTCCGAGAAGCGGGAGAGCGATGAGTACTTTATGCAGTCCAAGAGAATCCGAAAGGTAATGATGGAGAAATGGTAAAACGACGGCATTTTGTTCACCTGCTGCGCCTGCTGCTCGTTTTTGCCGGAATGAATGTAGTCTGGTATGTCGCTTATCTGCTCATGAATCACGCGATTCTGCCCAGCCCGGGCGCGGTGTATAAGGCAATGTTTCAGCTGGGGGCCCATGATGTGGCGCTGAATATCGGCTACAGTCTGATGCGGATCACTGAAGGTGTGCTGCTGGCTCTGCTGCTGGGTCTGCTGGCCGGTCTGCTGATGGGCCGCTCCCCCTTCTGGAACCGGATACTGGACCCGGTCGTCTATCTGACTTATCCGATTCCCAAAATTGCGCTGTTGCCGGTGGTCATGCTCTTCTTCGGACTCGGAGAAACCTCCAAGGTGCTGATGATTATGCTGATCCTGCTGTTCCAGGTCATTATCTCGGTACGCGATGGTGTGAAGGCTATCCCCGAGAGTACTTATGATGTACTGACGAGTATAGGTGCCAGCACGATGCAGAAATTCTGGAATGTGACGCTTCCCGGCGCTTTGTCGGTGATCCTCAGTACCATTCGCATATCGCTGGGCACAGCGATTTCCGTACTCTTTTTCACCGAAATCTATGGTACGGAGCATGGTATGGGCTTCTTTATCATGGATGCCTGGCTGCGGCTGGACTACCCTGAGATGTATGCCGGAATTATGCTGTTCAGTCTGGTGGGGTTCGTGCTGTTCCTGCTGGTGGATGTGCTGGATTACAGATTTATGAAGTGGCGGAGATAGTGTTTGAGTGGGAGCAACGTGAGCACTTGGGTGGACGCTGCGCGAACGGACCGTTGTTCCAATCGCTGTGGTCTCCAGATTTTTTTTATTCCCCTATGTGGTGAAAATCCGGAGACCAAGGCGACCGCTGCCGCTTCTACACAATCGTTCCGTCCTCTCCGCTGTTTAAGCGGTATACAATACATCTAAGTTTCAAAAACTCAAAAAAGAAATCGCCCTTTTGGTAAGATGGAAAATTCATCATCCATCTCAAGGGGGCGATTTCTTTTTATTTTATGGACTATATAAGACGCACTATACAAATTAACAAAAAGCCAAAAGAAGCGGAGGGGAAATTTGGAACTGTAGGAGCGAAAGCGACCGCCTTTGTATTTGGATTTCTACCGCGAGTAGCGGTTTCAATCAGGAAATTCAAATTGGGCAGCGGCCGGAAGTCCAAATGTTCACCGCAGCGACGACCAAGCTTTGAGTTCTAATCTTAAGGGCATCTTATATAGCTTTTCTTTCTAATAGAGATTATTTACCGAGCTGCTTATCGACTTCCTTGACAGGATTCTCGCCGACATTCTCTTCGGTCTTGACACTGCTCATGAACCAGCCTGTAGCTGCAATGATGATCAGAACCACATAGAAGGTTAATTTCCACCAGGTGCTGTGCGCGAAGTCTTCGGACAATACACCCAGGGAAGGGTGAGCCAGAGTGATGACAGCGAGCTTAATCCCAACCCAGCCGACGATGAAGAACGCAGCAACCTCAAGACCCGGACGGGTGTGAAGCAGCTTAACGAAGAAGGAAGCAGCGAACCGCATAATGACGAGTCCGATGAATCCGCCCGCAAAGATCACGAGGAACTGTCCGCCGTCAAGGCCGCCGATGTGGCCGATTCCGCTTGGCGGAAGGGCAACGGCAAGGGCTACAGCAGCGAGGATGGAGTCCACCGCAAAGGCGATATCGGCTACTTCCACCTTAAATACAGTGAACCAGAAGCTGGCTTTCTTCTTATTCACAGCTCCAGGGCTTCCGCTTTCAGCGGCGTCTTCCGTGACCGGCTTAGCGAATAACACTTTTCGGAAGATGTGATTCCCCGCGATAAATAATAGATAGAGCGCTCCGATGGCTTGTACCTGCCAAATATCCACCAGATAGGAGATGACGAACAGCGATCCGAACCGGAACACAAAGGCCCCGGCCAATCCGTAAAACAGCGCCTTCTTACGTTCCTCATCAGGAAGATGTTTGACCATGATTGCCAGTACAAGTGCGTTATCTGCGGCAAGCAGCCCTTCCAGTGCTACGAGAACGAGCAATACCCATCCGTATTCTAATAATAATCCCCAATCCATTGCTGTTTCCTCCTCAAGTGGTTTAGCTGCTTTGATGAAAAATACCCATGATACCCATATTGTAACCAAAATTATATAAAAAAGACCTTTACCAAACAGATTAGCCTTTGGAATAAAGGTAACCTGATCGGTAAAGGTCTCGCTAACAATAATTTATTGCCGATAAAACCGGAGAACATCCTCACATTCTCGTATTGACGATTTTATCTAACAGCTACTCCCCTTTACGGGATTATATGAAATTATAAGGTATTTCGCTTCTGACTAAAAGTATCATATCCGAGTTAAGAGGCGTTGTCAATGCTTTTGTGAGAACAAATATCAATAGAAATGGAAGGATTGAAAACGGAAACATGATAAGTCTGAGTCATATAAGTTGACGTATCATATGGCGAAACTGCAAACAAAAGGAAATAAAGGGCGAAATGAACGTTGGACTAATTGACGATCCCCGGTAATGAAAATATGATGAGACTAATTAAAGCGGCCAAGTGAAGTAAATGTTAGATAAAATAACATTAACCGAAACAAAGGCTAGTTGAACCATAAAACTTTTAGGAGGTGGGAAATGATGCAGCCGTCATGTCTATCAAGTGAAGCGGAGGAGGAGATTAGCCGCCACCCTTGCTACAGCGAGGAGGCTCACCGGTTTTATGCCCGGATGCACATCCCGGTTGCTCCCGCCTGTAACATCCAGTGCAATTACTGTAACCGCAAGTTCGACTGTGTGAATGAGAGCAGGCCGGGTGTGGTCAGTGAGGTGCTTACTCCGGAGCAGGCGGAACGCAAGGTGCGGGGAGTTGCCTCCCAACTAATGCAGCTCTCGGTAGTGGGTGTGGCCGGACCCGGAGATCCGCTGGCGAACCCGGAGCAGACCTTCGATACCTTCGCCCGGGTAAGGAAGCATGTGCCTGATGTCTCCCTCTGTCTCAGTACTAACGGACTCACGCTGTACCGGCATGTGGATGAGATTATGGAGCTGGGCATCCGCCATGTCACGATCACCATCAACGCCATCGACCCTGAGGTCGGCCAGGCGATTTATCCCTGGGTGTTCGATGAAGGGGTCCGGTACGAAGGCAGAGAGGCAGCCGAGCTGCTGATCAGCCGTCAATTGCTGGGACTTGAACTGCTGGCGAAGCTGGGGATTCTGGTCAAAGTGAATTCCATTATGATTCCGGGGGTTAACGATCATCATCTGGCCGCAGTGTCAGCGCGGGTAAAAGAGCTCGGGGCTACGCTGCACAATGTAACACCGCTTATTATCGCACCAGGCAGCCAGTATGAAGCGGATGGGCGCAAGGCGCCCCGTCCGAAGGAATTGCTTAATTTGCAGGAGCAGCTGGGCCGCGGGGGAATGAAGGTTATGCGTCACTGCCGGCAATGCCGGGCCGATGCGATCGGGCTGCTGGGCCAGGACCGTAATCCCGATTTCCCGCTGGAAGCGATGGAGGCGGAGCCGGTCATTAATGAAGAAGCCCGGGCGATGTTCCAGCGTGAGCTGGACACCAAGATCCGCGAGCGAGTCTTAGCCAAACAGGCCAGACGCATTCAGGCCGGAGGGCAGAAGACGCGGGTCGCGGTTGCTACCAGAGGCGGTGACAAGGTGAATCAGCATTTCGGTCATGCCACTGAGTTCCTGGTCTACGACACCGACGGAACTGATGTGCAGCTCCTGGGTGTCCGCAAGATCCAAGCTTATTGCCATGGCAAGGCCGATTGTAACGGTGACAAAGCAACTACGCTGCAAGAAATTATATCGATTCTAAGTGACTGCCGCATTCTTCTCTGCTCCGGCATCGGCGAGGCCCCAAGGGCCAGCCTGAACACAAACGGTGTCCTGCCTCTTGTCCGCAAAGGCGGCATTCAGGAAGCCATTCTCGAAAGCGTGAAGTACAGCTCTTATTTTGAAAAACTAAACATTTCGAAGGGATGATGAACAATGAGACAAATCGCTTTCTACGGTAAAGGCGGTATCGGTAAATCGACGACTTCACAAAACACCCTGGCTCAGCTGGCCACCAAATTCAAACAAAGAGTCATGATCGTAGGCTGCGACCCGAAGGCGGATTCCACCCGTCTGATCCTGAATACCAAAGCTCAGAACTCCGTGCTGGAACTGGCGGCTGAGCTTGGCTCCGTAGAGGACCTTGAGCTTGAGGATGTGCTGCAGACAGGCTTCGGCGACATTATCAACGTAGAGTGCGGCGGTCCGGAACCTGGGGTAGGCTGCGCGGGACGCGGGATTATCACTGCGATTAACTTTCTGGAGCAGGAGGGCGCTTATCAGGATCTGGATTTCGTCTCCTATGACGTACTGGGTGACGTTGTGTGCGGCGGATTCGCCATGCCGATCCGTGAGGGCAAGGCCCAGGAGATCTACATCGTCTGCTCCGGCGAGATGATGGCGATGTACGCAGCCAACAATATCGCCCGCGGTATCCTGAAATATGCCACTAGCGGCGGCGTAAGACTCGGCGGACTGATCTGTAACAGCCGGAATACAGACCGTGAGGATGAGCTGATTATGGAGCTGGCCCGCCGCCTGAACACACAGATGATTCACTTTGTTCCCCGCGACAACATCGTTCAGCATGCCGAGCTGCGCAGAATGACCGTAGCCCAATATAATCCTGAGCACCAGCAGGCGAAAGAATATGAAATCCTGGCCGAGAAAATCCTCAATAACAAAATGCTGACGATCCCTACCCCGATCTCGATGGAAGAGCTGGAAGAGCTGCTGATGGAATTCGGCATTATTGAAGATGAAGAAGCTGCGATCAAGAAGCTGGCGGCTTCCGGGCAATAAGCTCTGAGGCGAAGAGAAAAGGAGGGTCAAACCATGGGGATGAATATTGAAGAGAATCAGAAGCTGGTTGAAGAGATTCTGGAAGCCTATCCCAAAAAGGCGCGGAAGGACCGCGAGAAGCATTTTCAGGTGGCGGATGAAAAGGCCATTGATTGCAGCACCTGTGCGGTGAAATCCAATATCAAATCCCGTCCGGGTGTGATGACCCCGCGCGGCTGCGCTTATGCCGGCTCCAAAGGAGTGGTCTGGGGCCCGATCAAGGATATGGTCCATATCAGTCACGGGCCGGTGGGCTGCGGACAATATAGCTGGGGCACACGCCGTAACTTTGCGAACGGAACGCTCGGCATCGATAACTTTACCGCGATGCAGATTACCAGTGATTTTCAGGAGACGGATATCGTATTCGGCGGCGATAAGAAGCTGGCCGTCATTATGCGTGAGATTACCGAGATGTTCCCGCTGGCCAAAGGGATCTCTGTCCAGTCGGAATGTCCGGTCGGCCTGATCGGCGATGATATCGAAGCAGTGTCGAAGAAGATGTCCAAGGAGCTGGAGCTGCCGATTGTTCCGGTACGCTGCGAAGGCTTCCGCGGGGTCAGCCAGTCGCTGGGCCATCATATTGCGAACGATGCGATCCGTGACTTCGTGCTGGGCCGTGCCGAGCTGGCGGAGACCGGTCCCTATGATGTGAATATCATTGGCGACTATAATATCGGCGGCGATGCTTGGGCCTCCCGTATTCTGCTGGAAGAGATGGGCCTGCGCGTTATTGCCCAGTGGTCCGGTGACGGCTCTCTGAACGAGCTGGAGGTAGCCCACAAAGCGAAGCTGAACCTGATCCACTGCCACCGCTCCATGAACTATATGGTGGACCATATGGAGAAGGCCTACGGCATCCCTTGGCTGGAATACAATTTCTTCGGGCCTACGAAGACGTATGAGAGCCTGCGGGCGATTGCAGCGCTTTTCGATGACACGATTCAGGAGAACTGCGAGCAGATGATTGCCAGATACAAGCCGGTGATGGATGCGGTGATCCGCAAATACAGACCGCGTCTGGAAAATAAGACCGTCATGCTGATGATCGGAGGCCTGCGTTCCCGCCACACCATCGGGGCTTATGAGGATCTGGGGATGGATATCGTAGCCTCCGGTTATGAATTCGCCCACAAGGATGACTATGAGAAGATGCTCCCGATGCTTGCCGAGGGGACCATTGTCATGGATGATCCTACCGCTTACGAGCTGGAAGAGCTCACGAAGAAGATGAACATTGATCTGGTGGGTTCAGGTGTGAAGGAGAAATATGTCTATCACAAGATGGGTGTGCCGTTCCGCCAGATGCATTCCTGGGATTATAGCGGCCCGTATCACGGCTTCGATGGCTTTAAGGTGTTTGCGAAGGATATGGATATGACCGTGAACAGCCCGGTATGGGATCTGGTGAGCAGACAAGGCAAAATGGAGCCGGAGGAGGCGGGCGTATGAGCAGGGATGAACTGAACATTAAAGATAATACCAGCTTGTTCAAAGAAGAGCGTTATGTGCAGCAGCGGGAGAACAAGAAGCCCTTCGAAGCGCCCTGCAGCGAGCAGGAGACCGCCGAAGCACTCGCTTACTCTAAGTCTGCCGAATATATGGAGAAGAATTTCAGCCGTCAGAATGTGGTGATCAATCCGCATAAAGCGTGCCAGCCGCTGGGTTCAGTCATGGCCGCGCTCGGCTTCGAGAAGACACTGCCGTTCGTACACGGGTCGCAGGGCTGCAACGCCTACTTCCGCAGCCATCTCAGCCGCCACTTCAAGGAGCCTACGCCGTCCGTGTCTACGTCCATGACCGAGGATGCAGCCGTATTCGGCGGGATGAACAACCTGATTGACGGTCTGGAGAACAGTGTCGCCTTGTACAAACCGGAGATGGTTGCAATCTGTACCACCTGTATGGCTGAGGTCATCGGGGATGACCTGAACTCTTTTATCGGCAATGCCCGCATTAAAGGGGTGATCAGTGAGGAATATCCGGTGGCCTACTGCAACACGCCAAGCTTCGTCGGTTCGCATATCACTGGCTACGACGCCATGATCAAAGGTATCCTGAGCTACCTCTACACCCGTTCGGGTACCAGAGGCAAGCCGGGTAGCGGCGCGGAGAGCGGGGAGAAGCTGAATGTGATGCTGGGCTTCGAGCCGTACACCGGCAACTTCGCGGAGCTGCGCAAGATTCTGGGAGCCTTCGATACCAAGTACACCATACTGGGAGACCACAGCGGGAACTACGATTCACCGGCAACCGGAGAGTATGAATATTACTACGGCGGCACGAAGCTTGCGGATGTTCCGCAGGCTGCCAATGCGCTTGCAACCCTGTCCCTGCAAAAGTATACGCTGAAGAAGACCCAGGAATATATCAGCGGTACCTGGAACCAGCAGCTGGCAGCGTTATCCACGCCGCTGGGCATTAAGGGCACAGATACTCTGCTGGATACGATCAGTGAGCTGACCGGTCTCCCGATTCCAGCAATACTCACGGAAGAACGCGGCCGTGTCGTGGATGCGCTGATGGATAGTCACCCTTACCTGCATGGCAAGCGGGTAGCGCTGGTAGGCGACCCGGATCTGCTTATTGGCCTGATCGGGTTCTGCCTGGAGACCGGAATGGAGCCGGTGCATATCGTCTGCTCGAACGGCGATGTGGATTACAACGAAGTGAAGTTCAAGGATGAAGCTGAGGCGCTGCTGGCAGCAAGTCCTTACGGTTCCGAAGCAACTGTGCATGTGGGTAAAGACTTGTGGCATATGCGCTCGCTGCTGCTGAATGATCAGGTGGATCTGGCGATTGGCAGCTCCCATCTGAAATTTGCCGCCAAGGATGCGGAGGTGCCGCTGGTGCGGGTCGGCTTCCCGATCTTCGACCGCCATCACATGCACCGTTATCCGATTATCGGGTATCAGGGAACACTCAACCTGCTCAGCCTGATCGTGAACACGATCCTGCAGCAGCTGGATGATCATAACTCCGGCTTTAATTTTGAGCTGGTGCGCTAGGGCCGGGATTCTTGCCATCATGGGCACTGCCTCATCAGGAAGAGCGCAAGATTCGTGTGGAACACAAGCCTCTTAAGCGAAGGAGATGAAGAGCCGATGGACCCTTTACGGCAAGATGAATTTGATTCTCAGGCTTGCGGGAGTATAGCGCCTAAGGCGAAGCCCTGTCCAAGGCCCAAGCCGGGTGAAGCTGCTGGAGGCTGCTCCTTCGACGGAGCCCAGATTACGCTGCTGCCAATTATGGATGCTGCGCATCTGGTTCATGGACCGATTGCCTGCGCCGGAAACAGCTGGGAGAGCAGAGGCACGTTATCCAGCGGCCCCTCGCTGTCCCAATATGGCTTCGCTACGGATCTTACGGATTCTGATATTATTTTTGGCGGCGAGAAAAAATTGAAGGACAGCATTGACTATATTGCCGGGCGCTTTGCGCCTCCGGCAATATTTGTATATTCAACCTGCGTGACCGCGTTGATCGGCGAAGATATGGATGCGGTCTGCAAGGAGGCGGCGGATCGGATCGGGATTCCTGTCATCCCGGTGAACAGCCCCGGCTTCGTCGGCAGCAAGAATCTCGGGAACCGGCTGGCGGGCGATGCGCTGCTGCAGTATGTCATTGGGACGGGGGAGCCGGAGCCGGAGACGGATCTCGGGGTCAACCTGATCGGGGAGTACAATATCGCCGGTGAGATGTGGGATATTGAGAAGCTGATGAACAGCGCCGGGATCGCCGTAACCTCGCGGATTACGGGAGATGCCCGCTATAAGGAGATTACGTGGGCGCACCGGGCGAGAGTAAATATGGTGGTATGCAGCCGGGCGCTGCTCGGCCTTGCCAAGGAGATGGAGGCGAGATACGGCATCCCGTATTTCGAAGGCTCGTTCTATGGTGCGAAGGAGACGACCTATTCGCTGCGCCAGATGGCCTATCTGATGAATGACCGGGAGATGGAGCGGCGCGTGGACCGGCTCACCGAGCGGGAGGAAGCCCGCTTAAGCCAGGAGCTGCGGCCTTACCGCAAGCTGCTGAGGGGGAAGCGGGCTGTACTCTATACAGGCGGCGTCAAAAGCTGGTCCGTAATCTCGGCTCTGAAGGAGCTGGGTGTTCAGGTCGTCGGGGTAGGCACGAACAAAAGCACGGAGGATGATGTGCGGCGGATTGCCGACCGCGTGGGTGATGATACGGAATACATTCCCGAGGGCGGGGCCAGCCGGATGATCAAGACGGTAAGAGAACGCAAGGCGGATATTATGATTGCCGGCGGCCGCAATATGTATGTGGCGATGAAAGAGCAGATTCCCTTCATTGATATCAATCAGGAGCGCCACAAGGCGTATGCCGGATATGAAGGGCTGCTGCGGCTGGCCAAAGAGCTGACCTACTCACTTACGAACCCGATCTGGAAGCTGGCGGCAAGCCCTGCTCCCTGGGATAAGGAGGCGCCGCCCTATGACCGTTAACCGGAGAAAAAAGCCCGCATCGGTCAACCCGATGAAGATCGGACAGTCGCTGGGTGCCGTACTGGCATTGCAGGGCTGCTACCGGGCCATGCCGCTGATTCACGGCTCCCAGGGCTGCTCCGCTTTTCCGAAGGCGCTCCTGACCCGTCATTTCCGGGAACCGATTGCCGTGCAGACCTCGGCGCTACAGGAGATGGATGTCATCTTCGATGCCAACCGCAATCTGGAGGAGGCGCTGAATCTGGTGCTGAGCAAGCACCGCCCGGATATCATCGGCATTATTGGGACGGAATTGACCGATGTAGCCGGTGTGGATTATCAGAACATGCTTAAGACGTATAAAAGAGAGCGGAATATGCGCGGAGGTCTCGCCTTCTCCGTGGTGCTGCCTGATTTTCGCGGATCGCTGGAATCGGGCTTCAGCTCTACGGTGGAGGCCATGATTGACGAGATGATCCAGCAGGTAGGACACCGGGGGACGAGAAGCATGAATACCCGGCAGATTACCCTGCTGCCGGGCTCGTTCTTAACCCCGGCCGATGTGATGGAGCTGAAGGAGATCATCTCCTCCTTCGGCTTCGAGGTGATTGCGCTGCCGGATATCTCGACCTCCTTGTCCGGCCATCTGCTTACCGGCTTCTCGCCGCTGACGCGCGGCGGGGTTCCGCTGGACTCTATGCTTCAGAGCCTGCAGTCCGGGCTGACGATTGCCGTGGGCGGCAGCATGGAGCGTCCGGCCAGACGGCTGCATAATGCCATAGGCACCCCGTATAAGGTATTCGAGGGGGCGATGGGGCTTAAGGCAACCGATGAACTGCTGCATTTCCTGCATCAGATCAGCGGAGAGCCGGTGCCGCTGCGGTATTGCTGGCAGCGGGAGAATCTGCTCGACAGCATGCTGGACGCCCATTTTCAATTTGCCGGAATGTCGGTTCTTGCCGCACTGGAACCGGATCATCTGTATTCGGTCTCGGGGTGGCTGGAGGAACTGGGCGTAGAGCAGAAGGCGCTGATCACCTCCTTCGAGACCCCGCTCATTGCCGGAATGGAGCGCGAGGTATGGGTGGGCGATCTGGATGATGCCGAGGTGCTGGGCAAGGGAGCGGATCTCTGGATCAGCAATTCCCACGGGATCGCCGGGGCGCAGCGGACGGGTACCGCGTTCATGCCGGCCGGGTTCCCGGTCTGGAATGAGCTCGGCGCTTACATGTCCGTCTCAGTCGGGTACCGGGGGGCGATGGAATGGAGTAATAAAGCAGGGAATCTGTTAATGCAAAGGGAGGCAGGGCACCGTGAAAGTAGCGTTCGCCACAGATGATGGAAGCCGTGTGAATGCGCATTTCGGACAGAGTCCGATGTTCGCTGTATATAATGTAACGAAAGCCGGGGCCGAGCTGGTGGAGCTGCGGAGACTGTCTGCCATACCGCACCAGGATGAAGCAGGCAAAATCGAAAGCCGCCTGGATTCCGTAGGCGACTGTACTCTGATCTTCATCATGCAGATCGGCGCATCGGCCGCTGCCCGGGTAACACGCCGGAAGATTATGCCGGTGAAGGTTCCGCTGGGCAGCCCTATCGAGGGGCAGCTGAAGCGGCTGGTCGAGATGCTTCAGGGCAAGCCGCCGATGTGGCTGGCCAAGGTGCTGCGGGCAGAGGAAGCGGAAGAGAATGAAGGAGGAGAAGCGGATGGAACCCATGACTTATGAGAGTGCGGCACTGCAGGGTACGGTGATTCCGGGAGCTGCGGCGGTGAGACAGCGCAGTCCCAAAGCGCGCAAGGAGCTGAATCCGGAGACCGCAGATGCCCTGATCCGGCGACTGTGTCATCTTCTGGATGCCGGAGACTTCTTCGGACATAGCAGCAGCCTTCCACCGCTAGAGAAGATCGGGAAGCTGTTCCTGGCGTCTGCCGGGGATAAGGATCAGTCGGAATTCAATTGCGCGGTGTCGCCCAAGGTCCGCCAGCAGGTGCCGCTGCTGTTCCAGGCCATGGCAGGCGTTATGGAGGAGAGAACCGGCCTTATGATCCAGAGTACAGCGGAGATTAACGGGGAGGGCTTCGGCCGGGGGCTGCTCTACAGCGGCAGAGTTATTGTGGTGCTTAAGAGCCTGCGGGCCGGCTTCCCCTTCCCGTTCACTTCGGCAGAGAAGACGATTTCGTACGGGGTGGAGTGTATTGAAGAAGGAATGGCTTGGCTGGAGAAATATAAGGAGCTGACTTCAGCGCACGGCCTGCTTAGCCTGGAGGGCTAGAGTAAGAAAGGAATATCTAATATAACTGGTCACAGGGGGAGTCAGTGATGGAGCAGCTTGCCGGAGGGTTAGAGCTGGAACGGTACACCCGGCAGCTGAAGCTGCTCGGGGAGGACGGGCAGAAGGCGCTGAAGGAAGCGACGGTTATGGTGGCCGGGATCGGCGGGCTTGGCGGAACGGCTGCCCTTTATTTGGCGGCGGCTGGCGTGGGCCGGCTTATTCTGGCTCATGAGGGGGTGATTGTGGCCCCGGATTTGAACCGGCAGATTCTGATGGACAGTGAGCATCTCGGCCAGGAGCGGATGAGTACGGCGATTGCCCGGCTGAAGCAGCTGAATCCGCATGTGGAGATTGAAGGCTATAATTCAAGAATTGAATATCCTGCGGCATGGCCTTGGGTGGAAGCGGCTGATCTTGTGATCGATGCCCGTTACGACTTCCCGGAGCGTTATGCGCTGAACCGGCTGTGTGTAGATACGAATACACCGATGGTGGAGGCGGCCATGTATGGCTTTGAAATATCGCTCACTACGGTGATCCCCGGACTTACGCCTTGCCTTGAATGTCTGTATCCGGAGTTGCCGCCGCAGTGGGAGCCGCTCGGCTTCCCGGTTCTGGGCGCCACCTCCGGGATTGCCGGTTGTCTGGCAGCGCTGGAGGCCGTAAAATGGATTACAGGGGTAGGGACAACTTATGCGGGCGTAATGCATCGCTTCAGCTCACTCGACTTCGCCTGTTATAGCGTCCGTATTACCCGTAATCCGAATTGCGCTTGCTGCGGAGAGGGAGGTAAACCGTGAAACGTCTCAAGCTATGTGACACGACACTCAGGGATGGTGAACAGGCGGCTGGAGTATCATTCACGAGGGCGGAAAAGCTGGAAATCGCAAAGTTGCTGTCGGAGAGCGGAGTAGAGCAGGCAGAGGTAGGCATTCCTGCCATGGGCAAACGGGAACAGGAGGATATTGCCGCTGTTGCTGAGCTGGGATTACCCATGAAGCTAATGACATGGAACCGCTCGGTCCCCGGGGATATTGACAAGGCCAAGGCTACCGGTGTGAACTGGAGCCATATCTCCATTCCGGTGTCGGAGATTCAGCTGCAGGGGAAGCTGGGGCTGACGCCCCGGGAAGGGCTGAACAAGCTGCTGCGTACCGTGGAATACGGGCTGCGGCAGGGCATGACCGTATCGGCAGGCATGGAGGATTCCTCCAGGGCGGATATGAGCTTCCTGATTGAAGTGGTGAATACCTTATACAAGGAAGGCATCCGCAGGTTCCGGTATGCAGATACCGTCTCGGCCCATCATCCGGGGCAGGTGGCAGAGCGGGTAAGCCAGCTGCTGGGAGAAGTGCCTGAGGATGTGGAGCTGGAGGTACACTGCCACAATGACTTCGGGCTGGCCTGCGCGAACACGCTCAGCGGCATAGCTGCCGGAGCGGTGTGGGCCAGTACGACGGTGGCCGGGATCGGCGAGAGGACCGGCAATGCGGCCATGGAGGAAGTAGCCATGGCCTGGCGCTATTTGTACGGCGGGGAATGCGCGGTCCGGCTGGAGGGGCTCCAGGGCCTCGCGGACAAGGTCATCGCCGCGTCCGGCCGCAGTGTCGGCGATGCGAAGCCGGTCGTGGGGCAGCTCGCCTTCACCCATGAATCCGGGATTCATGTGGACGGGCTGATGAAGAAGCAGGAGACGTATCAGTTCTTCGATCCGGCGGTGGTCGGCCGCGCGCACCGCTATGTGCTGGGCAAGCATTCCGGCAGCGGCGGCGTGGCCCATGTGCTGGAGCAGCAGGGGCTTGCGGTCAGCGCCGAGACAGCCGGCCGTCTGTTGGAGAAGGTCCGGGCCTACGCGGAGGCCCGCAAGGGCACTGTGCCGGAAGTCATGCTGCTGCAGTGGCTGATGGAAGAGCAGCAGCGCGCGCAGAATGCGGTATAATATATATTTTTAAATATGCGGATGCTTAAGCTGGGCTGTCCTCCATGTGGAGTGCGGCGCAGCTTTTTTTGGAATATAATGCCTGATGATATCCGAGTTAGGCAGAGCGGCGGGGAGAATAGACTCCACTTTGACGGAGGATTTTGTTACAATTTGAGCAGGCTGTAAATAGGCAGAGCGTATGGAGAAGGGAAGGCATCACTTTGAAGAAAACGATTTTTTTCGATATTGACGGTACAATCTATGATGAAGACAAGAATATTCCGGCTTCCACCAGAGAAGCGATAGCGGAGCTGAAGAGACGCGGGCACCATGTAGCGATTGCTACAGGAAGAGCGGATTATATGTTCGAGGGGCTGCGTGAGGAGCTGGGAATTGACTCGTATGTCTCACTGAACGGACAGTATGTAGTCTATGAAGGGAAGCCGGTGTACAAGAACCCGATTGCGACCAGCGTGCTGGAAGAGCTGACCTTGTTCGCGGAGAAGCTGGATCACCCTGTTGCGTATACGGATACGGCGGGCATGAGAGTGAATGTGGCCGATCATGAGTACATCAATACGAGCGTCGGTTCGCTGAAGCTGGTATTTCCGACGCATGATGCGGGATATTTCCTGAAGAATGACATCTACCAGGCCATGATCTTCTGTCCGCAGGAGAGTCAGGTGGTCTACGCCGAGCGCTACCCGGAGCTGAATTTCATCCGCTGGCACCCGCTGTGTATGGATGTGCTGCCCGGCAACGGCTCCAAAGCGAACGGGATCGCGGAGATGCTGAAGGTGATCGGGGTGGAGAAGGAAGAGGTCTATGCTTTTGGCGATGGCCTGAATGATGTGGAGATGCTGGGGTATGTCGGATATGGCATTGCCATGGGCAATGGCGAGAAGGAAGCGAAGGCGGCCGCCTCCTTCATTACGAAGTCTGTCCGTGAGGACGGCATCTATGAAGGCTTGAGGATGGTGGGACTGCTGTAGATTACCTCCAGGGGCGTTGCCCGGAGCGGAAAGGCTTAGACGAGTATTCGATTGCAGTTTATGCAATGGAATACTTTTTTTTGCATTTTGAACGGGTTCTATTGCAATCAAATATGATCACCGGGGCAATCGAAGGCGGGTTGTCCGGCAATAGTATATGTTTTGGCTGGACGGGGTGTGATAGGGCGGGTGAACAATTTTGGCTCTGCGCAGATGAATTCAGCTTGTCCAACCGGTACAAATCACCCGTTTTCCCAAAATAAATATTTGCCTACGGGATGAATGTCCATGCCTCCTCTGGGTTAACGGAGTAGGATACATAAAGTCTGTAGGAGGTGTTGAGCATGGGTCTTACCAAACATAAGAGAAAGAAGCGGATCTGTAAAGATGAGATCGCAGAATGCCCGCTGCCAAAAGTGAAGCGTCCTGTGAGAAAACGGAAGGACAACCAATGCGGCTGCAAGAAAATTATCGTCAAGCAGCAAATTGTCCGCGTCAATATTCCATTAGGTGCGCTGGGAGCAGCGGGTGCGGCCGGAGCCTTAAGCGCGGCAGGCGCTGTTGAAGCACTGGGAGCGGCGGGAGCCGCAGGTGCCGCAGGTGCGCTCGGTGCAGCGGGAGCGGCCGGAGCGCTGGGCGAACAAGGAACCGCAGGGGCACTGGGGGCAATCGGCGCAGCCGGAGCACTTGGCGCCGCTGGCGCAGCCGGTGCCCGTGGAGCAGCGGGAGCAGCAGGGCTGTTGGGCGCAGCCGGAGCAGTCGGGGGGCTGGGCGCAGCCGGTACCCAAGGTGCACTCGGAGCGGCGGGCGCGGCGGGAGCATTAGGCGCGGCAGGAGCGCTCGGCGGGATCGGTCCGGCGGGCCCGGCAGGAGCCATTGGCCCGGCGGGCCCGGCAGGAGCCATTGGCCCGGCGGGCCCGGCAGGAGCTATCGGTCCGGCGGGGCCTGCGGGAGCAGCAGGAGCTATCGGTCCGGCGGGGCCAGCGGGAGCGGCAGGAGCCATCGGCCCGGCGGGGCCAGCGGGAGCAACGGGTGCAACAGGGGTTGCCGGTCCAGCCGGGGCAACGGGAGCGACGGGTGCCACAGGGACGGCTGGCGGAATTGCCGAGTTCGGTTACGTATATAACCTCGGTGCGCAGGTAGTGCCGATTGAGGCAGATGTGTCTTTTGATACAAATGGGCTGCTTACCCCCGGGATTACCCATGCCCCTGGTACAACTACAATTTCGGTGACCAATGCCGGAATCTATGAGGTTAATTTCTCGGTCTCGGGTGTAGAGCCCAACCAGTTTGCCCTGTTCGTGAACGGGGCAGAGGTTCCGGGAACGGTCTATGGGTCGGGTGCAGGCACCCAGCAGAATACCGGCCAGGCGATCATCGCATTATCGTCAGGCGATGTGCTGACGCTTCGGAATCACAGCTCGGCTGCTGCAGTCACCCTGCAGACGCTGGCTGGAGGAACACAAGCCAATGTCAATGCTTCGATTGTTATTAAGCAGTTGGCTTAGTGACTCTTTTGACCAGAATAAATCCACTCATTGGGCCGGATACGTCCCGGCAGAAGACGGGTACCCGATCAGGGTATCCGTCTTTTCTTTTGCGCGGCAAAGGTCGATCAGGCTTGTGAATACACTGGTTGGTTGAAGGCGGTTGTTCTGGTTAAAATATATTAATGTGTCTTATGCAACAGGAATCGAGAGAAGCGGAGGTATCTGAAGTGAACCCTAAATGGTGGAAAGAGAGTGTTGTCTACCAGATCTATCCGATCAGCTTCATGGACGCTAATGGTGATGGAATTGGAGATTTGCGCGGAATATTATCGAAGCTTGATTACTTGCAGGACCTCGGAGTGGATGTGATATGGGTCTGCCCGATCTATAAATCCCCGAACCATGACAATGGCTATGATATCAGCGATTATTGCGACATTATGAAGGAATTCGGCACGATGGATGATTTTGACCTGCTGCTGCGCGAGATGCATTCCCGCGGGATGAAGCTGATGATGGACCTGGTGCTGAATCATACCTCGCATGAGCATCCGTGGTTCGTGGAGTCCAGAAGCTCGAAGGACAATCCCAAGCGGGACTATTATATATGGCGACAAGGTAAAAACGGCGGTCCGCCGAACAACTGGGAATCCTACTTCAGCGGTTCGGTCTGGGAGCTGGATCCCCGTACGGATGAATATTACCTGCATCTGTATTCCCGGTTCCAGCCGGATCTTAACTGGGAGAATCCTGCTGTCATCGACAAGCTGCATGAGATGGTGGAGTGGTGGCTGAAGAAGGGAGTGGACGGCTTCCGTTTTGATGCGATTGCCCATATTGTGAAGGCGGAGGGTTACCCGGATGCGCTGAACCCCGGCGGCACTCCGACGGTCCGCGCCTATGACATGTTCTCGAACCTGGAGCATGTGCATACCCTGCTGCAGAACCTGCATGATAAGGTGCTCTATTACTACGACATTATGACGGTTGGGGAGACCTCGGGGCTCGGGCCGGAGCAGGCGCTGGATTATGTCGGTGACGGACGCCGCGAGCTGAATATGACCTTTCAGTTCGAGCATATGAATCTGGATGCCGCCTCGCCGGGCAGCGGGAAGTGGGATGTGGTGCCCTGGAAGCTGACGGATCTCAAGAGGATCATCAGCGATTGGCAGACTATGCTGCATAACCGGGGCTGGAACGCCAACTATCTGTGCAACCATGACCAGCCGCGCTCGGTGTCGCGGTTCGGCGATGACCTGTACTACCGGGTCCCGTCGGCCAAGATGCTCGCCACCTTCATCCATATGCTTGAAGGCACGCCGTATATTTATCAGGGTGAGGAGATCGGCATGACCAATGTAGCCTTCGAGTCGATCGTTGATTACCGGGATGTCGAGACCTTGAACTATTATGAGGACAAGCGAAAGAACGGCGTTCCCGAAGCCGACATCATGGCTGCAATTCATACCAAGAGCCGCGACAATGCCCGTACTCCGATGCAATGGGATGATGGCGAGGAAGGCGGGTTCACCGCAGGGAAGCCCTGGATCAGGGTTAACTCGAACTCCCGGGAGATTAATGCGGCCAGCAGCGTCAAGGACCCGGACTCTATTTTCAATTATTATAAGAAGCTGATCCAGCTCCGCAAAAAACATCAGGTCATCGTCTATGGTGAATACGGACTCTTGCTGGAGGAGCATCCCGAAATCTATGCCTATACCCGGACGCTGGAGGATCAGCGGCTGCTGGTGATCCTCAATTTCTACGAGCATGAGCCTGTATTTGAGCTGCCGGAGGAATTCCAGCCCGCCGAGAAGCTGGAGCTGCTGATCTCTAATTATCCGCCCGTCAAAGAGGAGGATCTGCGCCAGCTGAAGCTTCGTCCTTATGAAGCGCGCGTGTATCTGCAGCGGATGGATACGAGTTCTGCTTAAGCGAACCGAACCCATAACCGAAACTATAGATGTGTAGCAGTCCCGGCTGGGTCACCGGGACTGCTGTTTGTTATGCGAAAAACCGAATACATATGCGCCGCGAAGGAATACTTTTTTTATCCGCACAGTGATCCTGTTCCTATAATTATAAATAAACTATTATGTGTTGCAGGTCTGTGACTTCGCTGGGCTTCTACAGTAAAAGGCGGTACAATAGGCGTTATTAGAGACAGGGATAAGCCCGTGCGGTGAAGCGGGGTGTGGAAGGAGCTAGGAAAGAGATGAGTGAGTGGTATGAGAAATGTTTTGGCGAGGACTATCTGATTGTATACAGACACAGGGATTTCAGCGGTGCGCGTCATGAGGTGGAGAGTATGATCCAGTGGCTTGGCCTGCCCCGGGGGGCGAAGGTGCTGGACCTCTGCTGCGGTATGGGCCGCCATTCGCTGGCTCTGTCGCGGGCTGGCTATGAAGTAACGGGCGTAGATTTGTCGGAGGTACTGCTGCGTGAGGCGCGTGCGCAGACGGGGGCGGAGCAGATAACCTGGCTGCACTCGGATATGCGTGAGCTTCCGCTTGCGGGAGGCTTCGATGCCGTGGTCAATTTGTTCACTTCCTTCGGGTATTTTGAAGAGGATGAGGAGCAGATTAAGGTGCTTAAGGAGATCTGCCGGATGCTGAAGCCGGGTGGCCGGTTCATCATTGATTTTCTGAACCCGGCTTACGTCATCCGCCATCTGGTACCCCATTCGGTCCGGGAGGACGGAGATGTCCAGATTGACGAGACCCGCCGGATCGAGGAAGGGTATGTGAAAAAGAATATCCTGCTGACCTCGAAGGCTGGGAGCGCTCCGGCCCGCAAGTGCCAGGAACGGGTGAAGCTCTACACGCTGGAGGATTTCCGCAAAATGCTTGACGCTGCCGGGCTGCGGCTGGATACTGTTCACGGCGGCTACGATGAAGAGGAATATGACGCTGAATCCTCGGCCCGCATGATTTTCATGGGAGGTAGACCTTAGAGATGGCATCAGGGAGAGGGCTTAGAGGAGGCGAAGGAAGGTTGAATAAGGAGATCGTTCAAGCTTGGGACGGCGGAGTACTTCAGGTATCCGTACCGATGGGGCTGCCGCTGCGTCAGGTTAACAGCTATCTGCTGCCGGACAAGGACGGCAGGGTTACAGTTATTGATCCAGGCCCGCATACACCGGCTGCCGAGCTTGCCTGGCAGGGGGTACTCGAGGCGCTGAGCCTTACCTGGAGGCAGGTGCGGGATATCGTGGTTACCCATCATCATCCCGACCATTATGGCCTTGCGGGCTGGATGCAGTCCCGCAGCGGAGCCCGGGTATGGATGACCGAGCGGGCTCATACCGAAGCCGGTCTCGCCTGGGGCGATGAAGCGATTCTGAATGAGGCGCTGCCGGTCTTTTTCCGGCGGCATGGCATGCCGGAGGAGTGGATCACAGGCATCCGCGAGCATCTGGAGGGCTTCCTGCCCGAGGTGACCCCGCAGCCGGAGGTCACCTACATCAATGCCGCGGAGCCGTTTGTAATGGGCAGCCGTAAATGGCAGCCCATTCTCACAGGCGGGCATGCGCCGGGGCATGTGTCGTTCTACCACGGCGGCAGCGGGCAGATTCTCTGCGGCGATGCTGTGCTGCCGCAGATTTCGCCCAATGTCGGCCTGCAGCCGGGCAGCGATCCGCAGCCGCTGCTGACGTTCCTGGAGGGGCTGCGGGAGCTGCGCAGCCTGCGGGTTACGCTGGCGTTCCCGGGCCACCGGGAACCGTTCCCGGGGTTCACGGCGCGGGTGGACAGCCTGCTCCGGCATCATGAGGAGCGGCTGGATACAACAGCCGCGCTGCTCGCAGGCGGACCGCAGAGCGGGTTCGCGGTCTGCGAGGGGTTGTTCCGCAGCCGGGTCGCGACAGCGCACCAGATGCGGTTCGCCATGAGCGAGGCGCTGGCCCACCTGGCCGAGCTGGTGCGCCGGGGGCGGGCAGCCGAGACGGAGGCCGGGCCCGGCCTGCTTTTCACGGCTGTGGAGTAGGCGGCGCGAGGAACGGGCCGACTGCTGGCAGCAGACTACATCATACTGTAATCTGCTGCCGCTAACCCACGACTCATCACACTATACGTAGCCCATAACACGCAGTCCAATACACGTAGCTCATAACCCGCTGATCCCTGCGCACAACCCGCTGTTCGAAAACCGCTCATTTGCCTGTTGTTACCCTCGCACTATTCTGGAAACCTCTACTACTGGAACACTTGAAAGAAAGGTGAGAACTTGTAGTCTTTAATTAGCACTACTGATTCCATCAAAGTTAGCTGCGTGTGATAATCAAAGGGATAAATCCCATTGAGCAGTCTGAATGAAGAGCACAAGTGCCCCTGAATTTGCCGAAAGTGAGCTGGGTGAGCGAATGAAGAGCACAAGTGCCCTTGAATTTGCCGAAAGTAGCCGAGTAGCGCAAATGAAGAGCACAAGTGCCCCTGAATTGGCCGAAAGCGGTCGGGGAGCATGAATGAAGAGCACAAGTGCCCCTGAACTCTGCACACGTGTTGATTTTTTGACAACTGTTAAATATAATGAACCCAACTAAGAGCTGAGGGGAAGGAGTTGTAAGAGGGATGGCGGTGGACAGGCGGATCGGGAAGACGCGGGATGCTATTTTTAAGGCGTTTCTTAGTCTGATGGAAGAGAAGAGCTTTGAGCAGATTACGGTCCATGAGATTGCAGAGCGGGCTAATGTGAGCAGAGGTACTGTTTATCTGCATTTTGTGGACAAATATGATCTGCTGGATAAGTGTGTTGAGAAGGAAATGACGGAGCTGCGTGACCGTTGTATGGGTGTTCAGGAGAATCTCGATTTTACCTCTTCCGGTCCCCTGCTGCGTACGGCTGAATATGTGGAACAGCATGCTACCGTTTTCATTACACTGATTAATAACAGCGGGATTCCTGCCTTCAGAACCCGTCTGCATGCCATGCTGATGGAGGGACTGGCGGAGCAGATCGATATGGATGGTGTGAACCAGGGGATGAACAAGGAGATGCTGCTGCATTTTATGGCTTCGGCTGCTGTGGGAGTAATGGAATGGTGGATTACACACTCGCTGCCGATTTCGGCCAAAAAGCTGATGGAGGATATTAGTATCCTCCTCGAACGCAACCAAATGGGGCCGCAGCCGCTGGACGCTCTGCCCTAGACAATGATCTGTCTGTGTCGTCCAGTGGCCTGCGGCCTGCGATTATCCCATTCTTAAGAATCCGGCTGGATCACCTTCATCTTGGACGGGTTGTTGATTTTGTATTTGACCGGGTGCTGGGAGAGCTTCTTGGCTACAATCTTCGCTTCAAAAGAAACGGGGTCGCCCTCCTTAAGCTCCAGCTTCTTCAGCGTGGCACTGTGGCTCGACCAGACTTCGTCAATGGCCAGATCATGGCCTTCTATGGCTATGTTTTCATAGATAATAACTTCATCGTCATTATCCGAAAAGTGGTTGGGAACGGTCGTAAATTCTTTGACAACCGCTGTAACCTTGAGCTTGTCTTCCGGCAGCTGCAGGGCGGGCTTCTTCTTGGAGGCAGCTGGCTTGCGCGGCTTCTCTGCAGGAGCCGCTGTCTCCGCAGCAGTCACGCCTTCAACAGCGCTCCCACTCTCTGAACGCTCCGCAGCACCAACACTCCCGCTCCCGCTCTCTAAACGCTCCGCACCCTCCACATCGCCCTCAACCGGCTGGTTCTCCAGCAACTCAGCTTCTCCGGCAGCTTCTGCCGGGTCCTCAGCCCGTGCATCCGCCGCCGCTTGCGCGCGCTGGCCGAAGCTGGCGGTCTGCATT
The DNA here is from genome assembly GCF_042684125.1 of Paenibacillus rhizoplanae. NCBI lineage: Bacteria > Bacillati > Bacillota > Bacilli > Caryophanales > Paenibacillaceae > Paenibacillus > Paenibacillus rhizoplanae. Next base: position 89,281 of record NZ_JBHUKY010000058.1, on the reverse strand, counting down.
TCTTTGAGGTAGGCCGGGTGGATGCAGTGCTGCTGCTTGTTCTCGAACTGGACCACCACCGTCTGATTATCCACAAACCCTACAATTTCGCAAGGCAGGGTCAGGCCCTGCCGCTTGTACAAATAAGTCTTGACCCGGGTGGCTGAACCGGGCAGAAGATTCCATTCCTTACACCGCTCAATCCGCTCATCCTCACTCTCGAAATCCTGGACAGTCAGCGGCTCCACTACGAACGAATAGGTCATGCACATTCGCACCTTTCCTTTTATAAATAATAGCTCTCGTCTTATTCCGGCAACGTCTCCTCCAGCCGGCTGCGCCGTGCAGCCTCTTCCACATCCTCCGGTTCAAGTTCCAGGCCAAGCTTCTGCTCAATTTCCGCCTGCTTGCGGTGGGCAATACGGCTGCTGGCTGCTGCGGCTACGGCACCTACGATATCATCCAGATAAGTATGGATCTGGCCCGTGGTTTTGTCATTCAGCCTTTCCAGCACGCCCGGCTTAAGCTTGTCCACATACCCGAAGTTGGTGAAGCCGATGCTGCCATATACATTCACGATGGAAAAGGCGAGAATCTCATCCACCCCGTATAAGCCTTCGTCATTCTCAATCATTTCCTGCAGCGGGGCAAACAGCTTCCCCTCTTCGGCCAATACATCCAGCTGGATGCCGGTCAGAACCGCATTCTGCACCTCACGCTTGCTGAGTACCATCTCGACGTTATGAATACATTCCTCCATGGTCAGGCCCGGATAGTATTTCTTTTGCAGCAGCATGACAAGCTCGGCGATCTCCTCTAAGGTTACCCCGCGCTTGTGCAGCCAGTACCGGGTCGCTTCGGCAACGGCTTTGCTGTTGAGGCTGTAAGGAATTTTGGCATCAGTCATAGGAAGTCCTCCATTCGTGAGTCGGGTGTGATTTGGGTATGTACTAAATTGTACGCAAGCGGCAGACCGATGTCCAGAAACGTCCGAATAGAATCTCTGTAATTTAGGATAAGCTGTTGTTATTTTTTGGACACAGGGCTCGTATACATAGCAGTACAAACTGATCTTAACGCTAGAAAGGGGTAATGAAGATTGATGAAACCTGTGAAACACCTCCGCGGGGCGTCTGCGGCTTGCCTGCTGGCCGTTCCGCTTGTGCTCTCCGGCTGCAGTCTGTTCGGTTCAGAATCCGCTGCTGTGGACCCGCCTCCCGCCGCCGTAGAAGCTCAAATGCTACAAGTGAGCGGGGAAGATACGCTGGATACCGGTGTATTCGGACCCGCATCCCTGAATGAGACGGATCTGTCCGCCGGGGTGAAGGATACCGGAGCGCCTGCTGTAGCCGGTGAGCGGACCACTGTGTATCTGGAGGATCAGAACGGTCTGCTGGCTCCGGTGGCTCTGTCTTTTCCGAAAAGCGAGGACACAGTCATGCTGAAGAATTCCCTCACGGCACTGGTCAGCAAGGGGGATTACGCGTCTGCACTGCCTAAGGGCTTCCAAGGCGTACTGCCCGCAGGGACGATAGTGAATCAGGTGTCGGTCGGCCAGGACCATGTCGCGATTGTTGAATTCAACTCAGCGTTTAACGACTACGATCCTGCGGATGAACGCAAAATTCTCGAAGCGCTGACCTGGACACTGACCGGGCAGGATGACATCAAGGGAGTGCAGCTCTGGGTCGATGGCAAAAAACTCACTGAAATGCCGCTGCAAGGCACACCGCTGGATCGCCCGCTGGCCCGCACCATGGGCATTAATCTGCCGAAGCATAACGCACTGATGATGAACTCCAGCGCAGTCACAGTCTATTTCGCAGCTGCTTCACCGGATGGCGGCCATCAGTATTATGTTCCGGTTACCCGGTTTGTACCCGCTGGCGGGGATACGGTGAAGGCTGCTCTGAGCGAGCTGATTGCCGGACCGCAGTCCGAGAACGGCCTGGAGATGGTCATGACGCAGGGAACGGTGGTCGATTCTGTAAAAGCAGGGCAGAACGGAGTAGTCACCGTATCGCTGACCGATGATATGTTCGAAGGCAGCACAAGCATTCCCGAGGAGATGCTGGAGTCGGTCGTGCTGACGGTGGCCCAGAATACAGATGATTCGCTGGTGCAGATCCGTCTGAACGGCAAGGATACGGTTACGGGTACCAATAACGTCGATTACGGCCAGCCTGTTTCAGCGCCGGAATATGTGAACGAGCTGCCGCTTTAGACCGAATCCATCGGTTTAAAAAGATGCTTTTGTGCCTACTCTTTGATAGAATAAAGTATTGTTCATCCGAATAACGGGTCAGGAGCAGCGGTGCCGTTCTCTTCCATAGGGGGCGGCACCCGTTTCTGCGTATAAGATACGGATGAATGTATACACAAACTTCGCGCTATACGATGTAGGAGGCAGAAAAGATGAGATCAAACGGACGCAACGAAGATCAGCTCCGGCCAATAACGATAACGACCCAGACCAACAAATATGCAGAAGGCTCCGTCATCATTGAGATGGGAGATACCAAGGTCATCTGTACGGCAACCGTGGATGAGAAGGTCCCGCCGTTTCTGAAAGGACAAGGCAAGGGCTGGGTAACCGCCGAATATTCGATGCTTCCCCGCGCGACCCAGACCCGCAACCAGCGTGAAGCCGCGCGCGGCAAGCTGACCGGGCGGACCATGGAGATCCAGCGTCTGATCGGACGGGCCTTGCGTTCGGTGGTGAATTTGCAGGCGCTCGGCGAACGCAGTATTACGCTGGACTGTGATGTGATTCAAGCGGACGGGGGAACGCGGACGGCTTCGATCACGGGCGCTTTTGTAGCGATGGCCTTCGCCATGAACAAGCTTGCCCTCCAGAATAAGCTGACGGTCTTCCCGATTACGGACTACCTGGCAGCCATCAGTGTGGGGGTAGTCGGCGACAAGACACTGCTCGATCTGAATTATGAAGAGGATTCCAAGGCGAAGGTGGATATGAACGTGGTTATGACGGGCGGCGGTGCTTTCGTTGAGGTTCAGGGCACAGGCGAAGAGCGGCCATTTACCCGACAGGAGCTTGACCAGCTGCTGGGTCTTGGAGAGAAGGGGATCTACGAGCTGATCGCTGTGCAAAAAGAAGTCCTTGGCGCCATCGCGCTCAAAATCCCTGCCGGCCAGACCGGCCAAGAGGTGTAGGATGAAATCCGGCAGCGGAATTCTGATTGTCGCAACGAAGAACAAAGGCAAGGTGCGGGAGTTCCAGCATGCCTTTGCTCCCCTGGGACTCACGGTCAAAAGCATGTATGACTACCCGGATCTGCCGGATGTAGTCGAGGACGGGGCCACTTTTGCCGAGAATGCCTTCAAGAAATCACGCGCCGTAGGGGATGCCCTTGGACTGCCGGTGCTGGCAGACGATTCCGGGCTCTGCGTAGAGGCGCTGGACGGAAGCCCCGGCGTGTATTCGGCCCGCTATGCTGGTGAAGCAGCGGATGATGAGGCGAATAATCTGAAGCTGATGAGCGAGCTGGAGCGGCTGAAGCAGGGGGAGGATACCGGACAGCCGCTGCTGAGTCCCGCCCGGTTTGTCTGTGCCCTGTCGCTCTATGATCCGGCGGACGGCCGGGAATGGACGGCTGAGGGTACGGTCGAAGGCTGGATTACCTCGGAGCCTGCGGGCGGCGGCGGTTTCGGCTATGACCCGCTGTTCTATCTCCCGGAATATGAGAAGACGATGGCTGAGCTGACGCTTGCGGAGAAGCAGGCGATCAGCCACCGCGGGACGGCGCTGCGGCGTCTGACCGAGAAGCTTGCTGCCGCGCAGAGCGGCGGTCAATAGAAGATTTGGATACTGTAGAAGCAGCCCGTAAGCAGAATATGCTTAGGGCTGCTTATTTTTTTAGATAATAATCCCCCCTGATTATGGAAATTTATCCCTAGCATATCCTCCGGCTTTGTATGAGAATAAGAGTTGACTTCACCCCTTCGCAGATCCTGCATCCTCCCGCAAAATCGCCGCAAACTACCCACCCTGCCCTGTACCAGACAACAACGTAGGCCTCAGCGGAGCGAGTGATCCGTATGCTGCTGAACTGCGCTTTTTTTGAGCTGTATAACTATTCTACCAGTCAGACTGCCAGGAATTTAATAGTTTCACAGGGTGAAGGTCAAGGCCAATCGGGTCCGGGAGGTGAACGCTGAGCTTTCTCATTCTCATTCGCGGCAAGGGAAGAACGGTCACTTAATATCCTTGATGGCAGAGGCGCATGTATGTCCATGAAGCAGGCTTACAGGTTACGCATTGAACCGGGGAGGTAATCACGAAATGGCCTTTATCAAAAGAAAATCCTTTGTGCTTGGCTTGGCGGCAGTTCTTTTCCTTACTCTTTTTTCGGCTTTTGGTGCAAATAGCAGAACTGTTCAGGCAGCCGGAGACTACAAGATTGTCGGCTACTATGCTTCATGGGCCGCCTACGGGCGGGCTTATAATGTAACGGATATCGATCCTGGCAAAATGAATGTCATCAACTATGCCTTTGCCGACATCTGCTGGAACGGAATACACGGCAATCCTGACCCGACCGGGCCGAATCCGGTCACCTGGTCCTGCCAGAACGAGCAGGGGCAGGCGATCAGCGTGCCCAATGGCACCGTAGTGCTGGGCGATCCCTGGATCGATGCCCAGAAAAGCTTCGGCGATGACAAATGGGATGACCCGATCAAGGGAAATCTGAAGCAGCTCTGGAAGCTGAAGGACAAGAATCCGAGCCTGAAGACGATGATCTCCGTCGGGGGCTGGACCTGGTCCAACCGCTTCTCGGATGTGGCTGCCACGGCGGCAACCCGTGAGGTGTTCGCCAATTCCTCCGTGGATTTCATCCGCAAATACAAGATGGACGGTGTCGATCTGGACTGGGAATACCCGGTTAGCGGCGGACTTGCGGGCAATAGCTACCGCCCTGAGGATAAGCAGAACTACATCCTGCTGCTCCAAAAGATCCGGGAGAAGCTGAATGCCGCCGGAGCTGCTGACGGCAAAACGTATCTGCTGACTATTGCCTCCGGTGCAGGCCCCACTTACATCCAGAATAACAATCTCAGCGGAATCGCCGCTGTGGTCGACTGGATCAACATTATGACCTACGACTTCAACGGCAGTTGGAACCCTACCACCGGTCACAATGCGCCGTTGTATTATGACCCGGCAGCCGCATCTTCAGGGTTGACCGAGCCGGCGAATTATAACATCGACAAGGCGGTGACCAGCTATCTGAGTGCAGGCGTACCGGCTAATAAGCTGGTGCTCGGCATGCCGTTCTACGGCCGGGGCTGGGGAGGTGCTCCTGCTGCGGGGAACGGGCAATATCAGGTATCTGCCGGGATATCCTCCACCGGAACCTGGGAGAAGGGCAACTACGATTTCAATGATTTGGAAGCGAACTACATTAACAAGAACGGTTATACCCGTTACTGGAACAACACCTCCAAGGTTCCTTATCTCTACAACCCGGCCAACCAGACCTTCATCAGCTATGATGATGCCGAATCCATCGGGTACAAAGCGACCTACCTGAAATCAAAGGGTCTGGCCGGAGCGATGTTCTGGGAGACCAGCGGCGACCGCAACAAGACGCTGCAGACCAAGCTGGGCGCAGAGCTGGGAGGCGGAGTGGTGACACCAACGGCTACGCCGGTGCCGACCGCGACAGTCGCACCGACCGCAACAGTGAAGCCATCGGCTACGCCGACCGCGACAGTGGCACCGACGGCCACGGTGAAGCCATCGGCTACACCGACAGCGACAGTGGCGCCAACGGCTACGCCGGGGCAATGCTCGGCGGTTGCATGGAGCTCGGCCGCTGTCTACACGCAAGGCCAGCAGGTCTCCTACGGTGGACTGCTGTATCAAGCCCAGTGGTGGACGCAAGGAGACCGGCCGGACCTCAGCGATGCCTTCGGGGTATGGCGGGTGATCGGCACTTGCGGCAACGCAACTCCGCAGCCGACAGCTACGCCACTCCCGACAGTAAGTCCGTCGGCTACGCCGACAATAGCGCCAACGGCTACGCCGGTAGTGACGCCAATCCCTTCGGCTACTCCAGGCGCTGCTGCCTGGAGAGCGGGTACTGCGTATAGTGTCGGCAGTATCGTAACTTACAGCGGGCAATCTTACACCTGTCTGCAGGCGCATACCTCACTGGCCGGCTGGGAGCCGAATGTCACTCCTGCGCTCTGGAAGCTGAACTAAAGGCGGAGCGGACAGCGCAGGAATCCAACCATAGGGCATGACTATGCCTAAGTATAGAACAAGGAACGGTGCCGGCTTTTAAGCTGGCACCGTTTTTAATTTGGTTAATGATTTTTTTTCGCTTCGATTGGATATATTTATGTTTAAATACAATTTAGCCATCCTGTATTCCGCTTAAGGTTCATAAGCTTCCACAGGGTGAAATATAATGAACAGACAGGCGGCTGTCCCGGCCTCCAAAAATATTATGAAACGTGATGCCGATTATTTCGTTATAGTAGTATATAGCGGAAGGTGGTGGGTTCACCAATGAGTATGTGGGTATTGTGGTTAATTGCCGCTGGCGTCTTGTTTGTTGTAGAGATGTTTACGTTTACATTCTATTTGTTATGGCTTAGCCTGGGAGCCTTGGCTGCCGGACTGGTTGCGCTTGTGCTGCCGGATGCATGGCTGCTGCAGGTCGTAGCGGGTTCGCTGTTAGCCCTGGTCCTGACGTTCTTCACCAAGCCATTGTCTGAGCGGCTGCGCAATGCGCGGGGCTTCAAGGATACGGGTACCGACATTGTCGGCAGGCAAGGTCTGGTCGTTGAACCGATTGAGCCTGGCCGTTACGGGCAGGTTAAGATTGGCGGCGATACATGGAGTGCAACCTCAACAGTGGCACTGGGCAAGGGTCAACAGGTAATTGTAGTAAGAAGAAGCACTACCATTATTGAAGTAGAACGATGGGGGGATATGTACTAATGGAATTGGTGATTATCGGAATTATTATTGTTGTCGTCGTAGTATTTATCGCAATGACTATCAAGATTGTCCCGCAGCAAAGAGTTGGGGTTGTAGAGCGTCTTGGTAAATTCCACCGTCTGCTCACACCAGGTCTGAACATTCTGATTCCGGTCATTGATCAGGTGCGGGTTTATCATGACCTGCGGATTCAACAGGCGAATGTACCGCCGCAGACCGTAATCACGAAGGATAACGTACAGGTGCAGATCGATACGATTATCTTCTATCAGGTAGTAGGTCCAGAAGAAGCGACGTACGGAATCTCCGATTATGTGTATGGGGTACGGAATATCTCCACAGCTACCATGCGTCAGATTATCGGTAAGCTGGAGCTGGATGAAACCTTGTCCGGCCGTGAAAAAATCTCCTCCGACATCCGTCTCGCGCTGGATGAAGCGACAGAGAAGTGGGGCGTGCGCATTGAGCGGGTCGAAGTTATCGATATCAAGCCGCCGCTCGATATCCAGGAAGCCATGGACAAACAGATGAAGGCCGAACGTAGCAAGCGTGCGATTGTACTGGAGGCGGAAGCTGCTAAGCAGGATATGATCCTTCGTGCTGAAGGGGATAAGCAGAGTAAGATCCTGAAGGCGGAAGGGGATAAGGAAGCCCGCATCCGTCAGGCGGAAGGTCTCGGTCAGGCGCAGGAGCTGGAAGCCCTCGGCCAGGCCAAGGCGATCGAAGCAGTGGCGATGGCCGAGAAGGCCCGGATTGCCATGATTGCCAGCGCAGGACTGGATGAAAAAGTACTGGCTTATCAGTCCTTTGAAGCTTTGACAGACATCTCCAAGGGACCTGCGAACAAAATATTCCTGCCGACCAGTGCGGTGGAGACGCTGGGCAGCCTGGGAGCCATCGCCGAAGTATTCAAGGCTAGCAAAGAAGGCAAATAAGCGTTAGACAATTTACAATTCTTGCAGTTTCCGTTACAGTTAATAGCACAATCAGGCCGAGGCTTAGCAGGTACTCCGTACCTCTTAAGCCTTTGCTTATGAAGACTGTTTTGCCGCTGTGCAAAACTTGAAGGAGAAGATACCGTGACGCAAAAAGAAATTTCTCCGCTCGTAGAAACACTGGGGCTGCAGCCCCACGTTGAAGGCGGATGGTACAAGAGACTTTGGAATGCTCCATTTGAGATTCCTCAGGAGACGCTGGGCGAGGCTTATTCGGGCCCGCGCGCTTCAGCTTCGTCGATTTATTTCCTGCTTCATGCTGACGAGAGTTCAGACTTTCATACCGTGCTGTCCTCCGAAATCTGGCTGTATCATTCCGGCAGCCCGATTGTGCTCAGTCTGGGAGGCAACGGCGCAGAGCCGGAGAACGTAACGGAGGTTATCCTGGGTCTGGATATCGCTGCGGGCCAGCAGCCGCAGGTTGTGATTCCTCCCGGCGTATGGCAAGCCGCGCGCCCGCTAGGTGAAGAACCGGCGCTCGTCTCCTGCATCGTATCTCCGGAGTTCCACTTTGACGATTTCAAGCTGATTGACAAGAAATAAGCGGGTTTAGGTAATGGAGTACGGCCGAATAGGGCTGTGCTCCATTTTTAACATAATAGGCATACAATCTTCACGATTTGGCAACCTATTCGCTATAACGGTGAACGGATTTCGCAGTTGGATGATTATGAGAGCGGGAATACGGTTAAGGAAGCTTGTTGAATTCAAATTAGGCTTGGAGGGTATCGATATGAGTGAAATGAACGCACCATTTACAGGCGGGCCTACCTTGAACGATGGCGTGACCATGCCGTGGCTGGGTCTTGGCGTATGGCAGACCAAGGATGGCGAAGAGGTTATCCGTGCGGTGAAGTCTGCGGTGGAGACGGGGTATCGCAGTATTGATACGGCTGCCGGCTATAACAATGAAGAGGGTGTGGGGCAGGCAATCCGTGAATGCGGAGTTCCCCGGGAAGAGCTGTTTATTACCACCAAGGTCCGCAACCCGGATCAAGGGTATGAATCTACCCTGAAGGCTTTTGAAGTCAGCCGCAAGAAGCTGGGCCTGGAGCAGGTGGATTTGTACTTGATCCACTGGCCGGTCGCCGGCAAATATAAAGAAACCTGGAAAGCGCTGATCCATCTGCAAAAGGAAGGGCTGGTCAAATCCATCGGGGTAAGCAATTTCCAGACGCATCATCTAGAGGACATCATCGAGGACAGCGGAGTGGTGCCGGTGGTGGATCAGGTGGAATTCCATCCGCTACTGACCCAGCGTGAATTGCTGAAATATGCACGGGCGCATGATATCCAGCTGGAAGCCTGGAGTCCGCTCATGCAGGGGAATCTGGACCTTCCACTGCTGAAGGAGCTGGCGGAGCGGTATGGCAAGACAGTAGCGCAGATTGTTCTGCGCTGGGATCTGCAGCAGGGCGTCATTACCATTCCAAAGTCGGTCCATCAGGAGCGGATCATTGAGAACGCCGGATTCTTCGACTTCACACTCAGCGATGAGGATGTTAAGGCAATCGAGGATCTCAACCAGAACCACCGCTTCGGCCCGGACCCGGATAATTTTAATTTCTAAGCTGACAGATAGAGCATTATAAGCTGTAGATGCAAAGAGACGGTCTCCCCAAGGGAGGCTGCTTTTTGCATTTGGCGGCAGTGTGGCATTTTTTTAGGACTATTCATTTAAAATTTTTATGTTATAATCGTAATTATTACGATTAATAATGGAGTTGAATGCCATCATACGATATTTGTTGCAACGTTTATTCCAGCTGGTTCCTGTGCTGCTGGGTATCTCTGGTATTACTTTTGCACTTATGCACTTAACCCACGGTGATCCTGCAGAGATTATGCTTCGTGCTGACGGTATTAAGCCTACATATGAAGCCATTGAGGCGACCAGACATACACTTGGTCTGGATGGACCTGTATATATGCAATATTTTCATTGGTTGTACCGGGTGCTTCATCTCGATTTGGGTATATCCTACAGCAGTAATCGTCCGGTGTTCACAGAGCTAATGAACCGTTTCCCGGCTACTGCGCTGTTGAGCAGCTGCTCCATATTGGCCGCAATTCTTATAGCTCTGCCTGTGGGTGTAGGATCTGCACTGTATCCGGGGAAATGGTTTGACCGGCTGGGGAGAGTATGTGCTCTGTTCAGCGTTTCCATGCCAGGTTACTGGCTGAGTTTGCTCCTGATTTATTATGGTTCAGTGAAGCTGAGGCTATTTCCTGTAATGGGAATGGATGGGCTATCCAGTGTCATTCTGCCTGCATTTACACTTGGGTTTGGAATGGCAGGGGTGTACATCCGGTTGATCCGTTCCAGTCTTCTGGACGTTCTGGGTACGCTCTACATCAAAGCGGCGAGGGCCAGGGGGCTGCAGGAATGGAGGATCATAACCATACATGCGCTTCGCAATGCACTTCTTCCGAGTCTTACCCTATTTGGGGTTAACATAGCAGGGCTGCTAGGCGGTTCTGTTATCGTTGAGACTATATTTTCCTGGCCGGGGATCGGAAAGTATGTGATTGAGGCGATTTTTGCGAAAGACTATATTGTCATTCAGGGGTATGTATTATGGATGGCTGTCGTCGTTGTCCTGATTAATTTGGCAGTAGATTCGTTACAGCTAATGCTGGACCCGCGCATCAGGCTGCGTTGACGCTGTGAAAAGGAGTAAGGTGTTATGTTTCGGAGTAGCTTATTCAAGAATAACGGAGCGAAGCTGGGGGCAGGGATTGTCTTTGTGTTCATTTGCGCAGGACTCTTTGCCTCCTGGCTCTCCCCTTCCGATCCGCTGCAGATTCACATGGAGCATAAGCTGAGCATGCCTTCCTGGCAATACCCGCTCGGTACAGATCATCTGGGGCGCTGTGTGCTATCCCGTATAATCTATGGGACAAGGACCACGTTGTATTATTCGTTTATCGTTATGACTGTAGTATTTGCCATTAGCATCCCCGTTGGGTTACTGGCTGGTTACGCTGGCGGCAAGATTGATCATTGGATTATGCGGATCATTGACATCTTACTTGCTTTTCCCAGCTTAATTCTATCTCTCGCGATTACAGCCATGTTAGGCGCCAGTATGAACAATCTGTTAATCGCATTTGCAGCAGTCTGGTGGACGGGATATGCCAGAGTGATCCGCAGCCTGGTGCTTCAGATCAAGGAAAGCGGATATGTTGCAGCCGCCAAAGCGTCGGGCACTTCACATTTGCAAATTGTGCTCAGACATGTCCTGCCGATTGCGGCGCGCCCCATCCTGGTTCTGGCTTCTATGGAGGTTGGGACAATTATGCTCTCGATTGCGGGTTTGTCCTTCCTTGGTCTGGGAGCCCAGCCGCCTACACCGGAATGGGGGATTATGCTGAACGACAGCCGCGCCTATATTCAGACAGAGCCGCGGCTCATGCTCTTCCCTGGAATGGCAATCCTGCTGGCAGTTCTGGGCTTTAATCTGCTGGGGGAAGGCTTGCGCCGCACAGCGCATGATTACGATTCCCGGGAGGTGAGCATCCGGTAAATGAACAATGAATCCACCCTGCTGAAGGTCAGCCACTTATACACCAGCTTCCATACCGGAAGTCAGCAAGTCAAGGCTGTAGAGGATGTCAGTCTCGAAGTGAGGTCCCGGCAGATTGTCGCTTTGGTCGGCGAGAGCGGCAGCGGTAAAAGTGTTACGGCTATGTCTATTCTGGGACTGGTAGACCCTCCAGGCTTCATTGATGGCGGAGAAATCTGGCTTCGCGGCAACAATCTTCGGGAGTGCTCCACCCGCCAGTTAAGGAAGCTCCGAGGAACAGAAATGGCTGTTATTTTTCAAGACCCCATGAACGCGCTGAATCCGGTGCTTTCGGTTGGAAGACAGATCATGGAGACGATTATCCTGCACCGGCAAGTCACTGGACAGGAAGCAAGGCAGCTGGCCATGGAGCAGATGCAGCAAGCAGGCCTTAGCGATCCTGCGCAGCTATTTAATAAATATCCTTTTCAAATTAGCGGCGGGATGTGTCAACGGGTCATGATCGCTATAGCACTGGTGTCCGGTGCAAGCTTGCTCATTGCTGATGAGCCTACAACGGCACTGGATGTAACCATTCAAGCACAGATTCTTAAGGAGCTGGACCGGATCAGATGGGTCAATAATATGGGCATCCTGTTAATTACGCATGATCTCGGCGTTGTCGCCGAGCTTGCAGACTATGTATATGTGATGAAGTCCGGAAGGATTGTGGAAGCAGGAGACGTCTTTGACATCTTTTCACATCCATCGCATCCCTATACGAAATACTTAATGGACTGCAGATAACAACTATAATATTACATCGTTTGCTGGGAGGTGGTGATCTATGAAGCTGCTGGAGGCGGTAGGTCTGAATAAAAAGTATGAAATGAAAAGGGGGTGGTTCACACCTGATGCCAGAAGTGTGCATGCAGTGAACAATCTGTCCTTCAGTCTGGAGAGCGGAGAAACCCTGGGACTTGTGGGTGAAAGCGGCTGCGGGAAGAGTACCTTAGCCAGACTTTTGCTGGGACTGGAGAAACCCTCCTCCGGAAGAGTGCTGTACCGAGGTATGGATTATACAGACTGGAGCTTCAGCGAGATGCGCAAGATCCGTAGCAGGATGCAGATGGTGTTCCAGAACAGCCTGGGCTCCTTTAATCCATTGTTTACAGTAGAGCAAATTATTGGAGAGCCTCTTCGGAACTATGGGGAGAGGAAGACCGGCGCGCGCAGAGTTCTGGTAGCTGACACACTTGAGCTTGTAGGACTTGAGCGGAAGTACATTCACCGTTATCCTCATGAACTCAGCGGCGGCCAGCAGCAGAGGGTCGGAATTGCCAGAGCCCTCGCGCTGCGTCCGGAGCTAATGATCTGTGATGAACCGTTCTCAAGTCTTGATGTCACCTTGCGGAAGCAAATGATGGATCTGTTGCAGGAATTGAAGCGTGAGCTGGGATTATCCTACGTGTTCATTACGCATGACTTGTCCGTCGTGAACCGTTTTTGCGACAGTGTGGCTGTTATGTATCAAGGGGGAATTGTGGAGAAGCAATCAGGTGAGGGGCTCATGCAGCAAGCAGCCCACCCTTATACAAGAAGATTGCTCTCCTCGATACCGGTGCAAGACCCTCGCTTAAGGAGAAAAGATAGAGAAAAGGAGTACAGAGAATGAGAACCTACTCAAAGTCAAAAAGCCTGTTAACAACATCGCTATTCTTCCTGCTTCTTATAATAATTATGGGAATGTCAGGTTGCAGCAATTCTGATGGAGCAGCACAAGCCTCTGAATCCGGGGACAAGGCGCTCACTGTGGCCATATCGGCTGATACCGGTCTTGACCGGCTGGATGCCGGGGCCTATGATGGTTCGATGAATGTGCATGCGATGATATACGACGGATTAGTAGAGTACGGCGAAAAGGGCGAAATCTTGCCTTCGCTTGCGGAGTCATGGGACATCTCAGAGGACGGGAAGGTCTATACCTTCCATCTTCGTCAGGGTGTGAAATTCTCAGACGGTACGGAATTTAATGCGGATGCGGTTAAGTTCTCCTTCGAACGCTGGATTAAGGACCCGTCCAACTCGCTGAATGTGGCTACAGCCATGCAATCTCTTGTTGTCGTAGACAAGCATACCATTACTATGACATTCAACAAAACCTATTATCCTTTCCTGACCGAGCTGTCCTTTGCCAGACCGGTACGGATTATAAGCCCTACCGCAGTGGAACCAGCAGGTGATATTACAGGTACTTTCGTCAAAGCGATTGGAACCGGTCCTTGGATGGCAGAGAGCTATAAGACAGATCAGGAGGCCGTACTTGTCAGAAATCCTAATTATTGGGGAGAAATGCCGAAGCTGTCCAAAATTATCATGAAGGTCATTCCTGACCCGCAGTCCAGAGTACTGGCGCTGCAAAGCGGCGATGTGGATATTGCCGGGGGACAAATGGGGAAAATTCCAGTCGAAAGTGTACCCGTGATCGAAGCGGATTCCTCACTAAGCCTGCAAAAGGCACCGGGAACGAGCTCACATTTCATGATTTTCAACTACAATACGTCTGCTCTGCAAGACCTGAATGTCCGCAAAGCTATTAATTTGGCGATGAACAAAAAAAGCATTGTGAACGATCTTATGAACGGTATTGGAAATGAGGCCGAGGGCCTATTCCCGCTGACCGTTCCCTATGTCACAGAGTCAAACAATACATGGTACGGCTTCAATCCGGAGGAAGCGAAGCAACTGCTGGCAGCTTCCGGCTATAAGGATTCGGATGGAGATGGAATTGCCGAGAAGGACGGAAACCCGCTTGAGTTCAATTTCGTGCTTCAACAGGCTGAATATCCGGAATGGAAAGCCATCAGTGAGCTGATTCAATCCGAACTCCAAGAGATTGGCATTGCCGTCAATCTTCAGGTGCTTGAGCCAAATGCCTATTATGATGCTTTATGGACAAGCAAAGCTTATGATCTCATCCTGTATAGGACCTATGATGATGCCTACAATCCTCATTCGTTCCTGTTGTCGCTGTTCCACCGGACCACTGAAGCAGCTGCTGTGGTATGGTCGGATGCGGAACTGGAAGCACAGATTGATACCGCAGTCGGAGCCATGGATCTTCAAGAACGTCAGAGTGCCTATGATTCCATATTCTTAAGAATGTATAAGGAAGCAATGTTTGCAGCTGTTTATTTCCCAGATGACATATTGGCTGTAAATCATAGAGTAACCGGATTTAAGCCTGGGTACACCACGTTCACACCTATCTTTTGGAACCAGCTTGATGTGGGTAATGAATGATGCTGAAAGAGATTTCGAAATACTGGAGTTCCAGCTCGGAGAGCTATGACAAGGTCATCCAGACTCAGTTCCGCAGTACAAAAACCATAGACCTCTGGAAACAGCTGCTGACGAAAGGGCTGGGAAATAAACCTCGTCAAAAGGTGCTGGATGTGGGCACCGGACCGGGATTCTTCTCTATCCTCTTATCGCAGATGGGTCACCAGCCTACAGCGGTGGATGCCTCACAGGGAATGATACTTGTCCTGGACCCTTATTCTGTTCACAGAACGAAGAATCCGCCAGCGGAGCAGCCAGGATAAAAGCCTTTTGAGCGAGCTGCCGTTTGTTAATGTACTTAGACCTGAAGCCGATGAAAAAGCGCTGATACAGGCCGGATTCCGCAGCATAGATATTCAGAGGAACTTTATTCCTGCCCGCGTAATGCCCCTGAATTATTTGAAATACGGTTATCAGAATGTGAACCGGTTCATGATACTTGCCAAGAAGGAGTGAATGATATTGAGTATGCAACAAGAGGTAGAACAGTATTGGGAAGGCGAAGCAGAGCTGTACAGTGAAGGTATTCAAAAGGAACTGAACGGCTTCCAGCGGGAGGCCTGGCTGAAGCTTATCCTTGGTCATGCACCGCAGAAGGAAAGCCTGCATGTTCTGGATATTGGCTGTGGTCCCGGTTTTTTCTCTGTCATTCTCTCCAGCGCCGGACATTTGGTTACGGCCATTGATTGTACAGACAATATGCTGGAAGAGGCGCGTCTGCACTCAAGCCGGGAAGGGGTCAATGTTACTTTCCGCAAGATGGACTCGCATAAGCTGGATTTTGCTGCGGAAAGCTTTGATCTAATCGTGTGCCGCAATGTCACTTGGAGTCTTGCCGATCCGCAGTCAGCCTACAAGGAGTGGGAAAGAGTGCTCAAGCCGGAGGGACGGCTGCTGGTCTTCGATGCCAACTGGAACCGTCATCTATGGGATGAAGAGATGGCGCGGAAGCATGCGGAGGATCAGCAAGCCTATATAGATAGGGGCTATGGTGAGCTTCCGCATCATAAGGATATAGAAGAAACTGACCGTCTGAGTCTTGCCTTGCCGCTGACCAGAGAGTGGCGGCCGAAGTGGGATGTGCAGGCACTCACAGAGGTGGGCTTCTCTGCTGTCTATACAGAAGAGAATCTGAACGATAAGGTGATGGATGAGAAACAGCAGGTCTTGAACCGGTCAACGCCGATGTTCATGATTTGCGCTGTAAAGTGAGACGGACCGGCTTTCCCGATAAAATGTAAATGTAAAATAGAAATAGCGACTCTCTTTAATGAGAGCCGCTGTTTTTGGTTTGAAGCGCCATCAGCCGAAGGACACATTGTATGTCTTTAGCCACAGGTTGACCTGGGCCAGATAAGCGAATAATTGCGGGCCGGACATCAGCTGGCCGAACCACGGCAGGTTGGTGGAGGACTCTGGCGATGCGGCGATTTCTCTGATTTTGGCCGGATCAATGAGCGGGAGGATGGGGGAAGAAGGATCGTCCAGAATGCTTAGTACCTGTGAGCGCACCTTGTTCAAATAGGCAGGATTATGCGTTTTGGGGTACGGGCTTTTTTTGCGGTAGAGCACATCGTCCGGCAGTACACCCTCCAGCGCCTTGCGCAGGATGCCTTTCTCCCGGTTGCCTACCATCTTAATCTCCCATGGAATGTTAAAAACATATTGCACCAGCCGGTGGTCACAATACGGAACGCGTACCTCCAGTCCCACGCCCATGCTCATCCGGTCCTTACGGTCCAGCAGGGTCGGCATGAAGCGGGTAATGTTGAGATAGGACATCAACCGCATCTGTGCCTGTTTGCCGGTTTCGCCGTCAAGCTTAGGTACCTCAGCCACCGCATCGCTATAACGGTCACCCAAATATTCCAGCGGACGTATCCACTCCCTTATTTCTGGCGACAATAGACTGGCGCGCATTGTGGGAGCCACTGACCAGGGGAAGGTACCGGAAGATAACATCTCCTCGCGGTGGAACCAGGGATAGCCGCCGAAGATTTCGTCTGCGGCTTCGCCTGAGATGGCTACGGTGGCTTTCTTTTTGATCTCCTGGCAGAACAAATAGAGGGAGGAATCCACGTCGGTCATTCCCGGCAAATCACGGGAGTACAGGGCGTTATCGAGTGCGGCTACCAGCTCCGGTGTGTCAAAAGCGATAAAGTGATGGTTCGTGTCCAGCTCGTCGACCATCCGCTGAATCCAGGGACCGTCAGCTCCGGGCTGGAAGGCATGGCTTTTGAAATGCTTATCGTTGTCTACATAATCGACGGAGAAGGTATCGACCCGGCCCTGGCCGGTCCGCTTGTAATAATCCACGGCAAGCGCAGTCAGGGCGCTGGAATCGAGTCCGCCGGAGAGCAGCGAGCAGACCGGAACATCGGAGACCAGCTGGCGTTCAAGCGTATCCTGAAGTAATTCACGCACCCGTGCTGCCGTTTCATCTACGTTATCCGTGTGCTGAACACTCTCCAGCTTCCAATAAGCATAGGTGCGGATTCCGCTGCGGCTGTAAATCATGGCATGACCGGGGCGAAGCTCGAATATATCTTTGTATACCCCTTGTCCCGGAGTCCGGGCTGGACCGATAATGAAAATCTCGGCCAGACCCTCCGGCCCGACCTTCGGCTGGACCAGGGGATGCTGCAGCAGCGCCTTGGGCTCGGACCCGAAGACGAAGACGTCATCGACTTGGCTGTAGAACAGCGGCTTCACACCCAGACGGTCGCGGGCCAGGAATACCTGATCGCGCAGGCTGTCCCAGACGGCAAAGGCGAAGATGCCATTGAGCTTCTCCGTGCAATCCGGACCCCATTCGATGTAGGCATGCAGCAGAACCTCTGTATCGCATTCCGTGAGAAAATGATGCCCGCGCTGCTTCAGCTCTTTTTTCAGCTCAGGGGCATTATATAGCTCGCCGTTATATACTATTGCGTATAACTTATCCTCATGGCGGGCAATCATCGGCTGTGCACCGTTCTCAGGATCGATGACGCTGAGTCGGCGGTGTCCGAAGGCAATAGGCCCTGAAATCCAGGTTCCGGCTGCATCCGGTCCGCGGTTGGCTAATGTTTCGGTCATTCTGACAAGCAGTTGCGAGTGCCCTGTAAGATCACCGCGCCACTGGACAAATCCGGTTATTCCGCACATGTCTGATTCATCCTCTCTTTTGTGCGATTGTTGTCTGTCCTTTCTTTTTTGCCAAGTAATACAGATATATGCCGATTGAAGGGATAAAATGTATGTCCTTATCCGAACACTAGGGGAGAGGGAAATTTGCCAGGAGGGATGATGACAAGTGTATTACATTAAAGACGCCAAAATCCGCAGAATGACTGACTACGACGGCGCGCCTTGCGCAGAGGTTGGCGTATTACCTGGAGCTGTGGACGATTCCGCGCTGCTGGTGTATATTGTTGAGGATCAGCGCGAGGAGGGCTATGAAATTGTCCGGATTCTGACGAATGATGCGGATACGGCCACCGACTGGTTCGACAATAATCTGCATGATGCCTTCCAGGACGTTACGGTCAGCGGCTTCACCGGCAGTACGGTGATGACCCCGGAGGATGAACGTTCCAAGTTCCAGCGCGAGCTATTGATCTTCGGCGATCTGAAGCGGCAGCTGGGCGAGCATTTCCGGCAGGTTCCCTGAGCCCACATCTTCCGCAGGTCATGTCCAGGCTTGACTATAGAACAGGAGGCTTTCCGTATGAGGACACGGGAAGCTTCTTAACTGGAAGAGTTTGGTCTTGCTAATTCTGGTGAATCAGGTATAATAAATAACGTTGCGTTAATACATATCTCTTCAAAAGCTTCAAGTAATACAATGTTATCCTACATGTCCCGGTAGCTCAGTTGGATAGAGCATGCGCCTTCTAAGCGCACGGTCGGGGGTTCGAATCCCTTCCGGGACGTCAAAGCAGCAGCCTTCCTTCGGGAGGGCTGTTTTGTTGTCCGGAGGATGAGAACCCAAGGCGCCAGCCGGGGACGTTGGAGCATAAGCTTCGGGAGGAATACTTCGCAATCAGCCCGAATGGGCTGTATCCCTTCCGGGACGTCAAAGCAGCAGCCTTCCTTCGGGAGGGCTGTTTTGTTGTCCGGGGGATGAGAACCCAAGGCGCCAGCCGGGGACGTTGGAGCATAAGCTTCGGGAGGAATACTTCGCAATCAGCCCGAATGGGCTGTATCCCTTCCGGGACGTCAAAGCAGCAGCCTTCCTTCGGGAGGGCTGTTTTGTTGTCCGGAGGATGAGAACCCCGCTTTATTTTGAGTAGGATCAACGTGGGCGCTTGGGTGGACGCTCCGCGAACGGACCGTTGTTACAATCGCTGTTGTCTCCAGATTTTATTTTATTTCCCTAATCGGAAAAAATCCGGAGACAAAGGCGACCGCTATCGCTTTTACACAATCGTTCCGTCCGCTCCACTGTTTAAGCGGTATACGGATACATAACATCCCAAAACTCAAAAAAATGTCCTTTAGTAAATGGAAGAAACAGCAACCAAAATAAAAAGCTTGTACATCAATATAGTATGGACAAATTATCTCTGAATTCACCGGAAATGGGCCGAATGAGGAGCACAAGTGCACCTGAATTCACCCAGAAGTGAGCTAAATGAGTAATCAGGTGTAAAAGTGCACTTGAATTCACCCAGAAGTGAGTTAAATGAGTAATCAAGTGTAAAAGTGCACTTGAATTCACCGGAAGCGGGCAAAATGAGAAAATGAGGTGCAGAAGTGCACCTCATTACGCCAGATGCCTCCAGAAGTGGGCGGATGGAGAAGGGGGGAGCCGTGCAAGCTGCACGGACCCGCATAGGTTCCTGTTCATTCATCCGCTAGAGTAGTTGGTTCTTAAGATGATAGAGACTTAGTGTGTCTACATCCGCTCGGGCTTAGGCAGACCGAGTACGTCGAGCGCCTCGCCCAGCGTATCGGTGAAGCTCCGGGTCAGCCACAGGCGGAAGGTGATGCTGGCTTCACCGCCTTTTAGAATCGGACAAGCCGAGTAGAAGTTGCTGAACAACGAGGCCAGGGAATAGGCATAGTTACAGATCGTATTCGGCGTAAGCTCCCGGCTTGCTGTGTAGAGTGTGTCCTGCCACAAGCTGAGCTGTCTGAGCAGAGCAAGCTCAGCTGCTTCGAGCTGCGCCGGGAACAGCGGCACGCCGCCAACGCCAGACTCGCCAACGCCGAACTCGCCAACGCCAGACTCGCCAACACCGTTCTCGCTCCCGCCGCTCTCGCCCCCGCCACCCGCCGCAGCGGCCTTACTAAGCACGCGCTGCGCCCGGGCGTAGGCATACATCAGGTAGACGCCGGTGTTGCCGGAGATTTCCATTGCCTGCTTGAAGTCGAACACAATCTCGGTGCCCAGATTGAAGCGCAGCAGGTAGTAACGGATGGCAGCGGTGGCGATGAGCCGGCTGGACAGGCCGTTTTTGTCCGAACGGGTGGATTCAATCATGTCTTCCATGAGCCGGACCAGCTCGGTTACCTTAATGCCGACTCCCTGGCGCCCGGACATGGCGTAGGAGCTTTTGCCGCTGGAGGTATCAATGCCCAGCCCTGCCGCAGAAGCGGGACTCAGCGAGACCACCCCATAGCTGACATGATGCAGCGCGTCTGCCTGCACACCGAATCCCAGTGCCTTGAGCGCCTGCTTGACCATCAGCTGCGGATATTCCTGCCGGTAATCGATGACGTTCACGACCTGGTCCGCCCGTCCAAAAGGCAGAGCCTGTCCGCTCAAGCCGGTCGTCCACAGTCCGCTCTGAAATTCGCTGTAGCTGAAGTCCTTCTCCAGCAGTCCGAACTTCCACAGATGATAGGCAATGTCCTTGGCGGTATAGGTCAGAATTCCGTTCGAGCGCACCAGCACCTTATCCTTCTGATGCTCCTCCTGCGTGTCCGGTGCGGTGTCGTCAGCAGGTTGCTTCAGAATCCAGCAGCCTGCCAGCTTGCCTTCCGTCTCCTGCACGAAAATCTCCGTCTGCGACAGCAGCTCGAATGCCGAGGACCAGAAGCCCTCCTTCAGAATGCTGCTCTCCCACACCAGCAGATCGTAGTCAATGCCGAACCCCCGCATCTCCTCTACATGCTCTTTCACGATCTGCCCGGCGACGAGGTTGCCAATCCAGGCGGTATTGCCATGGCCCTCCTCCAGCGCATGAAGAATCTCGGTCCGCTTCTGCACCATCTCCGGCTGCTGCGCGTACGTTTTGTTAATCTCGGCATAGATGTCCCAGCAATAGTCCCCGAACCGGACATGGGCTCCCTCCAGCGGAACATTCAGCAGACCAGCTACGGTATCTGCCAGCTGATTGCCGAGATCATCCACATAGTTGTGCACCTCAACGGTATGGCCGGTCGCCCGCAGTACTCTCACCAGCGCATCCCCGATACAGGAGTTTCTCAGGTGGCCGATGTGCAGGCTTTTATTCGGGTTGACGGAAGTATGCTCGACAATCACCTTCAACCCCTCAGCACCCTTAGGCAGCGTGAAATTCCCCTTCGCCCGTGCCCAGGCCTCCCAATCCAGATACATATTAATAAACCCCGGCCCGGCCACCTCGGTTCTCAGCACCAGTCCCTGAACAGAGCCCGAAGCTTCGAGCTCGGCAACGATCAGCCCGGCGATAGCCAGTGGAGCTTTGCGCAAGGGGCGGGCGAGCTGCATGGCGATATTGCTGGAATAATCCCCGTGGTCAGCACTCGCCGGCTGCTCCAGGGCAACATTTACTTCTGCGATGGCGGGCACGCCCAGGGTTAACGCGATTGTGTGAACAGACTGCTTCAGACTTTCTTGGATAAGCTCACTTAGCATTGGCATGAATAACAACCTCCTGAATAAAATAACGACAAAAAAAGCCTTCATCTCCTAAGAGACGAGGCTTGTGCGCTCGCGGTACCACTCTCGTTGCTGAGCCTGACGGTTCAACCACCTTACAGGTTAACGGTCCTCGGCCGGGGCTTCCTACTCTAAGGTTCAGAAGTCCATCTCACGGGTGCGCTTCATGGTTCTAATCTGTACCGGCTTCCACTTTCCCGGCTCGCTGGGGACTAGATATAAGACCATTACTCTCCCGGTCATCGATTGAATATGGATTTGTATCAGTATAGCGAATTTCTGGAAGAAAGCAAGAGCAGATTAGCGTGCAGCAGGAGTCCTCCGGTTAAGAATTACACATCACTAGGCGCCCCTGTCAGATTCTTGATGTCCGTTGAACCGTAAATCAGCAGCATAATTACAATGACCAGCAGGAGTCCGCCGGCAAATCCTTCTCCGTCAAAACTGTCCATAGCCCCGTTCCCTCACTTTCACTTCCGTATGTGTTCAGGTGTTTTCGGCTTTCTTTTTCAAAGCGGTCATGATCTCGTTCAGCGTCAGGCTGCTGTTGTCATCGAGGAAGCTGACCAGTTTATCGACGTTGTCACTGCTTAGCTCGCTTAAGGTTTTATATTTGCCGACCAGACTGACGAACATCGACGCGTCCGTGTACATCTGGATAGAGTCTACTTTCAGCTTGCCGGTCAACAGAAGGGCAGCTACGGCAAATTCAAGCCCTTTTGGCGTTTGGGTTTTGGAGCTGGGCGGCGTTTTTTTGGCGGCGGGCTTCTTTCCTTTTCCTGGAGGGGGCATGGGAGTCCCTTCTTCCGTTCGGCGTTCGTCTGCAGAAAGCGCGGCCCATGGGCAGTCTTTCCTTATTCAAAGGATATGCGTGCCTGCGGTCATTGGTGATTAGGCTCAGGCCTGTGTCCACACCGTTATAGGAAAGTCCGAATATGAATATATCGTACTTTGACACTAGAACTTCAAGGGAGGACGATACAGGATGGCGATTTTATCAACAGGACCGATAGAGAACAATGCCGTTTCGGGAGTCAGACCTACGCAGACGGTGACGGTAAGAATAGTGAAGCGGAGTGCCCCGGGCAGCGCTACTATTAGTATTCAAGGGTATGTGCTGGGCACCACCAGAACGCTGTATGTCAGTGAGGTGATTGAGGTTGCTTCGAATCAAGTGGTAACCCGGGATTTTTTTGCCGATCTGAATGCCTATGAATTTGTGTTCATCACTGGAGAAGTAGACGAAGATGAGCTCGGAATATCCGTGTGGGGCAAGACATCAACCGGCCAGCTGGTGAATGCACACCGTGTAGTGACGCATGAGAAATTAAGCTCAGACGTATAGAGGGTTAGGGTATTATTCTGGACTTGCCAGTTGTAAAATGAAACAGGGACCTTTCAGAGCTACTCGCTCAGAAGGTCCCTGTTTAGATTTGCTAGAGCAGAGGGGGGCTACACCAGGTTGTTCAACTCAGATGGAGAGGATCTCACGGATATCCTGCTCGCTCAGGCTCGACAACGCCTCCTGCCCCGGCTGGATCACCTCGTCAATCAGGTTTTTCTTTTTCTGCTGCAGCTCGTACATTTTATCCTCCACCGTACCCTGGGCTACCAGGCGGATGACCTGGACGATCTTTTTCTGCCCGATCCGGTGGGCGCGGTCGGCGGCCTGCTGTTCAACCGCAGGGTTCCACCACAGGTCATAGAGAATGACCGTGTCAGCGCCGGTCAGGTTGAGGCCGGTGCCGCCTGCCTTCAGCGAGATCAGGAACAGGTCGCGCTCGCCTTCATTGAAGCGGCTGCACAGCTCAACCCGCTGGGAGGCCGGGGTCTGTCCGTCCAGATAGAAATGCGGAATCCCGAGCAGCGCCAGCTCGCGCCCGATCATGCCAAGCATCTGCGTGAACTGCGAGAAGATCAGCATCCGCTTGCCGGAGCTGCGGCATTCGTCGATGATCTCCAGCAGCTGCTCGAATTTGCCGGAGCCCCCGGTATATCCGTCTACGAACAGGGCCGGATGGCAGCACAGCTGGCGCAGCCGGGTCAGTCCGGCCAGCACCTTGATCCGGCCATTGCCGAAGCTGTCGCTGTCCAGATGCTTGAGCGCTTCTTTGCGCAGCCGGGCCAGGTAGGCGACATAGAGCCGTTTCTGCTCCGGCAGCAGTTCGGAGGCCTGGATGGACTCGATTTTGTCCGGCAGCTCCTTCAGCACATCGCTCTTCAGGCGGCGCAGCAGGAAGGGGCGGGCGCGTCTGGCGACCGTCTCCCGGGGCAGGTCATGGAAGGCCTTCTTCCCGGGGAACAAGCCGGGGAAGACGACGCTGAAGATCGACCACAGGTCCTCCAGCGCATTCTCCACCGGTGTACCCGTCAGCGCAAAGCGGTAGCGGGTCTGAAGCAGTCTGACCGCCTGTGAAGTCATAGTCTCATGATTCTTGATCATCTGTGCTTCATCCAGAATGAGCGTGTGGAACGACCGCTTGGCATACTCGTCCACATCTCTGCGCAGCAGCGGGTAAGAAGTAATAATGACATCATGCCCGGCCGTGTTCCGCACGGTCCGGCTGCGCTCACCGGCGGTGCCGTCGGCAATGACCGCCTGAATCTCCGGGGCGAAGCGCTTCAGCTCGTTAAGCCAGTTATAGAGCAGGGAGGCAGGCGCTACAATAAGTGCAGGCACGCCGCTCTGCCGGATGTCTTCCAGCATAGAGAGCAGGAAGGTGATGCTCTGCAGTGTTTTGCCGAGGCCCATATCGTCCGCCAGAATCCCGCCGAAGCGGTAATGGGCCAGCGTCCTCATCCACTGGAAGCCGTACTGCTGATAATCCCGCAGCACAGAAGCGAGACTCTCGGGTACAGGGAAGTCCAGATTCTCGGGACTCGCCATATTAGCCAACAGCCGCCGGAAGGAGCGGCCGGTCTGGATGTTCTCTCCCTGGACGGTGCCCGCATGGAGATGGAGGGCGCGGACCAGCGGCAGGGAGAACTCCGTACTTCGGATATCCACGCTGCGGACGCCCAGCTCGTTCATCAGCGCGACAATTTCCTGGAACTCTGCGGTATCCAGCGGGAGCAGGGCTCCGTCCTTGAGCCGGTGGTATTTACGCTTTTCCTGGAGAGATTTCAGGACCTCTGTAATATCCTTCTCCGTGATGCCCTCCATGGCGAACTTGAAGTCCAGCCAGTCGGTCTTCTCGTTCCAGCTCAGGCTGACCTTGGGCGCAGCATGCTCCGTAAGCACCCGATCCTTGACCGCAGTGGTCGCATAGACCTGAAGCAGCGGTTCCAAGAGCGGGATGGTATGGTGCAGGAAGTCGAATTCCCCGTCCTCGTCACGCATGATATATCCGCTCTCCGTCCGCGAGAAGGACTCATGCGCCATCAGGTCCAGAATCCGCCGCTCCGCTTCCCCGTCCCGCATCAGAATGACCTCGCTGCTCCGCTCATGCGCCTTCTCCTCGAGCGGGTTGATCACAATCCCGCCGTACTGGAATTCCAGCCCGGCCAGCAGCCGGTCCCTCACCCGGTCCAGGTATAGCCTGGCGTGGAGCTGGGTCTGGACGATGCGGTCTGCTATAGCGCCCGTAATGCTTACCCTGCCAAGCTTCTTCAGCCCGGGAATGACCGTTTCCATGAAAGGCTCCATCTGCTCGGGCGCAATCGCCAGGCTGTCCCGCCGGCTGCCGCTGAGCATCCGCTTCAGCTCGGAGAGACGCCCGCATTCCTGCGCCGGGAGCTTCAGCAGCCTGCCTTCAGTCAAGACCAGCCCGTAGCTCTCCAGAATCGTAAGCTGCTCAAGCCCCCGGACATCCAGCCGGTAGCCTTCCTCCTGTGCCTGGTCGAACTGGAAGCTAAGTGGCAGCGGCTCCTCCGAGAGGGACAAGCGCTCAAGCAGAAGCTCTCCATGTTGAAGGCGTACAGCAGGCGCTGCTTCTAGTGTGGGATACAGACTCTCCCAGAAAAAAGGGGTCACCGGCAGCAGCCGGTCATTTCCCGGAAGGCTGGAGCCGGTAGCATACGGATTGTTGAGTCTGTTGTAGACCTTCTCATTCTGCATGATCTCAATCAGCTTCAGCAGGACCTCATTATCTTCCTTAGAGAAGCTGTGCAGGGCGGGATCATAGCTGAAATGCGCTGTGAACTCAAAAGGCTCGCCCCGGTGAACCTGCTCCAGAAAAGGTCTGATCTTCTGCGCGATATAGAGGCGCTTAGGACCCAGCTTCATTTCAATTCCAAGCATCGTGCTGCTGTAGCCGATGGTGAAGGGCCGGCAGATGAACTCGACCTGGAGCGGTGTCCGCAGATCGATATACGTGCCTGCACCGCTTGGCCGCTGCCGCCCTCCGGTGAATATTCCGAGCATGCTGCTCACCAGCTGGCGGTCTCCGCTGCGCTCCCTGTGCTCTGCCCCGGAGGGGCCGGGGCTGCCTTGCGCCAGCGGCGGACTGCCAGCCCTTGTAGGGTAAGCCTCCTCCGCATCTGCCTGCATATCCTCAGCCGGTTCAGCTCCAGCAGCCCGGCTGCGGTAGAGGACCATCACCAGCGCCGCCGCAATATGCTTGCAGAAGGGTCCGCCGTGATAGTACGCCGGGCACGTGCATTCTCCCTGCACATCCCCGTCGCTGTCGATAAGCAGCGCAATCTCATGGCTCTCCAGCCCATGAACCTCAGCGCGGTATTTGGAATATTCGTCTTCCTCGGTATGCTCTGTATAGACAAGGTCCACCTTATGGGCATGATAATAAGCCATCCCCTGATCAAAAGCGGCATTGCCGCACAGCAGCTTAATTACCCGCTCCGGCACCTGAAAACCCACGTATACTCACTTCCTTTTATTGCTTCTGTCTAAGCCATACCTCGGCATTATGCCGTGCCTTAAGATTATCCATTCCCGCCGATCCCGTGCAGGATGAAGCTTACGGTCTGTTCAATCTCTGCCTCATCGTCCCAGTCCTGCTCCGGCATCAGCAGCAGCCGGACCAGCAGGTAGCCGACAATCGCTGAGATCGTGAAGCGGATGATCGCAGGAGTAGGCGCGTCAATCACCTCGCCTTGCGCCTTGAAGTGCTCGGTGATTGTAGTTACACGCTCCAGAACCTGCTCGAAAATATTCTCGGTCAGCTGCTCCTTCAGCGCAGGCTGGAAGGGGATCTCCTGAATGAGAATTTTGACGATTTTCAGATTCCTGCGGACGAACTCCAGCCGGTTCAGCATGAAGGCCTTGAGAAAGGCTTCGTAGCTCTCGAACGGCACATCCAGCACACCGCTGAAGTTGCGCAGCACGAACGGGGCAATCATCCGGCTCATGGTAGGGACCACGATGGCGAGCAGCAGCTCTTTTTTGGTCCGGTAATAACGGAAGATCGTGCCTTCGGCCACGCCGGCCTTCTGGGCAATCTCACTGGTGGCGGCTGCCGAGAACCCCTTCTCTGCAAAAACATCAATCGCCGCCCGCAGAATGGACAGCTGCTTGGGCGTGACCTGCTCCTTCTCGCTGAGGTCCAGCAGCTCCTGGACCCACTGGTCTTGCTCCAGCTGCCCCTGATCGGCAGCAGGGTTATTCTCCATCAATAGAACCTCCAGACTCTTGCAGTTCCTCCTAGTGTACCATAGCCCGTTCACCCTTTACATTCTGCGGTGCTTGCGCAGAGCCAGCACATTCAGCAGCATGAACAGCAGGGAGAAGGCGATCAGCATGAACACATCCCCGGCGATATCACTCCAGCCTCTGCCGCGTACCATGATATCCATCAGTGCCTGTGAGCCGTAATACATGGGAGTGGCGAGTCCAATGCGCTGGAGCCAGAGCGGCAGGGTATCCAGCGGAAACAATCCGCTCAGGAAGATCTGCGGCACAATGACCAGGGGGATGAACTGGATCATCTGCAGCTCATTGGCGGCGAATGCCGAGAGCAGGGTGCCGAGCGTCAGCGCCGACATCGACAGCAGCAGCGTCATCAGCAGCACGTAGCCGAAGCTGCCCGTCATCATAATCCCCAGCACCTGGATGGAGAACCAGGAGATCAGCAGGGCCTGGAAGACGGTGAAGATGCCGAAGCCGCAGACATATCCGGTGACGATCTCCCAGCGCTTCAGCGGGGTGGAGAGCAGACGCTCCAGCGTGCCCGTGGTCCGTTCGCGCAGGAAGGAGACACCGGCAATCAGGAAGACGAAAAAGAAGACAAACACCCCGATCATAATCGGCCCAAAGCGGTCAATCGTCTTCATATCCTCCGCGCCGTAGAGGTAGCTGATCTGCGGCTGGAGCTGCCCGCCGCCTGGCGCTTGCGGCCGGAGGCTCTGCGCAGCTTCCTGGAGCGCCATGATCACAGCGCGGTTAGCCGCCGGATTGCTGCCTTCAAGGACAACAGCGGGAGCGTCTCCCTTCATGGTAAGGAGAGCATCGATGTCGCCCGCCTTCAGGGCGGCCTGCCCGGAAGCTTCATCGGCATAGCCGGTAACCTCAGCCTGCTGGGCTTCCAGCGCTGAACTGAACACTGCCGCGCCGCCGGAGACGCCGATCTTCGGCTCATAAGCATCGCTGCCGAACACCAGGCTCATGAGGCTAAGCACCAGCAGGGGAGCGATGAACATCAGCGCCATGGTTCTCCGGTCATGGATGAACTGCTGCAGAATTCTCAGGGTAATCGCCCGGATTCTCATCGGCGTACACCTCCATAGTAGAGGAAGGCTTCCTCAATGCTGGCAGTGCCGGTAGCCTGAAGCAGTCCGGCCGGAGTATCGGCCGCCAGCAGTACACCGTCCCGGATCATCGCCAGCCGGTCACATTTCTCCGCCTCATCCATCACATGTGTGGTCAGGACAATCGTTGTTCCCTTGCGGTTCAGCGCCTTCAGCTCCTTCCAGATGGACTGGCGCAGCACCGGATCGATGCCGACGGTCGGTTCATCCAGCAGCAGCAGCGGCGGCTCGTGCAGCAGGGCAATCGCCAGGGACAGGCGGCGCTTCATGCCGCCGGAGTATTGGTCCACCCGTTTGCGGAGATGCTCCTGCAGGTTCACCAGCTCCATCACATCCCCGATCCGCCGCGTGCGGTTGCCGCCCTTCAGTCCATAGAGAGCGGCGAAGAACTCCAGATTCTCCTTGGCGCTAAGCTCGGTATACAAGGCATCCGACTGGGCCATATACCCGATTTGCTGTAGCATGGCAAGCTTCGGCATCCGCACACCCAGCACGGTGACCTCACCGGAGGTTACCTCGTCTATGCCCGTAAGCAGCTTGACCAGCGTGGTTTTGCCGGAACCGGATGGCCCCAGAATCCCGAAGGTCTCTGCCTGATTCACCTGTAGCGTAATATCCTTTAACACGGTTTTATTGCCAAAAGCCCGGTTCACATGAGTAACCGCAATGACAGGCTTTCCCTGATCCATGACAATCTCCTCCATCCGTCCGAATAATGAGTGAGCGCTCACTCATTATATTAATGATTCCTTGTTCAAAAGTAAATAAAATTGTAAGGATTATCCGTTACTCCCACCCTTCATCCGGGTAATAAAGAGGACATCCTATGTTTACCGGCATCCTGCAACCCAATTCACTAAAGGCGGTGGAATTATGGCTGGACATAAGCTGCTCCTTCCTCTAGGCGTGCTGCTGGCTGCGGCTGGACTTAGCGGCTGCGGCGATGCGGACAAGTCGGCTGGTGGCGGACGGTTTCATACCTTGGCAGACGAGAAGACTGAGGCAAGGCAATATCTGCCGGAGGACCTGCCGATTCCCGAAGGGGCAGGCATTACTTTTACCCAAGGTGAACAATCAGAGGGGAAGAAATCCTCCATGCTGATCTATCAGACGAAGGAGAGTATGGCCGCTCTTGGAACTACATATCAGAAGTATGTAAGAGAGAAGGAGCTGGAACGCGGGACAGAGATTGTGGACAGCCGCAACCTGCTGATTAACGGTAAAGTGAACGGCTCCTATTCGTATTCTATTATTGGCAGCCCCTCGGATTCAGAGCGCGGCGGGAACGAGATTATCGTGACATGGATTATGAATTAACACAGGGTTTACAATAGGCCGGTCCGGGAAGATTCCCGGGCGGGTCTTCTTTAGTTTGGGCTTGTAATTATTTGTACAGTTAATATTTCCATAACATTCCTCCGCAACAGAATTGACACTCGTAGACGAAAATAACATTAGCAGTTACCTATAGGAAAAGGGTGAATCTAATTGAAGAATAGTAAATGGATCGGCGCGGCTCTGGCTTCCTCACTTCTCATAACAGGGGGAGCTGTTAGCGTTCTGGCTACAAGCAGCCATGTAAGTGCAGCAGCCGTGAAGACAGCCACAGCCGTAGAGGGCAGCATGACCTGGAGCATCAACGGTACGCCGGTTGCACTCAGCACCATCAACAGCGGCGGGTACAAGCTCTATTCATTAAGCCAGGTAGCCGCAGAGCTGGGAGCAGGACTTGTGCACGGCAGCAGCGGAATCCAGCTCAATGACAGCAAAGGTCTACATAGTGTACAGATCCAGGCTGGTGTGAAGAGCTATCAGGTGGATGGCGAAACCCTGGAATTCACAGTGGCCCCGGTTGTGCGTAACAGCAAAACGTATGTGGAGCTGACGAAGCTGGTTACGGCGCTTGGCGGTGAGCTTGCGGCCGATGACCATACGATCCTGAGCTTCGCCCGGCCCGCCGGTTCATTTGACACCCTTCACTGGAGCGCTGACGGTGGCCTGATTGCGAATCAGAGCGACGCTGAATCCACCCTGCTCTATAAATTTACCCAAACTCCAGGCAACTATGATCTGTTCTCTTCCAGCGAAGGTGCGGTGGATTTCGCAGTCTCTGCCGACCAGCAGTGGGGCGCATTCAGCGATGAGACCGGCCAGCTGAAGCTGATCAACCTGTCCACCGGTCTAATCAGTTCGCTCGGCAAGGACACCAGCGTGAAGACAGATATCGTGTGGTCCAGTGACGGCAAGACGCTCTATTTTGTCCAGGGCGACAAGCAGGAGAAGCTGGCACAGATTTCAGTAGAGACCGGAGAGGTCAAGGCTCTGCTCGAAGATAAAGTAGAGAACAAATCGGAGCTTCGGATATCGGCAGACGGCAAAAGCGCAGTGTACATTGTCAACATCACAGGTACCGCGAAGAATGATGCCGACAGCACAGAAGATTCACTAACCGTAGACTTCAGCAAGGCCGGAGAACAGCTCTATAAGCTGGATATTACCACCAAAGGTGCTAAGCCAGTAGCCTTGACTACTACACCAGACAACAAGCTGTATCCTGAGATTCTGGCAAACGGCAGCGTGTCCTACCTGAGCGCGGATGCGGACGGCAATGCCGCTAACACGCTGAAGCTGATTACAGCAGACGGTAAAAGCACAGATGTTGCCCTCGGTGCAGAGGCGAACTGGTCCACAGGGGTTAGCACGGGCCTCGTTGTCTCCGGAACTACAACGGACGGCAGCACGGTAATCTACTCTATTGCAGGCAGCGCAGCTCCGGTTGAACTGTACCGGACAGCCGAAGATGTATCGGAAGTAGCGGTATCGGCAGACGGCAGCAAGCTGGGGATCATCAGCGACGGCAAGGTACTGGTCATTCAGAACGGCAAAGCACTGCAACTGTCAGGCTCACCGGAAGCTGTTAATTAAACACAACATTTATCGGCGCACACCGCCGGGAGGAGAATTCAGACATGAAGATGTTCAAAAAATTCACAGTTACAGCACTCACCGCAGTTATCGCGGTTACCGCATCCTTTGCAGGGGTAGCCGCAGCAGCGGACAGCCTCAAGGGTAAAATCACCGTTAACGGTTCTACGGCTCTGCTTCCGCTGACGCTGCAGGCGGCCAAAGAATTCCAGAAGCTTCACCCTAAAGTGAAGATCGCCGCTTCCGGCAAGGGCTCCGTGACCGGACCGCAGGCCGTGAAGAAAGGCATTGCCGATATCGGAGCCTGCGACTGGGATGCCAGCATTGATGTTCCGGGCTTCAAGGCCTTTGACGGCCAGGTGGCGAATAAGGTCGCTGTGATTCCTTTTGCAACCATCGTTAATAAGAATGTCGGAGTAGACAACCTGACTACAGAGCAGCTCAAAGGCATCTACGCCGGGAAAATCACGAACTGGAAAGAGGTCGGCGGATCGGATGCGAACATCGTAGTGATCACCCGTGCCTTCGGCTCCGGGACCCGCGTGAACTATCAGGCCAAGGCGCTGGGCGGCGGAGACATCGTGAAGAAAGAGAAGAACTACAAGGAAACCGGCTCCAGCGGCGACATGAAAACAGCTGTAGGTACAACGCCTAACGCTATTGGATACATCGACCTTGTCTATGTAACCGGCGGCGATATCAAGGCTGTGAAGTTCAACGGTGTAGAAGCTAACACGGATAACGTAATCAACGGCTCGTACAAGATCTGGGCTTACGGCTACTATATGACAAAGGGCCAGCCGACCGGCGCGACCAAAGAATTCATCGAATATGTACAGAGCAAGAAGTTCCAGCAGGGCTCGCTCAAGAAGCTGAAGTTCATTCCAATCTCTGCTATGCAGTCCTAAGATCCTTGAACCAAGCAGGCACAATAGATTGATAGGTAACAGCGGCCAGCTCCGGGAAATACGGGGTTGGCCTCTTACAGGAGGGAAAGTATGGGGGCACCGGTTCATGGCCTGACAGCGAAGATACAGACAAGCCTAGAGGAAGTTAAACGTAACACCAAGCGGCACCGCAGACATCTGCTCGGCAACAGCATCTCCCGTTATTATTTCTTATTCAGCATCCTCGCGCTCTGTCTTGTGCTGGGACTAGTTATTGTATTCATCGGCAAAACGGCGCTGCTGCTCTTCACCCGCATCTCCCCGCAGGACTTCTTCTTCTCGTTCAACTGGACGCCGGAAGACGAGGCCTTCGGCGCCGCCGCCTTCATCGTAAATACATTGTCGCTTACCGCGCTGACCCTGGTCATTGCCGTGCCCATCTCGGTCGGGATGGCTGTGCTCTGCGCAGAGATTGCCCCGAAATGGCTGAAGAGCTTCATCCGTCCGGTGCTCGATCTGCTGGTCGGTATTCCTTCTATTGTATACGGCTATCTGGGCTTGACCGTGCTGCTGCCCTTCCTGCGCAGAGTCAGCGGAGAAGGTCTGGGAGACGGACTGCTCGCCGCCGCACTCGTGCTGGCATTAATGGTGCTGCCAACGATCTGCCGGATCAGCGATGATGCCATTGTTGCGGTGCCGCGAAAATACCGCGATGCTGCCTATGCGCTCGGCTCGACCCGCCTTCAGGTCATTATGCGTGTCGTTCTGCCCGCTGCCAGCCGGGGCATTATCTCGGCGGTGATTCTTGGCATGACCCGCGCAGTCGGAGAGACCATGGCGGTGGTGATGGTCATCGGTAATACGCCGCAGCTGGCGAAGAGCCTGTTCGCGCCCACCTCGGTGCTGACCAGTAATATCGTGATGCAGATTTCCAATGTGGAATTTGACTCCACCTGGAACTACTCGCTGCATATGATGGCCTTCCTGTTGCTGCTTATCTCGTTTGTGCTGATTCTGATTATCCGGCTCCTGGGCCGCAAACGGAGGGATGCCTGATGAACGGATTCACCCGCACACGCCATACGGCCAGAGCCCAGCGGCGTAATAAAATGGCGACCATCGGCTTCTACACGCTGGGCGTTCTGGTCATGCTGCTGGTCTTCTGGCTGCTGTTCACCATTCTGAGCAAAGGCTTGCCTTCACTCAGACCTGACTTCCTGCTCAAGCAGCCGGAGGAGATCGATCCCGGCGGCGGGATTGGTCCCGTCCTGTTCAACTCCTTCTATATCCTGTTCATCTCCCTCCTGATCTCCGTTCCGATCGGGATCGGTGCAGGGATCTATATGGCGGAGTACGCGCCGGATAATGCCTTCACGGGTGCGCTCCGCATCTGCGTGGAATCCCTGGCCTCGGTGCCGTCCATCGTGTTCGGCCTCCTGGGCCTGGCGATCTTCGCCGAGTACTTCGGCGTCGGCCTGACGATCCTCGGCGGGGGAGTCAGCCTGGCGCTGCTGAATCTGCCGATGCTGGCCCGCGTCACGGAGGAAGCGGTACGCGCGGTTCCCGGCGAGATCCGTGAAGCCGGCTATGCCCTCGGCATGACGAAGTTCCATGTCATCCGCAAGGTCGTCGTGCCGGTAGCCCTTCCGGCGATCGTCACCGGTGTCTGCCTGGTGGCCGGACGCGCCTTCGGGGAGTCGGCGGTCATTCTCCTGACCGCCGGACTCAGCACCTCCGGCGAGATGTGGGATTTCAACCTGTTCTCCCCAGGCGAGACTCTGGCTGTACATCTGTGGTATGTACAGTCTGAGGCCATTGTCGAGGATGCGCGGCAAATCGCGGATAAGTCTGCCGCCGTGCTGGTCTTTGTCGTGCTGCTGATTAACTTTATGTTCCGCTTTCCGCTGTGGCTGGGTAACCGCCGCCGGGGGCGCTGATCCTAAGAACGGAAGTATTCTTACGCTAATGAACAGGCTGCCTGCTGTGGAGGAATCCACACGGGCAGCCTGTTTGCTGTGAAATGGAGGAGTCTTTGGATTGCTCATGGAAGCTCTGAAACTTAACTCTGAGTCTCCTATCCCCCCGTCTGGATATGTTATAATTCGACTAAATAGGTGCAGGCTGGACTAGCCTGTGCCCATCCAAGGAGAAGGAGGAAGAACGCTGTGAGTACGCAGAAGAAGAGCCGCCGTAAGCCGAACCGGAAGCAGACGACCGCTTATCCATTGAACACGCCGCTGCCAAGACCGGAGTTTCTAGCCATTCTGCAGGCAGCCGATGAGATTATCGCCGCCGGAGGGCGTACGCTTTTGGCCAAGATCCTGAAGGGTTCGAAGGAGAAGAAGCTGCTTGAACTCGGCCTGGATCACACTCCCGCCTATGGCTTCTACCGCGAACTGACGATGGAGCAGACCCTGGAGAAGGTGGACGTCCTCATCGAAGCCGGGTATCTGAAGACCGAGCTGTCCGGGAAGCTTCCCCTGATCGAGTTCACCGTCTACGGCTGGACCGTCCGGCGGGAACGAAGAGCGGAGGAACTCCTGCGGGAGTGGGAGAACTGGCTGGACCAAGGGATCACGCCGGTCAGTATGGAGTATTTGAAGGACCGGAACCGGGGGATGATTCTGATGTTCCTGTTCAAAATCCTGTGTTCCGGTGCCCGGAAATACATTCCTTTTTTACAGCAATGGCAGCCCATAGAGTTCAGGAAGGTACAGGCTGAGATCAGGCAGGTAATAGCAGACCTGAATGAGCGCGAACGGCTGGTGGAGATGGAGTGGCATGAGCTGCTGCGGGAACGTGCGCAATCACTGATTGTACGTTCGCGCGATCCAGTGCTGCTGCAGTGTGCGGAATGCGGCTATCCGTATGTATTCGATCACCTTGATTTTAGCTGCTACCGGGCAGATGGCATTTATTTTCCTGAGAAGTGTCCCGATTGCCGGCATCAGGAGGAGTCCTTGCATGAATAGGCTTGAACTGCGAACGAAGGTACGCCATGTGGTCAATGAAATCGTTTCGGAGAAGGGTTTCGTAAGTCCCCTGGATGTATTCTTGAGGATCGGGAAAATCACTCCTAAGCTCGTAGAAGAGTGGCGCTTCGGAAGAGTGCCATATTTGGAA
This sequence comes from Paenibacillus rhizoplanae, assembly GCF_042684125.1. Taxonomy (NCBI): domain Bacteria; kingdom Bacillati; phylum Bacillota; class Bacilli; order Caryophanales; family Paenibacillaceae; genus Paenibacillus; species Paenibacillus rhizoplanae. The sequence goes on along the minus strand of NZ_JBHUKY010000058.1, from coordinate 54,002 downwards.
CGTGTGCTTCAGGGCAATCTGTCTCAATTCAGCTTTATCATGTCGCTGCTTCGCGAGAACGCGCGGGAGCTTCATTTGAAGCCGTCTTACACCGCCTATATGAGGTGGGGCAAAGGCCCGAAGCGACCGCTCCGCTTTTCAAAGTCCGGAGATCCCAATGTTGAGAAACATTACGCTACTCATTATGTGCCGGCTAAGCAGGAGGTACCTCGAAATCCATCGTTGACTAGTGGGAATATGCAGCCGAAGGGTGAGGAAGCAACATAATAAGAGGGGGACCTGCTAATGTTCAATACCGAACAAGTAAAAAGCTTTATTCTCCATCCGGAGCCGGCTGTGAGCAATACCGCTTTGAGGTATTTTGCCGACAGTTTCTTGTATGAACACGATACTGCGCTGATGCCGCTTGTGTTACAAAAGCTGAAGCAATGCAAGGATACCGAAGAGGTTCACCTGTTTCATGCCTATAAGTTCCCGCAGACCGAGGAAACGATCCGTGAGCTGCTGGCTTGGTACCAATCTCCTTCCACCCACTATAATACAAGATTTCTGGCGCTGGGAATTTTGAAGAATTGTGATCTTCGGCTATTAGACCCGTTCATGGAGTCTGTCCAGGAAATTCCGGAATGGAAAATTAAGGTTGATCAGAAGATTCGCCTCTCAAAGATGACAGCCCAGGAGCTGTTGGACGAATTTAGCTTATTTATGGAGCAGAGTTCAGGGAAATACTGGGATGAGTTCGATAATGTGTACGGGGATGAGCTAGTGAATGAGCTGGCGCTTAGACAATGTCTGGACGCTGATACTGTGCTGGAGAAGCTGCGCGATAACGACCCGGATTCTCCGAGCTACGAAGTCCACTATCTAATCCAACTGGCAGGTCAGATGAAGCTGGAGACGGCTATCCCTGTGCTGTGCAGTTTTTTGGGTACAGATGATGATTTGCTTCCAACCACTTCCGTTGACGCGCTGGCTCAAATAGGCACAGCCGGGGTGATCAAGACGTTAACCGAGCAATATGTCTCTGCTTCACAGGAATTCTTCCGGATATTTGCTGCCGATGTATTCGGAAGAATTAAGCTGCCGGACTCCGAGGAGGCGCTGCTCGCCTTATTGCCGGAAGAACGTGATATTACCAATGCGACTAAACTGGCTGATGATCTTTGCCAACTGGGATCGGTAAAAGGACTTCCGCTCGTTGAGGCCATGGTGAAGGAAGGCTATGACGAGGGGTATTTAAATCTTATGGAATCACTGTATGCCTACTGTGTGATTTCAGATATTGCTCACCCGTCACTGCCGCAGTGGAAGAAGAAGCTTGATGCGGAAGAGGCGCGGATGGCCAAGCATAAGAAAGAAATGGACCGGATGTTTAGAACCAAAGCCCCTATAGGAACTTATAACAGACTGAACGGAACTGACAAAACGTACACAGCCCCGGCTAAAGTAGGCCGCAACGACCCCTGCTCCTGCGGAAGCGGGAAGAAGTACAAGAAATGCTGTGGTGCTAATGCTTAATGGGTGGGACTAGAGCCGGTTCATGTTGAACAAATAGAACGTAGCCACCAGCAGAGCTATCCGGACTGAGGGTACGCTATTCGTCGAAAAAACCAACTTTTCTGTCTTAAACGGACTCAGAGGACGTTAAACTGTTCATTTGAGCAGGAAATGCGAAGGAACGGGTTACTTAACGGCCCCTGAGTCCGCATGGCCCTGCGGACAGGCGGGATCCGCCCAAATAAGGGATCGTCAGTCCGCAAAGTTCGTGCATGGTTCTTATTCCTCCACTACTAAAGAGTGAGGGCGGGTCTGTGAAGTTCATTTCCCGCTCAAACAGCGGAGAGGACGGAACGATTGTGGAAAAGCGATAGCGGTCGCCTTTGTCTCCGGATTTTTACCGATTAGGGAAATAAATAAAATCTGGAGACAACAGCGATTGTAACAACGGTCCGTTCGCGCAGCGTTCACCCAAGCGACAAAAGAACATCCCGCTCAAAATAAAAGGGGGTTCTCATCCCCCGGACGACAAAACAGCCCTCCCGAAGGAAGGCTATTTCTATGACGTCCCGGAAGGGATACAGCCAAAATTCGGCTGATTGCGAAGTAGTGCTATCGAAGCGTATGCTCCAACGTCCCCGGCTGGCGCCAAGGGTTCTCATCCCCCGGACGACAAAACAGCCCTCCCGAAGGAAGGCTGTTTCTATGACGTCCCGGAAGGGATTCGAACCCCCGACCGTGCGCTTAGAAGGCGCATGCTCTATCCAACTGAGCTACCGGGACATGATGACTGGCTTAAAAGCAAGCAAAAATTATATTATCATACATAGTTAACTTTTTCAACTTGTTTTTTTGAAACCGTGCAGGGATATGCTATAATCAACAATTGATTAAGGCGCAGAAGCGATTACAGTTCGGAGAAAAGGAGGTGCCCTCATGAATCAATTCAATTCCCCGGCCAAAGAGAACATCGTGCTGTTTCCCAAGACATTGGATTACTACCAGATACAGCTCACGGTTATGCTGGAGAGTGAACGTTACGGGGAAGCGATGGAGCTGCTGCGTTTTTTGCTGCAGTGCCAGGGACAGGAAGAGCGGCACTACGAGGAATGGCAGTCGCTGCTGGATTGGCTGGTGGCAGCCTTCCCTAACGCTGCGCAGGGCGGTGACGGGGACGGTGTCCCGGATGCAGAGGAGATGGATTTGGGGGAAGAGGATATGGCCCGCATTTTGGCCAGATCCAAGCTGGAGGAGGATGCAGACTACCCGGATAAACTGCTGAAGCGGGTCATGAATGAACCGCTGTCCGAAGCGACAGTGCTGGCGCTGGAGCAGCTCTCCTACCTGGAGGGGAGCGGGGTGGACGAAGCGCTGACCGGCTGGCTCCAGCAGGCGGAGGTGCATCCGCTGCTGCAGTTCCGTACACTGCAAACCCTGCGGCGCAGAGGGGCGCAGGGGGCAATCAGGCTGAGCCGGGGCCATGAGACCGCTGAGGTGGAGATCGAGACCGTGCCGCTACAGAACGATGAGTTCCCGCCGCAGATCAGCCAGGTGCTGGAACGGGTGGCTGAGCAGGCGGAGGTGCATGAGCCGACGCTGTATTATTTTGCCCAGGAGCTCTGGGGGCAGTTCATCATGTCCATCTACGGGACGGAGGATTACCGCAAGCTGCTGGACGGAGAGTATTCGCAGCTCGATATTTGGGCGGGAGCCCTGCACCAGATGGTGTCGGAGAGCCTGAACGGGAACCGCAAAGAAGAGGAAACACGGGGCATGTATGGTATCACGGGCAGCATGCGCTTCCAATTCGAGGGGGCCTACCGTTCGCTCAGGGGATTTGTAAAGAGTTCTCTACTTGATAAATAAAGTAATGTTGTATATAATATAGTGGTTATTCTGTGCGTGAAATGTTGGACTATTTTAAGTAAACATGCAACCTATTTTTGGAGGGAAAAGTATATTATGAAAGCAACTTGGGAAAAGATAGAGAAGAACCTTGGAGTTCTTGAAGTCGAAGTTGAAGCGGAACGCGTAGCATCAGCACTCGACAAAGCTTTTAATAAAGTGGTAAAGAAAGCAAACGTACCTGGATTCCGTAAAGGTAAAGTGCCTCGTCCGATTTTTGAATCCCGTTTCGGTGTTGAAAGCCTGTATCAGGATGCTATCGACATTCTTCTTCCTGAAGCTTACGGCGAAGCCGTTGAACAGACTGACATCTTCCCTGTAGACCGTCCAGAAGTGGACATCGAGCAATTCGCTAAGGGCCAGCCGTTCATCTTCAAAGCGAAGATCACAGTTAAGCCGGAAGTGAAGCTGGGCGAGTACAAAGGTCTGGAAGTTCCAGTACAGAAGGCAGAAGTAACTGACGAAGAGCTGGACGCTGAACTGAAGCGTCTGCAAGAGCGTCACGCTGAGCTTGTTGTCATTGAAGAAGGAGCAGCTGTGAACGGCGACATCACTATCATTGATTTTGACGGTTCGGTAGACGGCGTACCATTCGAAGGCGGACAGGCTGAGCGTCATTCCCTGGAGCTGGGCAGCAATTCCTTCATTCCAGGATTCGAAGAGCAGGTAGTGGGCATGTCCACTGGAGACTTCAAGGATGTTGAAGTAACCTTCCCTGACACTTACCACGCTGCTGAACTGGCAGGCAAATCTGCTGTATTCAAAGTGAAGCTGCACGAAATCAAGCGCAAACAGCTTCCTGAGCTGGATGATGAATTCGCCAAGGATGTTAGTGAATTCGACACACTGGAAGAATACAAGGCAGACCTGAAGGCACAGCTCGAATCCCGTAAGCAGGAAGAACTCAAAGGCGTTCGTGAAACAGCGGTAGTTGACGCAGCAGCAGCTAATGCTGAAGTTGAAATTCCTGAGGCCATGGTCGCCAGCGAAGTGGAGAACATGGTTCGTGATTTCGATACCCGTCTCCGCCAGCAGGGCATGAACATGGATATGTTCCTTAGCTTCTCCGGCCAGACCCGTGAAGACCTGCAGGGACAAATGAAGGGCGATGCTGAGAAGCGCGTTCGTAACAACCTTGTTCTGGAAGTTATTGCTAAGGAAGAGAAGATCGAAGTTTCCGAAGAAGAAGTTACGCAAGAGCTGGCTACTATGGCTGAAGCTTACAAGCGTTCTCCTGAAGAAATCCGCAGCATTCTGGCAGCCAATGGTTCCCTGAGTAGCCTGAATGATGAGATCTCCCTGCGCAAGACCATCGATTTCCTCGTTAGCAACAGCGTGGAAGTTGAAGCTCCGGCAGCACCTGTAGAAGAAGCGGCAGCAGAAGAAGCAAGCGCTGAGTAAGCTTCTAACCTTTACCTAGAGCGGCTATCCAATTAGCCTCCATAGAGATTTGATAAGGCACGTAAGTTTTTGTTACGTGCCTTATTTTTATCGGGGCAGACGTTTGTAAGTACATATCATGAATCCGGCAATTGGCATTGTCTGTGGAATTGCGATATAATGGCATGCACATGAGCAATGCGGTTTATGGCACAGTGAATAAATGACATCCTGCTTTGAACGTGTTAAAATATTTCTGAAACGGAAAGACTAATCTGTATAGAGAAAAGAGGTTGGTGGCATGAGTCTGGTACCAATGGTTGTGGAAACGACAAGCCGGGGAGAACGCTCATACGATATCTATTCCAGATTGCTCAAGGATCGCATCATCTTCCTGAGCAGTGCGATTGACGATGATGTCGCCAATCTGGTTATTGCGCAGTTGCTGTTTCTGGCGGCAGATGACCCCGAAAAAGACATTCACTTGTACCTCAACTCGCCCGGTGGTTCTGTTACAGCCGGCATGGGTATATATGATACGATGCAATATATCAAACCGGATGTTTCAACGATTTGCGTAGGGATGGCAGCCAGTATGGGATCTTTGCTCCTGACAGCCGGAGCGCCTGGCAAGAGATATGCGCTGACCAACAGCGAAGTCATGATTCATCAGCCGCTCGGCGGCGTTCAGGGGCAGGCGTCAGACATCTGGATTCATACCGACTGGATTCTCAAGACGAAGGCGAAGCTGAATCAGATTTATGTAGAACGCACAGGTCAGCCCCTTGACAAAATCGAACGGGATACAGACCGCGATAACTTCATGAGCGCGGAAGAAGCGAAGGAATACGGGCTCATTGACCAGGTACTCTCTTCACCGATCAAATCTTAAAGGGGTGGTAAGATGTTTAAATTTAATGATGAAAAAGGGCAGTTGAAATGCTCCTTTTGCGGCAAATCACAAGAGCAGGTTCGTAAGCTAGTAGCGGGACCTGGCGTTTATATATGTGACGAATGCATCGAGCTGTGCACGGAGATTGTGGAAGAGGAGCTTGGCCACGAAGAAGAGCTGGATATGAAGGATATTCCGAAACCGAAGGAAATCCGTGATATTCTGGATCAATACGTTATCGGCCAGGAGCAAGCGAAGAAATCGCTCTCCGTTGCTGTATACAATCACTACAAGCGCGTGAACAGCCAGAGCAAGATTGAAGATGTGGAGCTGACGAAGAGCAACATTCTGCTGCTCGGACCTACAGGCTCCGGTAAGACCCTGCTGGCGCAGACGATGGCGAAGATCATCAACGTTCCTTTTGCCATTGCAGATGCCACTTCCCTTACGGAAGCAGGTTATGTGGGTGAAGACGTTGAGAACATTCTCCTGAAGCTGATTCAAGCGGCTGATTATGATGTGGAGAAAGCCGAACGCGGTATCATCTATATAGACGAAATTGATAAGGTAGCGCGTAAATCCGAGAATCCGTCCATTACCCGTGACGTATCCGGTGAAGGCGTTCAGCAGGCGCTGCTGAAGATTCTGGAAGGTACGGTTGCTTCGGTTCCACCGCAAGGCGGACGCAAGCATCCTCATCAGGAATTCATCCAGATCGATACTACGAACATTCTGTTCATCGTGGGCGGTGCCTTCGACGGACTGGAGCAAATGATCAAGCGCCGTATCGGCAAAAAAGTCATCGGCTTCAACGCTGCGGTTGAAGGACAGAAGGATCTTAAGGCCGGTGAATACCTGTCCATGGTATTGCCTGAGGATCTCCTGAAGTTCGGTCTTATCCCCGAGTTCGTTGGCCGTCTGCCGGTCATCTCGACCTTGGAGCCGCTTGATGAGAGCACACTGGTACGTATCCTCTCCGAGCCTAAGAATGCGCTCGTGAAGCAGTATGTGAAGCTGCTGGAGATGGATAATGTAGCCTTGAAGTTCGAACCGCTTGCCCTTGAAGCGATTGCTAAGGAAGCGATCAAGCGGAACACCGGTGCCCGTGGACTGCGTGCCATCATCGAGAGCATTATGCTTGATGTGATGTACGAAGTGCCTTCACGCGATGACATTAAGGATTGTGTCATTACCGAGAAGGTGGTCCAGGAGAAGTCCCTGCCGGAGCTTAGTCTCAAGAAGGATAAGAAAAAAGAAGAAAGCGCGTAAGCCAGGCGTAAGTACCGGGCCTGACACGGCTTAACAATACAGCTCAGGGTCTCCACTTTCTCCCGCACATCCCGCATGACCTGCGGGAGCGGAGAGGGTGGAGCTTTGATCGTTATGGGGGAGAAAACCATGTTCCTGAGACACCAGACCCGTCCCGTCAATGTTGGCGGAGTGATTATCGGGGGTAACAACGAGGTTGCCATCCAAAGCATGTGTACGACCAAGACCGCCGATGTAGAAGCAACCGTAGCCGAGATTCTGCGGCTGGAGGAAGCCGGCTGTCAGCTCGTGCGTGTAACGGTCAACAATGAAGAAGCGGCAGCAGCGATTAAGGAAATCAAGAAGCAGATTCATATCCCGCTTGTAGCGGATATTCATTTCAATTACAAGCTGGCTCTGCTGGCGATTGAGAACGGCATCGACAAGGTGCGGATCAATCCCGGCAATATTGGACGACGTGACAAGGTTGAAGCTGTCGTTAAGGCCTGTAAGGACAAGGGGATACCGATCCGTATTGGCGTTAATGCCGGTTCACTGGAGAATCACCTGCTGGAGAAATACGGTTATCCTACACCAGAGGCTATGGTGGAGAGTGCCCTGTACCATATCGGCATTCTGGAGGAGCTGGATTTCCACGATATTATCGTATCGCTGAAGGCTTCGGATGTGCCGATGGCTATTGAGGCATACCGCCAAGCTGCAGAAGTAATTCCTTATCCGCTGCATCTGGGCATCACTGAATCCGGCACTCTGTTCGCTGGAACAGTGAAGAGCTCGGCCGGGATCGGCGCCCTGCTCTCCATGGGCATCGGCAGTACGGTGCGGATCTCCCTGAGTGCTGATCCGGTGGAGGAAGTGAAGGTCGCCCGTGAGCTGCTGAAGACCTTCGGTCTGATCTCGAATGCGGCTACCCTGATCTCCTGCCCGACCTGCGGACGCCTGGATATTGACCTCTTCTCGATTGCGAACGAAGTGGAGGAGTACATCTCCAAGCTGAAGGTGCCGATTAAGGTATCCGTCCTCGGCTGTGCCGTGAACGGACCGGGTGAAGCCAGAGAAGCGGACATCGGCATCGCCGGTGCGCGCGGAGAAGGACTGCTGTTCCGTTACGGCAAGATGATTCGCAAGGTGCCCGAGGCAGAGCTGGTCTCTGAGCTGAAGAAGGAGATTGACATTATTGTCGAGCATTTTGAAGCGACCGGTGAGATTCCCGGCCGCAGTCACGCCGGACTGGCTCCGGCAACGCCAGCCGGCAATACCGGGAACTAATACTATATATAGCATCATGCCCTGCCCGCCCGGAGATGATCCGCAAGCGGGCAGGGCTTTTTGGTATGTCCGGCAGCGCTAACGCAGGCAGCAGAATCTTAAGATTTGGCTGCGGAGGCGCCCAGTTTATGGCGGATCAGTGCGATCAGATACACGACCAGCGGAATAAATACGAGGTGGATGGCGGCGAATTTCCACCAGACATTTTGGGCTATATCTAGCACATACACTATGTTGATATAAACACTGGAGGCTAAGACGAATAGCAGGATTGCCAAAGGATAGATCAGGTGAGAAGTGCGCTTCAGGTTGAAGACGATCTGCAGGTTCTGCAGGAGCAGCAGGAAGAGCAGCGATATTTTGATGAAGAAGGTCATAATCCAGATTGTAATCAATATTCCCTCTACCCGTTGCAGCACGTTGCCGATATTAATGGTCTTCGCCAGAACGAACACCGGGTAAATGCTGTTCGAGGTCTGTTCAATCCCGAGGACCATTACGCTAAGCAGTACCAGCACGAAGAGGATCAGCCCGCCGGCGGTCATTCCGCCGAGCAAAGCCCGCGCCTGCTTACCAGGCAGCTTCACCAGAGGGAGGAAGCCCATTAATACAATGGGCTCCTGGAACATGGAGGATTGGATGCCGGCAGACAGAGACGGTCCCACGCCATCCTCCATGACGGGAAGAATATGCGTCCAGGTGACTTGAGGAATCAGGGCCAGTATGAGCAGCATCAGCAGCAGCAACAGCCAGGGGAAGAGCAGCTCACCTAATCGGGCCAGGATAATGATACCCTTCCGGGCACCGATGACGATGACGAGGAGGAATATCAACTTGATCGCCTCTTGCGGGGTTTCAGGCATCACCTCTGTGGTGATGAAGGTTCCCATATCTCCGAGTAAAGTACTGGTAAGGGTGAGGAAATAGAATAAGTAGATGAGCGAAAATGCCTTGCCCGGCCATCGGCCCAGCACGGACTCCAGAATTTCAAACAGATTCTGGCCCGGATACATGCGGGAGAGAGCGAGACATAAACCAGCCATCAAAAGATTGATGAGCAGGCTGATGAGGGCGGCGATCCAGGCATCCTCTCTGGCGACCAGTGCTATGGAGCCGGGCAAATCAAGGATGGAGGTTCCGGTGGCGAGCCCGAAGGTCAGGATGAAGAATTGTACGGAGGAGAGCTTCATGGACTTGCTCACAGGTCTGTCACCCTTTCGGTTCAATTAGTGGTTACAAGTGAAGCAGCTTAACGATGCTCTCTACCCAGTTCATGGGCCGGATCACAGTAGAGCCTGCCATGTCGGCAATGGTGGCTGAAGCAGTAAGCAGCCAGAGCACGCAGAAGACCGCCGTATCCTGCGGAGAACGCAGCCGGATCAACTGGGGGAGCTGCGTAACGGCGGCAACCAGCAGGATCAGAAGCAGCAGCCAATCCCAGTTCATTTAGACTCCATCTCCCTTCTCTGCGGCTGATCAATTGAACCGATCCGCCGGACATGCGCATCACAGTCTACGCTTATCTTCACCTGCTTGAAATGCTCGTCCCACTCCTCACGGTAGGTTCTCCAGAGCCGGGGATATTTGCGGTGCAGCGCTTCGCCGAAGCCGAAGATGTCAGAGGCAAACGTCTTCTGCACATTTTGAATATTCCTGCTCATCACTGTTTTGTATTTCTTCTCGATTTCGGTCTGGAGTGTCTCCACATTGGCTGGCTTGCTGAGATCGATGGTGCTCTGGATCGTGGTAAGGTCGACCTCGACATTGATCCTCACCGTGAATTCGGGCTTACCGTCCGGGCCGATCCGGGGATGGATACGGCTCTCGGAGCGGGTGACGATGAATCCAATCTTGCCTCCATCGGGGCAGGTGACATTGCCGTTAGTAGAGCTTACTTCATTTAGCGTATAATTGACGGTCTTGCTTGTGCTCTCCCCCAGCCAGCCGACCAGGCGGTCTTTCTTGAAGATGGCCATTCCCGCCTGGACAATCTGTGACTTTGGTACAATGGATTCGATATTTTGGAGCGTGCCTCCCCCTGATGTATCTCCTTTAAGCTGAACACCGGACATAATAGGATTGGAGCCGCCGCGCTCCAGCTCAAGAATGAATTGCTGCAAGGTGATGCTGCCGGTAGCCGCCCAGTTTTTGTGGGAGACCAGAATGGAAGAGTAGAGCGAATTGGCGGGAATCGGCTCAAACGACGTGTTAATCTCCAGAATATCTGAGGCCAGGGAGTGCTTCGCAACCACCAGGAAGAAATCACTGCGGAGCTGATGGTTCCGTGTAATGAAGTCCATAATGTCACTGACCCCTTGCCGGGCCAGCTCTTCCCCCAGAACCAGAACCCGGATATGGGATAAATAGAGAGCGTGCGGTGCGGCGCTGAGTATATGCTGCAGAGCGTCGGGGACGGTCTGTCCGGTGGCTTTGTAGGTGAGAACCGGCAGGCTTTTGCCGGATTCCCCTTTATTATTACGGGCTTCCCCGGAATTCAGCACCTGAGCGGACACGGCGTAACCCTGAGGAGCGGTATCAATCCCCAGCGCCATGACCACGGCCAGTTCGTTCAGCTCCTTGCTGCTCCAGCATCCGGGTAATACCGCCAGACTGAAGACCAGAAGAAGAACCGGGAGGACTTGTTGGAAACGTTGGGTATTCATAGGAAGCACTCCTCTCTGTCAGTTATGCCCCGTGTATTTCTTCATGCTCCGCCTGGACATCCGGATTAGGCTGTCCTTTTGGCTCTTCCACTGCCAGGGTGCGAAGGAGGTCATGTAAGGGAGGCCCATGGATTCCAGGCTGCATAGATGCAGTCCCAGAATTAATAAGGCGACAATAATCCCGTACAGGCCGAAGGAGGCGCCGATTACCATCATCCCGAAGCGTAGAATCCGTACCGAAATGCCGATGTTGAAGGCTGGCAGAGCGAAGTTGGAGATGGCGGTAATGGCGACTACGATAACCATTGCGGCCGACACCAGCCCCGCATCCACCGCAGCCTGGCCAATAACCAGCGTGCCGACAATAGATACGGACTGGCCGATTGACTTGGGCAGGCGAATGCCGGCTTCGCGCAGAATCTCGAAGGTAATCTCCATCAGGGAGGCTTCAAAGAAGGCCGGGAATGGAATACCTTGACGCTGTCCAATCAGGCTGATCAGCAGGGATGTCGGAATCATCTCCTGGTGAAACGTGGTAATCGCAATATAGAAGGCGGGGGTCAGCAGGGCTACGGCGAAGCAGAAATACCGGAGGATACGGACCAGGCTGGCAAAATCGCTCCGCTGGTAGTAATCCTCACTGGACTGGAAGAACTGCACGAACAGCGCAGGGACGATCAGCACGAACGGCGTGCCTTCCACCAGAATGGTAATCCGTCCTTCGAGCAATGCGGATGCGGCGGAATCCGGTCGTTCCGTATTGTAGACCGTAGGAAAAGGGCTGTATTGCCGGTCCTGAATCATCTCCTCAATGTAATTGCTCTCCAGCACGCTGTCGAGTCTGGCCGCATCCAGCCGTCTGCGCAGCTCCTGCAGCACTCCCGGATCAACATTGCCTTCAATATACATGACTGCTATGTTGGTCTGTGTCTGTTTCCCGAGAATTCTCTCTTCAATGCGCAGCTTCGGATTCTGGATTCTCCGGCGGATGAGCGCGGTATTATCCCGCAGGGATTCTGTGAAGCCTTCGCGCGGCCCTCTGACCACGGACTGGGAGCTGGCGTCCTCCACGGCCCGCTGCTTGAGCGCTTCTGTTCCGGCAGAGAGGGCGATTTCTCCTCCGTCGATGAATACGATAGAATTGCCGGCCAGCAGCTCCCTCTCTACCCGGGGATAATCGCGAATCTCCCCGACCTTACCCAGTGCGAGGGTGCGTGTCTTCAGCAACTGCAGGCAGCTTGCCGGCTCAGGGTTGCTGAATGCATTGAACAGATCCTCGTCCTCATGGATCGCGTGGATCATCTCTTGCGGATCAGCCATGCCTTCAATATAGATAATGACAGCGGCGAGCGGGCCGAGCTTCATGAACCGGTAGATGATATCTGTGCTTATGCCCAGCCGGTCCTGCAACCCATTGGTGAATTCATCTAGTGACTGCGGCAGCTTCCCCTGTGTTATTTCTTTCTGTTCCATATGTCTCATGGGCTTCACCTCCTGTCATTCGCGTATAGTCTTTCCGATTATGGAAATCGTATGCAATATGCGGGCCGTCAGGGAGGCGGAGGCTTTTGTTTTTTTGCTGCGGGAGTTTATGAATGTTTGAAACGGCTATACTACCAAGTAGTAGCTGAATACAGAACAGGTAGACGGAAGGATACAGGAGGGTGACCTATGGAACTAAGTATATTGCTGATGGTCGTGCAGCTTTTTTTCGCGCTGGTCATCGGTGTTTATTTTTGGAATCTGCTGCGGGGACAGAAGACGAACAAGACGGCGGTGGACCGGGAATCGCGTAAGGAGCTGGACAAGCTGCGGAAGATGCGGATGATCTCACTGACCAAGCCGCTCTCGGAAAAGACACGCCCCGCCTCTATCGACGATATCGTCGGACAGAAGGACGGGCTGCGCGCCTTGAAGGCCGCGCTCTGCAGTGCCAATCCGCAGCATGTCATTATCTACGGGCCGCCGGGTGTGGGCAAGACGGCAGCAGCGCGGGTAGTTATGGAGGAAGCGAAGAAGAATGCGTTATCGCCGTTCAAGCGCGACGCCAAATTCACCGAGATTGATGCCACTACGGCGCGCTTCGACGAGCGCGGAATTGCCGATCCGCTGATCGGCTCCGTGCATGATCCGATCTATCAGGGAGCAGGGGCCATGGGCGTGGCCGGAGTCCCGCAGCCGAAGCCGGGAGCGGTGACCAAGGCGCATGGCGGAATTCTGTTCCTCGATGAGATTGGTGAGCTGCATCCCATTCAGATGAACAAGCTGCTGAAGGTGCTGGAAGACCGCAAGGTGCTGCTGGAGAGCGCCTATTACAACTCAGAGGACAGCAATACACCAGCGTATATCCATGATATCTTCCAAAATGGCCTGCCTGCCGATTTCCGGCTGGTAGGAGCCACGACACGATCACCGGACGAGATCTCGCCGGCGCTGCGTTCGCGCTGCATGGAGATTTATTTCCGTCCGCTGCTGCCGGAGGAGATTGCCGTAATCGGACGGGATGCCGTCCAGAAGATCGGACTGAAGCCAAGCCCCGAAGCGGTGGAGGTTGTGCAGCAATATGCTACGAACGGCCGTGAGGCGGTGAATATGATTCAGCTGGCTGCCGGGCTTGCGCTGACCGAAGGCCGGGATACGCTGAGCGCTGCGGAAGTGGAATGGGTCGCAAGCAGCAGCCAGCTGCCGCTGCGGACGGAACGCAAAATCCCTTCCGCTCCGCAGGTCGGACTGGTCAACGGCCTTGCCGTCTACGGACCCGGCATGGGCACGCTGCTGGAGATCGAGGTCTCAGCCGCTCCCGCCCTTAACGGGCCGGGCAGGCTGAATATCACCGGCGTAGTCGATGAAGAGGAGACGCGCGGAGGCTCGCGGACCGTGCGGCGCAAGAGTATGGCCCGGGGCTCGATTGAGAATGTGCTGACCGTCCTGCGCACCATGAAGCTGGAGCCGGACAAGTATGACCTGCACATTAACTTCCCCGGCGGGACACCGATTGACGGTCCGTCCGCCGGGATTGCCATGGCGGTGGCCATCGTCTCCGCCATCCGGAAGCTGCCGGTGGATAACACGGTGGCGATCACCGGGGAGATCGGCATCCATGGCCGGGTGAAGCCGGTCGGCGGTGTGGTCGCCAAGGTGGAGGCTGCCTTTCAGGCGGGAGCGACCACCGTGCTGATCCCGAAGGAGAACTGGCAATCGCTGTTCGCCGATCTCGGCGCGCTGCGGGTGATCCCGGTGGACACCGTGGAGGAAGTCTTCCGCCACCTGTTCGGCGCGGACACGGCAGACATCAGAATGCCCGCTGTATCGGGCGAGACCTTCTCTTCGGCGCCTTCACTGCTGAAGGCGGACGCCTCGGGCGAGAGTATGCCTGGATAAGACAGGAATAGTGCGAAGGAATCCTCTGGCGGGTAGCTGCCGGGGGATTTTTTTGAGCGGATGAGGAGAGGGGAGCAGCGGCATAGGACACGAATGTTCAGCGAATACTACATACTAATGGGTGAGCGTGCCAATAACACCAATTGCAGACACGGGTTGTTGGTGTTTTCATGCGGCTTTTGTTAGAATGAATGCATATGACACAACTTATGAACCATGGGAGGTGCGAAAGCGATGATACAAAGTAAATCCAAGGGTCGTCGTTTTCCTTTATTACCGCTTAGAGGTCTTCTTGTATATCCCAGTATGGTTCTGCATCTGGATGTAGGCCGTGAGAAGTCCGTCCGGGCATTAGAGAAAGCTATGGTTGAAGATAATTTGATTCTCCTGTGCTCCCAGTCTGAAGTCAATATTGAGGAGCCGGGGCAAGAGGATATATTCCGCGTGGGTACGGTGGCGAATGTGCGGCAGATGCTGAAGCTTCCCAATGGTACGATCCGTGTGCTGGTGGAAGGCGTAGAGCGGGCTGAGATACTTCATTATACGGACAACGAGGAGTACTATGAGGTGATGGCGCGTGAGCTGCCGGAGCAGGAGGATGTGGACCAGGAGAGCGATGCCCTGATGCGCAGCGTGCTGAGCCAGTTCGAACACTACATCACTTTGTCCAAAAAAGTAACGCCAGAGACACTCGCTGCGGTCTCCGATATAGAGGAGCCTGGGCGGCTGGCGGATGTCATCACCAGTCATCTGGCGCTGAAGATCAAGGACAAACAGGAGATCCTGGAGACCATTGACGTCAGCAAGCGTCTGGAGAAGCTGCTCGATATCCTTAATAATGAGCGCGAAGTGCTGGAGCTGGAACGCAAGATCAGCCAGCGTGTGAAGAAGCAGATGGAGAAGACCCAGAAGGAGTATTACCTGCGTGAGCAGATGAAAGCGATCCAGAAGGAGCTTGGCGAGAAGGAAGGCCGGGCCGGTGAAGCCGATGAGCTGCGCGCCCAGATGGAAGAGAAGAACCTGCCGGAACAGGTGCAGGTGAAGATTGAGAAGGAAATCGACCGTCTGGAGAAAATGCCGGCAAGCTCGGCCGAAGGCAGCGTCATCCGCAACTATGTGGATTGGCTGCTCAGTCTGCCTTGGAGCGAAGCCACAGAAGATGATCTGGATATCCGCAAGGCGGAAGAGGTGCTGGACGCAGACCACTATGGTCTGGAGAAGCCTAAGGAACGGGTGCTGGAATACCTGGCGGTGCAGAAGCTGGTCAAGGGTCTGAAGGGGCCGATTCTGTGTCTGGTAGGTCCTCCGGGTGTCGGCAAAACCTCGCTCGCCCGCTCTATCGCCCGCTCCCTGAACCGCAAGTTCGTCCGTATCTCGCTGGGCGGCGTACGGGATGAAGCCGAGATCCGGGGTCACCGCCGTACGTATGTCGGCGCAATGCCGGGCCGGATCATCCAGGGAATGAAGACGGCAGGCAGCACTAATCCGGTCTTCCTGCTGGATGAGATCGACAAGATGGCAGCGGACTTCCGCGGCGATCCGTCGGCGGCCCTGCTGGAGGTGCTGGACCCGGAACAGAACAATACGTTCAGCGATCACTTCGTTGAGCTGCCGTTCGACCTGTCGAACGTCATGTTCGTCACTACAGCGAATGCCGTGCACAACATTCCGCGTCCGCTGCTGGACCGGATGGAGATGTTGTTCATTCCTGGCTATACGGAGCTTGAGAAGCTGCAGATTGCCAGCCGTTATCTGCTGCCGAAGCAGCGCAAGAGTCACGGCCTTGCGGAAGAGCAGCTGTCCATCGGAGATGATACGCTGCTGAAGATGGTCCGCGAGTACACCCGCGAATCCGGGGTGCGGAATCTGGAGCAGCAGATTGCTGCCCTCTGCCGCAAGGCGGCGAAGCAGATCGTCTCGGAAGAGAAGGAGCGCGTCAGCATTCTTCCGGAAGAGATCAAGGATTATCTGGGAGCCTCCAAGTTCCGCTATGGGATGGCAGAGCTGGAGGATCAGATTGGTACCGTTACCGGGCTGGCTTGGACCGAAGTTGGCGGCGATACACTGCTGATTGAAGTAACCGTGGTCCAAGGCACCGGGAAGCTCACGCTGACCGGACAGCTCGGCGATGTGATGAAGGAGTCGGCGCAGGCCGCCTTCAGCTATACCCGCTCGAAGGCGGAGGAGCTGGGGCTTGCTCCTGATTTTCACGAGAAGAACGATATTCACATTCATATTCCCGAAGGTGCGATTCCCAAGGACGGCCCGTCCGCAGGGATTACGATCGCCACGGCGCTGATCTCCGCGCTCACCAAGCGGTATGTCTCCAAGCATGTGGCCATGACCGGCGAGATTACGCTGCGCGGACGCGTATTGCCTATCGGAGGCCTGAAGGAGAAATCCCTGGCCGCCCACCGTGCGGGCTACAAGAAGATTCTTATCCCGAAGGACAATGAACGCGACCTCAAGGATATCCCCGAGAGTGTCCTGAGTGATGTCGAGTTCGTGCCGGTGTCCCATATGGATCAGGTACTGAAGCACGCGCTTGTAGATCATGCAGATGGAATCAACACCGATTCAGATACAGATACAGATACAGAAATAAGCATTGAAGCGCCCAGTAGTGTGCATTAGAAAGGAAGTCTTATGAAAGTTAACAACGCCGAATTTATTATCAGTGCCGTAGGCCCTGACCAGTACCCCATGGATGCCTTGCCGGAGATTGCTCTGGCAGGGCGCTCCAACGTAGGGAAGTCCTCTCTGATCAACCGGATGATTAACCGCAAGAATCTGGCCCGCACCAGTTCTACACCGGGCAAGACGCAGCATATGAACTATTACCGTGTGAATGAGAGCATGTATTTCGTTGACTTCCCGGGGTATGGCTACGCCAAGGTCTCCAAGACGCAACGCGCCTCCTGGGGCAAAATGGTCGAGAAGTACATGGCAGAACGCGAGACGCTGAAGATGGTCCTGCTTATCGTAGATCTGCGCCACCCGCCGACCGTCAATGACAAAATGATGTTTGACTGGCTGAAGCACTACGATCTGCCTCTCTGCGTAGTAGCCACCAAAGCGGACAAAATTCCGAAGACCCGCTGGCCGAAGCATATCAAGATCATGAAGCAGGAGCTCGGTGTGCTGCCGGGAGACAGCTTCATTGCGTATTCATCGGAGATTGGACTTGGCAAAGACGAATTATGGGAACTTATTGATAGACATACTCTACCCACCGAAGAAGAGCTTCCGGCAGAACCGGATGATCAGGATTCCGGGGATGAACCGCAGCATGAAGCGCCTTCCGAGACTTAAGGGTTAGTCATTAAGAATTGAGGGATGTTTATGGCTCAGCGTCTGGCGATGGAATATGTGAATGCAACGATGCAAATGACCGAATTTCAGCTGAACCAGTTTCTGCTAACCGCCGATACCAGCTATATCAGTCACCGTGTGAAGGTACTTGGCGCGGGCGAACAGGAGATTGTGCTGGAGGAGGCCGGGGGCGAGGAGGTCCATCTGTCTTTTGAACGCAAAGGCGGCATCTATATGGGTTCCTTGTCCTGCAGGGTGGTGAATCCTCATCTGATTAATGCAGTCCGCAAATTATTCTTCATGTATAAGGGCACGGGTACCGTAAACCGCATTTATAAGGATCTAACGATGATGTATTACTACGAAGGCGGCTCGGTGCGCCGGATCTCGGAAGTGAGGCCGGGCGGCATCAAGCTGATCTATCAGCATAAATATTCAGTGGCAGAGATGCTGGCTGTCTACAAGCTTCAGAGCGTAGAATGTGAGATTGAGCAGCTCCGTCAAGAGGTTAATAGACTGCTCGATATGCGCAACCGTAGTCAGCAAGAGGCAGTGATTAAGGAAGTCGATGAGAGACTTGCAGAGGCGGCCTACCGGCTGTTCCGACTGGAAGCATAAATGATATTGTTTTAAAATTTGGCAATCATTTCCTAGTGAAATGGTTGTATTTTTTTGCGAAAACTATACATATCCTCTACGAAAGGACCGATATACAACATATGATAGATATCCATAGCCACATTCTACCTTTCATGGATGACGGAGCCGCTGATTACGACGCCGCTCTCGCCATGGCGCTTGACGCCCATAACGATGGTATTACAACTGTAGTAGCTACCCCTCACCATGCGAATGGAGTCTATATGAATCCGGCTCAGGAGATTCAAGCGGCGGTGCGGGTGCTGAATGCGAAGCTGCAGGAAGCAGGCAATCCGCTGGTCGTGCTGCCGGGGCAGGAGATCCGGATCTACGGAGAGCTGCTCGATGATCTGGAGCGCGGACAACTGCTGACACTTGCCGGTTCCCGGTATATTTTGCTGGAGATGCCCTCTTCACGGGTGCCCCGCACTATGGAAGAGACCTGTCATGAGCTGGTCATTCAGGGAATGGTGCCGGTTATCGCCCACCCGGAGCGTAATGCGGAGGTTGCTGCCGATCCGTCCAAGCTGCTGCGATTAATTGAGCTTGGCGCTCTTGGACAGGTAACTGCACAGAGTATCGCCGGCGTCTTCGGGAGTAAGCTGCAGAAGCTGTCGCTCCAATTATGCCGGCAGCATGCCGTGCATATTATTGCATCGGATGCGCATGATTCTGTACACCGTCCCTTTGGATTAAGCGAAGCTTACGGGGTGGTGCGGCGGGAATTGGGAGAAGAGTCATTCGACTTTTTTCTACAAAATTCGCGCGATCTCCTTACAAATAAGGAGATTAATCGAGCTAATCCTATTCAATCTACCAGCAAACGTCATAGATTGTTCGGATTTCTTTCTCGTAAGGGGTGACCTTCTGTGTCATTAATGGTAGAATGGGTATTACTGGATTCTTGCACTATTATTAATACAAATACATACACAGAGGTGGATGACAAGTGACTTTGAAGAAAAAATTGGCAGTATCTACACTAGCAGTAAGCATGGCAGCGGCATCCGTTGCCGGATTCCCGTTCAGCAGCAAGGGGCTGGCTGAACATTTTGGAGTGAGTACAGCTTCCGCAGCAGCAGTAACTAATGCAGGTGTGAAGGCGAAGGTTGAGAAGATTTATGCTCAGCTTACAGAGACTGAGAGACAAGCACTTCTTGCTTATGAGAAGGAAGCAGGCAATATCAGCGCTGAAATTTTCGAACAGATTTTCCAACCAGTACTTTCCAAGCTTGCCTTAGAAGCTGATGATCTTGCAACTGCTCATAAAGCATTCACGAGCGTATCCAGTGTAGTCTACGATGTATATGACAAGGATTACACTGCGATTAAGGCGATCCGCTATGATGAGAAGAATGTGGACCTGCTGAAGAGAATTGCAGTTAAGGCTGGCGTAAAGAATCTTACGGCTGACGATTTCAATGAATTCCTGTTCGGCGACAAAGGCGTTGAAGCTGAACTTCGCGCAATGATCAGCAATAAGTCCAAAACTGACTTGATGAACCTGGTTCTTAATGCTTCTAGCACTGATGATGCTCTGAATACATTGCTGAATGAAGCCATTACCAAGGTTCTGAATCACAACACAATTGAGGGTGGCCTTACCGTAAGCCAGGTAGTCTACAACCTTAACATTACTCCAGGAGATATTAAGCTCAGTCTTAAGAACCTGAAGGATACAATCCCAACAGCCGCGCCAGCAGTGAAGGCTCTTGCTTTAGCTTATGTGAGAGCTTACATTAACGAGCCTGTAATTACTGAGCCTAATCCTCCTGGAACTGGCACTGGCGGCGGTGGCGGTGGCGGCACAGTAACAACTCCAGTTACGAACCCTACAGCTACACCAGGTGTATACGATGTATCCAAGCTGGTAACGATTGTAGGCAACAAAGCAACCCTGAAGCTCGTAGATGCTGATGTACTGAAAGCCTTTGATGCACTGGTTGCAGCTAATGCCGGTAAGACAGGTCTTACGCTTACCCTGAACCTGGGTACAGTGAACGCGGCAACAGTAGAAGTGCCATTGTCCAAAGCAATCATCGAAGCAGCCAAGGCGAAAGGCATTGCCAACATTGCAATTACTTTCAACGGCTTGACTGTAACGATTCCAGTAGGACAGTTCAGTGAAGCTATTACACTGACTACTTCCACTGTAGCAGATACAACCGTAACATCCCTGTCCAGCATGAAGCTGGCATCCAGCGTATATGACTTCGAACTGACTGTAGGCGGTGTGGTTACATCAACCTTCAAGCAGCCAATCATTATCAAGCTGCCGCTTAAGAATACAGAAGGCCTTGACCGTGAACTGTTGTCCGTTGCGAAGGTAGTCTACAAAGAACTGCAATATCAGGGTGGTGTTGTAGATGGTGATCACATCACTGAACCGCGTGACGGCTTCTCTTCCTATGCTGTACTGGAGAACAAAGTCAGCTTCAAGGATGTTGCAAGTGTTCAGGCCTGGGCTGGAAGACAGATCTCAGTCGTAGCAGCCAAGGGTGCTATTGAAGGCGTAGGCAACGGCAACTTTGCTCCGAAGAACAATGTGACCCGTGCAGAATTCGCCAAGATGCTGATCCGTGCACTGAACCTGGAGAACAACTCCGCGAAGCAGAGCTTCGGTGATGTAAGCTCCACTGCCTGGTATGCTCCTTATGTAGCTGTTGCTGCTGAGAAGGGCATCATTACTGGACGCAGTGCAGCCCAGTTCGATCCTAGTGCAACGATTACCCGTGCGGAAATGGCAACGATGATTGCCCGTGCCGTGAAGTCGCAGAAGCCAGATGCTGCAACTAGTGTCAGCTCCCTGAGCAAGTTCTCCGATGCAGGCAAGATCGCTGCTTCCCTGAAAGACGGAGTAGCCTTCGCTGCCAGCAATAACCTGGTTATCGGCAACGCCGGCAAGTTCAATCCTAACAACACAGCTACACGTGCTGAAGCTGCAGTGATTATCTACCGCACCATCAACTTCAAGTAAGTAAATAGTATTGTGGAGAGCCTCCTCTCGTCGTTTAGAGAGGAGGCACTTTTTTGGAGAATATAAGAATTTACAGCTTGGAGGGAAATGCACTTGTCAGCACAAGAATTGGATTTGCGCGATTATTTCCAGATTGTCAGGAAGAGACTGTGGATGATTATCAGCATTGTTATCGTGGCCTGTGTTCTTGCCGGGATCTACAGCTTATATATCAAGAATCCGGTCTATGAAGCTTCAACGAAGATCATTGTTAATCAGACGCCTACCCAAGCTACGGCAGCACAGCTGGATCTGAATCAGATCAATACCAACATTCAGCTGATCAATACGTACAAGGAAATTATCAAGACTCCCGCAATCCTCGATGTTGTAGCCCAGAACTACCCGCAATTCGGGATTACGGCAGAGGAAATGCTGAAGAAGGTTAACGTGAGTTCTGTAAATAATACGCAGGTGATGACACTTGTCGTTCGAGATAATTCATACCAGAGAGCCGCAGAGATCGTGAATGCCATATCCCTTGTATTTAAGCAGGAGATTCCGTCCTTGTTCAACGTACAGAATGTGTCCATCCTCAACGAAGCCAAGCTTAATCCGCCAGTTACACCCGGACCGGTAGAGCCGAATGTGGTGATGAACCTCGCGATTGCTTTTATCGTATCCCTGATGATTGGTCTGGGGATTGCCTTCCTGCTGGAGTATCTCGATGATACGCTGAAGACAGAAGACGACATTAAGAAATACCTTGGACTTCCGACTATAGCTATGATTACCCGGCTGGGTCAGGAAGAAACCAAGACCACCGGGCAGCAGGCTCAGGCACAGAGCAGAAAGGCGGGGGAACTAGAGCATGTCACAGCAGCCAAATAAACAACGCCATCTGATCACCGTGACCAACCCGCGTTCGCCGGTATCCGAAGCCTTTCGGGCACTGCGCACGAACATTGATTTCTCCTCTGTAGATGAACAGATCCAGATTATTATGGTCACTTCTTCCGGACCGGAGGAAGGGAAATCAACCGTTACCGCCAATCTGGCCGCTGCGTACGCGCAAGCGGATAAGAAGGTGCTGCTAATCGATGGTGACTTGCGTAAGCCTACGGCGCATAAGACTTTTTCCCTGAGTAACCGGTATGGGTTGTCCTCCTTGCTCTCTCAGCAGGCGAATCTGGCCGATGTGATTCAGGAATCCGGTGTGAACAACCTGTATCTGATGACATCCGGCCCGATTCCTCCGAATCCTGCTGAGATGATGGCCTCCAACCGCATGAGTGCGGTGCTGCAGGAGCTGCGCCAGTTATATGATGTCATTCTGATTGATACTCCGCCGCTATTGGCCGTTACAGATGCACAGATTGTTGCCTCCAAGAGTGACGGCGTAATTATGGTGGTCAGCTACGGTAAGGTGAAGCGCGATATTGCAGCTAAGGCGAAGGCCAATCTGGACCGGGTCGGGGCCAAGATGCTGGGCGTGGTTCTTAACAACGTGAAGCGCAAGGCCAGTGAAGGCTACTACTATTACTACTATGGCAATTGAATTGTTTAATAGATAAATTGTTGTTTTTGGAGGCACTGAAAATGACAGCAAAAACAAGAGTGTTGGTATTATTCATGATCGACATTGCGATCATATGGTTCAGCATCGTGACTTCCTACCTGTTCCGCTTCTACAATGAGATTCCGCCGGAATATGTGGTACAGATGATCGTGTTCGGCGCTATCTCCACGGTGGCGATCGGGGGAAGCCTGGTCTACTTCGGACTCTACCGCAGAATGTGGCAATATGCCAGTATTAACGAGATTATATCGGTTCTCAAAGCTATTGTAGTAGGAGCGTTGTTATCTTACGTTGCCGCTTATATCATCCTGCCCGAGCGCGTGCCATTCAGCATAGAAGTCCGGGCGATGGAGACGGTTCTGCTGCTGGTGGGGGGCGTCCGCTTCTTCTGGAGAGTCTTCCGCAGTGAACGGAGCAACAATAAGAATACTGAGCTTCATACGCTGATTGTCGGAGCCGGAGATTGCGGAATCCTGATTGCCAAAGAACTGATGGGACCTTCCTTCGCGAGCACCCGGCTGGTTGGATTCATCGATGACAGCGCAGATAAATATCACATGTCCATACTGAGTGTACCTGTACTGGGTAACCGTTATGATATTCCGCGGATTGTGAAGGACAAAGAGATTCACGAGATTATTATCGCTATGCCCTCGGTCTCCAGAACCCAAATATCCGAGATTATTAATCTGGCCAAGGCTACAGGCGCGAAGCTGAAGATTATCCCGGCACTGAACGATCTGATCGCAGGCAAAATCTCTGTAAAGAAGCTCCGCGATGTCAGCGTAGAGGACCTTCTGGGCCGTGAGCCGATTGTTGCAGACATGAACAGTATTTTGGGCTATGTTCATAACAAAACCGTACTGGTAACAGGCGCAGGAGGTTCGATTGGCTCAGAGCTATGCCGCCAGATCTCACCTTTTGCACCGGACAAGCTGCTGATTCTGGGACATGGCGAGAATAGTATCTATACCATTGAGATGGAGCTGCGTAAGAGCTTCCCTTACCTGGAGATCGTGACTGTAATTGCTGACGTTCAGGACCGCACCCGGTTAATGGATGTATTCCAGAGCTATAAGCCGCAGGTGGTCTTTCATGCGGCAGCACATAAGCACGTTCCTCTGATGGAGCGCAACCCTTCCGAAGCCATCAAAAATAATGTCTTCGGGACCCGCAATGTAGCCGACTGTGCAGACATGTATGGTGCAGAGCGCTTCGTGATGATTTCGTCCGACAAGGCCGTGAACCCGACCAGCGTCATGGGAGCCACGAAACGGATTGCCGAGATGTATGTGCAGAGTCTCAATGTAGCAAGCCCTACCAAGTTCTCTGCGGTACGCTTCGGTAACGTATTAGGCAGCCGGGGCAGTGTCATTCCCGCCTTCAAGCAGCAGATTGCAGCCGGTGGGCCTGTCACCGTAACGCATCCCGAGATGGTCCGTTACTTCATGACTATTCCCGAGGCCGTTCAACTGGTGATTCAATCCGGTTCCTTCGCGAATGGCGGAGAAGTATTTGTCCTGGATATGGGAGCACCAGTTAAGATTCTGACTCTGGCCGAGGACTTAATCACACTGTCCGGTTACGAGCCTTACAAGGACATTGACATCACCTTCTCAGGCATCCGTGAAGGCGAGAAGCTGTATGAAGAACTGTTGACAGATGAAGAGAACCTGGGTTCCACTCAGCATGACCGGATCTTCATCGGCAGACCTAACGTCATCACCCGGAGCCAGATGGAGCTAGAATTCAAACGGTTGGAACGGGTTGTCACCGAAGATGCAGAAGCCATCCGTGAAGTGATTAACCAGATCGTACCGATGCAGCCAGTCATCCAGGCAGCCATTAGCTAATTAGAGATGTGGAGGTACCTGAAGTGAAGAGATGGAAAAAAGTGTTGATCTGGACGTTGTCGGTCATCGTGGTGTTAGGTGTTGGCGGGCTATTCGCAGCCAATTATGCTGTCGATAAGCTGATGAACTCAATGGCAGGCGGTTTCGATGTGGAAGCCGGCAATACGCCCAGTGTCCCTCAAGGACAAGTGATTGAGCCTGTGGTAGCAGATAGTGACCCGTCTGCGGAGCCAGCAGCTTCCGTTGATCCGGCTTCAAGCTCTGCACCAGCTAGCACACCTGCATCCGGTAATGCCGCTGATCCGGCAGCTGCCAGCACGGACAAGCCGATAAGTACTGGCAAGCCTGCAAGCACTCCTGCTCCTACCCCTGCGGGTGTGGATGGATTAGCCCATATTTCAACGGACAAGGCCAAGGAAGTTCAAGAGAATGTAACGATCACAGATAAAGCGAATGTGGCAGCCATTGTAGCCGCTAAGCTCAGTGTCTCAGATATTAAGAGATTGCAAGAGCTAGCTCAAGGCGGACTTAGCAATGAAGAGAAGCGGGAAGCCCGTAGCATTATCCTCGGCAAGGTCTCAGAGGAGCAATATAACGAATTAGCTCAGATTGCCAAGAAGTACGGCGTCAGCCAAGGCAAGACCCGGGATCAGATCTTAGCTGAAGAAGAACAACTCAAAGCCCAAGAAAAAGGAAGTGAATAGGCATGTTCAAGATCAAGATTCCTGCAGCAGCACTTCTGAGCGTAGCCTTAATGGGCTGTGAGCCCCTGACAGCATCGGCCCCTGTTACCGTAGCGGCAGCTACCCCTGTAGCAACTGCAACAGCTGCTCCCATCAAAGCGTCTAATGCTATCAAAGTGCAGAATGTGGATGTAACCTTGCTATTCGATGGTGTAGCACTACAGCCGCCAGCCGGACAACATGTGTTCATGTACAATAACACCACCTATGTCCCTTTGCGCTTCATGTCCTATGCCCTGCAGAAGAGCGTAAGCTGGGATGCCAAGAACCTGAAGGTAACCGTAGCTGAGCCAAGCAGTTCAGAGATGGTGGTCATTAAGGAATACCTGATGAATGCGACGTCCAGTCCTTCTTATGCAGCCAAGAATATTACGCTGAACAACGTTAATGCAAGTTATGTATTTAGCGGGAGCACTAAGGCATTACCGAAAGGCCAGTCCAGTTATCTGCTGAACGGCTCGATCTATGTCCCCCTAAGATTCTTATCGGAATCCGTAGGAAATTCCATTAGCTGGAATTCGAAAACAAAGACCATTACTGCAAATTCTAAGAACTACGAAGAAAATACAGCTTCGGCGAAACCAACCGACAAGGGAATTAGTCCAGCTGCAAGTGCAACACCGGCACCAGCAGCAACTCCAGCGGCTGAACCAGGTGGAGCAGCAGGCGGTTCAGGATCGGCAGGAACAGGGTCCGGTAAGGTTTCATATGAGAGTATTACTAGTGAGACTGAAGCGAAGCTGAGCGCGCTACAGTCGCAGAGCCAAGCTGCTTTGACAGGAATACTTCTGGAATACTTAAGTGCAACAGATGATACCGCCAAGCAGAGTATCAAAGAAAAAGGGAAGCAGCAATTAGCTTCGTCTAGAGCATCTTTCAATAGTATACTTGCTGACGCTGAACAAAAACTAAACACTAATGGATATAGCACAGCTATTATAAAGCAGTATAAAGACGCATTTGAAGCAAGCCTTCAACAGGGGATAGCGGGAGCTGCATCACTAGTAAATTAAGAGTTGAAGAAATCATCAATAAATAGAAGTGTGGTTCACAACTATTGTTATCTTTTGTACGCAATTGTAGCTGTGAACCATAGTAACTTAAGGACAAGGTGAACGTATGAAGCCTTATATGATCGTAAAACAAACTTTAGATTTCATATTGGCTCTAATTGGAATGCTCCTGTTATGGCCTTTTTTCTTGATTATCGCTGTGGTAATCAAGTCTACATCTAAAGGTCCTGTTCTATTTCGGCAAAAACGGTTAGGCAGGAATAAGCAAGAATTCTATATTCTCAAGTTCAGAACCATGCGTACAGATACACCAAGCGATATGCCTACACATCTGCTGCAAGATCCAGACTTTTTCATCACCAAAGTAGGCAAATTCCTCAGGAAGACAAGTCTCGATGAGCTTCCTCAGATTATAAATATTCTCAAAGGCGACATGAGCATAATAGGCCCGCGCCCTGCACTGTGGAACCAGGATGATCTAATTGCAGAGCGAGATAAGTATGGAGCGAATGAGATTAAGCCTGGGCTTACCGGGTGGGCGCAGGTTAATGGGCGGGATGAGTTGGAAATTCAATTCAAGGCTAGTCTGGATGGAGATTACTGTAGTAAGATGAATTTTTGGTTTGATATTAAAGTCTTTACAAAGACCTTATTTATGGTTCTCAAGAGCGAAGGTGTTAGGGAAGGCAAACAGAGTCAGTCGATTTAATCAATACAAACTATATCAACATTATAATTGAGGTCAAGTATGAAAAACATTTTAATTACAGGTTCTTCGAGTTATGTGGGGAATGCCTTAGGGGACTGGCTTAGAAACTGGCCTGAAGCCTATAATATTGACTTTATCTCAATGAAAAATGCCTCGTGGAGTTTAGTGGATTTAAGTATTTATGACGTTGTTTTTCATGTTGCAGCTATTGTTCACAAGAAAGAAAAAAAGTATATGGAAGAACAGTACTTTGAAGTGAATAGAGATTTAACTTTAGAGTTAGCTAATAAATCAAAACTTGCTGGTGTTAAACATTTCATCTTTATGAGTTCATTTTCAGTTTATGGGATTGAAGGTGATATAACTAAAGATATTATGGTATCAGCTAATACTCAGTGCAGCCCGAATTCTTATTATGGAAAGAGCAAATATGAAGCCGAACTAGGACTGCAATTTTTGGAGTCAGAAGAATTTAAGATCTCAATAATAAGAGCTCCTATGATTTATGGACCAAACTCTCCAGGGAATTATGAAAGACTTAGAAAGTTAATTCTGCAAATCAAAATATTTCCTTACATAAATAATCAAAGAAGTATGATCTTTATAGATAATCTTTCTGAGTTTATAAAGTTAACTATAGATAATGGAACAAACGGTGTTTTTTCTCCTCAAAATAAGGAATATGTGAATACCTATGAATTAGTAAAGCTGATATCAGAAGAGAATGATGCAAGTACCTTTTATTCTAAAAAATTAGGGGAATTAGTTTTGAAAGTAGGCAAGAAGAAGAGCATTGTCAATAAAATCTTTGGGAACTTAAAATATGATTTAAGTATTTCAAATTACTTTGATTATAAATATGCTCTAATAGACTTTCCAGATTCTATTAAATTATGTGAAAAAATATCTGAAAAGAGTGCTGAAAATTGAAAAGAGATGTACTGATATTATGCCAATATTTTTATCCTGAGTATATTTCATCTGCAACACTCCCCACGGAGATGGCAGAAGATATGGTTGCTAGCGGGCTAACTGTAGATGTTCTTTGCGGTTATCCGTTGGAATATAGTAAAGCAAAGAATTTACCTAAAGAAGAACAATATAAGCAAATAAATATTAGGCGTATAAAATATATTCAATTGGATAAGAAAAAAACTTTGAATAGGCTTATTAACTATTTTTCTTTCATAGTTAGTATGTTTTTAAGATGGCCTAGTATGCTGAAATATAAAAGTATCATTGTATACTCTAACCCACCGTTATTACCTATAATTCCAGCTTTATTAAGTGTCATTTTTAGAAGGAAATTCATATTTGTTGCTTATGATATCTATCCTGACTTAGCGGTTCTAATGGATACAATAAAAAAGGGTAGCCTGATCTATAAGGTGATGAAAATTACAAATAGGATAGTATATAAAAATGCTGAGCATATAGTTGCTTTGGGTGAAGAAATGAAAAGCTATATGCTGGAAAATAAATTAACTTTAGAAGAAGAGAAAATTAAAGTGATTCCTAATTGGTATGATGGAACCAAACTGAATCTCCAAAAAGGTAATAGAGTAAAAGGAAATAGGAAATTCAGAGTGCTTTACAGTGGAAACATGGGGACATGTCAAGATATGGACACAATACTTAACTGTATTCATACTATGAGAAATTATCATAATGTTGAGTTTGTATTAACAGGACATGGGAACAAAGTTGAAGAAATAACCTCATTTATTAAAGAGAAAAACCTTGAGAATGTAGAACTACATGGATTCTTATTGGGTGAAGAGTATATTAATATGCTCACTTCAGCAGATTGTTATCTTGTGAGTCTGGAACGAGGGGTTGAAGGCATGAGCGTTCCCAGCAAAACTTATAGTTATTTAGCTGCGGGGAGGCCACTATTAGCAATAATGTCTTCGACAACAGATATCTCAATGAAAATTATTGATAATGCTGCAGGTTTTTCATTTGAGCAAGGTGAAGTGGATAAACTGGCCCAGGCAATCGGGTATTTATCCAATAATACTGATATTTGTGATGAAATGGGGGCAAATGCTTTCAAAGTTTTCAAAGAGAATTATGAAAGGCAAATAAGTACTAACAAATATATAGATTTGATTAAAACATCTGTTATATAAATATATAAAAAGTTTTCTGGAAAATAATATCTAGCTTATATTAAGGAGTGGAACTATTTTGTTTACTGGAAAAACGTTATTAATCACTGGTGGAACTGGGTCTTTTGGTAATGCCGTACTTAAGCGTTTCTTAAATACTGAGATAAGTGAAATTCGAATTTTCTCAAGAGATGAAAAAAAGCAAGATGATATGCGGAAAGAATTAAGAAATGATAAAGTGAAATTCTTTATAGGGGATGTAAGGGACTATAATAGTGTAGCCGCAGCTATGCATAACGTTGATTATGTTTTCCATGCTGCGGCCTTAAAACAGGTTCCTTCATGTGAATTCTTTCCAATGGAAGCTGTGAAAACAAATGTGATTGGCACTGAGAATGTTCTTAATGCTGCAATTGCTTTTGGAGTAAAAAAGGTTGTATGTTTGTCAACAGATAAAGCTGTATATCCGATTAATGCAATGGGTATTTCTAAAGCAATGATGGAGAAGGTAATGGTTGCAAAATCAAGAACTATATCTCCAGAAAATACATTAATATGTGGGACTCGTTATGGTAATGTAATGTGTTCTCGTGGATCAGTCATTCCGTTATTCATAGAACAAATTAAAAATTATGAAGATATAACTATCACTGATCCTGATATGACAAGATATTTGATGTCTTTAGAAGATGCTGTTGAACTTGTACTCTTCGCATTTAATAAAGCCGTACAAGGCGATATCTTTGTGCAAAAAGCCCCTGCATCTACTATAGGAGAGCTTGCGCTCGCGCTAAAGGAACTATTTGAGTCGGATAGTAATACTAAGATTATTGGGACAAGACATGGTGAGAAACTGTACGAAACATTGCTTACGCGAGAGGAAATGTCTAAAGCAGACGACTTAGGAAGCTATTATCGAATTTCAGCCGATACCAGAGATTTGAATTATGATAAATTCTTTGAACAAGGTGACAAGGAGATTTCCGAAGGATGGGAATATAATTCTCACAATACTGAAAGATTAGATGTGCCAGGCATTAAAGAACTCTTGTTAAGTCTAGATTTGATCAAAAAAGAACTTAATGGTAGGGGCTAATAAAATGAAGACAATTTTAGTTACGGGGGCATATGGTTTTATTGGACGTAATTTAATAGCTTCTCTTAAATGTAAAGAGGATATTGAAATATTAAGAATTGGCTCTAAACATTCTCTACGGGATTTAGAAGAGTACGCACTTAAAGCAGATTTTATTTTTCACCTTGCTGGGATCAATCGGCCCATGAATGAAGAAGAGTTTATGACTGGCAATTTTGATTATACTCAACATCTGGTAAATATACTGCACTCACACGGTAGGAATACTCCAATCGTATTATCATCTTCTACACAAGCCGAACAAGATAACCCCTATGGGAAGAGTAAGCGTGCAGCAGAAGAGGTGGTACTTTCTTATGGACGGGAAGTAGGGGGGGATACGTTTGTGTACCGATTGCCAAATGTGTTCGGGAAGTGGAGTAAACCTAATTATAATTCTGTAGTTGCAACATGGTGTTTCAATATAAGTAGAGATATACCCATTCAAGTAAATAATCCGGATGCTGAAATAACATTGGTATATATCGATGACGTAGTAGATTCTTTCATGAATAAACTAGATGGTATGAACACGATGAATTCCACTGATTTTTATAACATTCCTCGTTCTTTCAGTATTAAGCTTAAACATCTAGAAGCTAGCTTGTTAGCTTTTAAGAAAAGTCGGCACACATTAGTTATTTCGGATTTGAAGAATGATTTTGAACGTTTTTTATACAGTACATACTTATCCTATTTACCAGAAGATGATTTTGGATACGATCTGGAAATGAAGCATGATAATAGGGGGTGGCTAGCAGAATTTATTAAAACAGAACATTCAGGGCAAGTCTTCATCTCACGCACTAAGCCGGGAATTACTCGTGGTAACCATTGGCATCATACTAAAGTCGAGAAATTCCTAGTAATTGAGGGTGAAGCTATAGTGAATTTCCGTCATATCGAAAGCGAACAGATCATTGAGTATCCCGTAAATGGGCGACAGCTAAAAGTAATAGATATTCCACCAGGCTATACGCACTCCATTACGAACACGGGTACTTCAGACGTTATTACTCTATTTTGGGCAAATGAGTTGTTTAATCCTGATAAGCCAGATACTTATTACTTGGAGGTATAAATATGGAAAAGCTAAAAGTCATGACCATCCTTGGTACAAGACCAGAAATAATTCGGTTATCTGAATGTATAAAAGCTTGCGATAAATATTTCAATCATATTCTTGTACATACAGGCCAGAACTGGGACTACACATTAAATGAGGTATTCTTCAATGAACTTGAACTTCGGCAACCTGATTATTTTCTAGAGGCAGTAGGAACTAATCTCGGGGAAACAATGGGTAATATTATTGCCAAATCGTTTGAAGTCCTGGACAAAGAAAAACCAGATGCTCTTCTAATCTTAGGAGATACGAATAGTGCTCTCAGTGCAATTGCCGCAAAAAGGTTAAAAGTACCTATCTTTCATATGGAAGCTGGAAACAGATGTTTTGACCAGAATGTGCCGGAAGAAATTAATCGGAAAATTGTTGATCATATTTCGGATATTAACCTGCCGTATACTGAACATTCAAGAAGATATTTATTATCTGAAGGTTTCCGTAAAGAACATATCTTTGTAACAGGTTCACCGATGCAGGAAGTGTTACAAGCCCATATGGATAAGATTGATGCAAGTGATGTGTTAGAGCGATTAAATTTAGAGGCTGGAAAATATATTATTGTCTCTGCTCATCGAGAAGAAAATATTGATAACGAGCAGAACTTTATGTCTCTGATGACTGCAATAAACAAAATCGCGGAGAGATACCAAATGCCAGTAATATACTCCACACATCCTAGAAGTATGAAGTATATTGAAGAGCGGAAATTCAAATTCCATTCGCTTGTGCAGAATCTTAAGCCGTTTGGGTTCTTGGATTATAACAAGTTGCAAAAAAATAGCTATTGTGTTCTTTCTGATAGTGGTACTTTATCGGAAGAAAGTGCGATGCTTGGTTTTACAGGTGTTCTACTTAGAACTTCAACTGAACGTCCTGAAGTACTAGATAAAGGCACTGTGATAATTGGAGGAATAAACGAGATAGAACTTTTGCAGGCTGTTGAATTAGGTATTACAATCTCACAGGTGAATAAAGAGAACATATTAGTTCCAGACTATGAAGATAGAAATGTATCACTTAAGATAGTTAAAATTATACAAAGTTATAAATTTATTATTAATAGCTATGTTTGGAGAAAAAGTAATGATTAGTGTGATAATTCCATTATTTAATGTAGAAAGATTTATTGAAGAGTGTCTAAGATCTTTGGAAAATCAAATCTATAAAAACTTTGAAGTTTTAATAATAAATGATGGTTCTACTGATAATTCAGTTTTCATTGTGGAAGAATATATTAAAATAAGTTCTATGTGTATCAAATTAGTAAGTCAAAAAAATGCAGGTGTAAGTGCTGCTCGCAATAAAGGAATAGATGAAGCTATAGGGGAATATTTATGTTTTGTAGACTCTGACGATATGGTCACACCTGAGTATCTAAGCGGATTAATAGATTTGATTAAAACTAATAAGTCTGAAGCTGCTTTTTGTGGATATAAAATGGTTTCTGAAAATTACAAAATAGATAAACATTTAGAAAGTTATAATTTAAGTTCACATGAAACAATATCATCCTATCAAGCTTTGGAAAAATACCTATACCATGAATTTGTGTCTGGTGCATGTTCACTTCTAGTAAAAAAAGACTTACTAGAAAAATATGAATTGAGATTTACTGAAGGCTATCGCTACAGTGAAGATTTGGAAATGGTATGGAAAATAATATCGATATGCAAGAGTATTTCTATAAACAAAAATCAAATGTATCTCTATAGAACACGCAGAGGATCAGCAATGACTTTTGTTGACGAAAAAAGGGATGATGGATTTAAGTTAATGATAGGTTTGGAAGAGCATTTTAGGTATTATAGGCCTGATTTTTTTATGGAATTTAGTAAGTTTGGAGTAGCAAGATGGGTATGGGCTACATTATGGCAAATTGCAATTACAAGTGAAAATTATAGTGACTTTAAAAGTAATACTAAACAATATAATCCTGAAATTTATATGAGAAGACTATTTAAATTTCCGGAGTGTAGAGTTAGTATTAGCTCGTTAATTTTTTATTTATCACCCTTTATTTACTATGCAATTGTAAAAAATATTGGGAAAATTTTAATACAAAGAAAAAAGATTATTTAGAATAAGTTATGAATTGAATAAATAGGAGTATATGGAGAGGTGGAAAATGAACATACTTTATTTCGGTAGTGCATGTGACAAAGAATGGTTTACTTTAATCTCAAATAGGCGCAAGTTACCTTCGTTAGTAGCACAATATAAGTTTGAAACAGCTATGCTTGAAGGCTTTTCAAATATAAATGATATAAATATGAAAATTTATTATCTATATCAAGAAGCGTATTATCCAAAGGGGGAGATATTTTTTAGAAGAAAGAAAGCTAAAATAAACAAGAAATATATTATCAACTATATTTCTATTATAAATTTACCGATGCTTAAAGAAATTATTTTTTTTCTTAAAGGTTTTTTAAAAACATTATTCTGGGGAATAAAAAACCGGAGAGAAAAAGAAAAGGTGATTCTTACTGCTTTTAATTATACTCCTTTATCTGTTGGTATATTCTTAGCAGCTAAATTATTTAGTATTAATAGAATAAACATATTCACTGATCTTTCGTCTGATATTATAAATGACCAAAGACAAAAGGATATGATATGGTTTAAAAGATTGATACTTCCAATTTACTTGAATTTGGTTGAGAAAGTTGAAAGTAGTTATGATATGTATATCTTGTTTACTGAAGCAATGAATTCGAGAGTTAACCCAAACAATAAACCGTATTTAATTATAGAAGGTATATACAATAGTCAACTTGATATGAAATATAAGAAAAAAGAACGAGCCTTGATGTATGCGGGAACATTAGCACAAGAGTACGGTATAAAAGTTATTCTTGATACTTTTGAACAAATTCAAGATGAGAAACTCGAATTATGGATCTTTGGTGATGGAGACATGAAAACTTATATCGAAAAATTGTGTAACGAAAATAAAACGATAAAATATTTTGGTTTTTTACCGCATGATGAAGTTTTTGACTATGAAAAAAGAGCTACTCTTTTAGTGAATTTTAGAGATCCCCAAGATAAATATACTTCATATTCTTTTCCATCTAAGACATTTGAATATATGGTGTCAGGTACACCATTCTTAACTACCAAATTAAAGGGTATACCAGATGAATATTATAACTATTTGTTCACTGTTGATAAATACAGCATAGATAATTTAAAGGATAAAATAATTGAAATACTAAATATGAATAGTGATGAACTAGATTTGGTTGGATTTAAAGCAAGAAACTTTATAATAGAAACGAAAAATAGTCTTGTACAAGCTACAAAAATTATTAAAAAGATCCAAAATGATTTAATAAAGTGAATATAAGAGACTTTTTCATTAAGGAGAAAATAATGAGTTATTTAATTGGTCTTATTTGTATTCTTTTTGTTTTTCTATCATATAAATATGATCATAAATTATATAATCCATATATTTTATTTAATTTATGGTGGGGAACAACTATTTTTATTTCTGGATTGGGTCTTTTTGGGATTTATATTCCGAACGTAAATACTTACTTTTTAATGCTTTTGGCAATAGTTTTTTTCAATTTATCAGCGTTCTTTAAATTTAGAAAGATTAATAAATCTACATTGAAAATTACAATAAACAAAAATCATAATAATAATGAAAATAAGTCCATTAAGTTTGTGATATTTATGGAGTTAATTATTATTGCATATTTATTAAAAAGAACAATATTAGTACTGAAACTCCTTTTATCGGGGATGAGCTACCAAACTATTAGGTATGAATTCTTTTATGCGGATAACATAAATAATGGATATGATCAATTAGTTAATGCTTGGTTTGTTTTACCGATAATCACCTTTAGCATAATTCTTCTTTCTCTAATGATTATAGAGAAAAGAAATAATAGAGTTTTGCTAATTTTAACTTTAATAAGTGTTGGACAGTATTCTTTTTCTTCTGGCGGACGAAGCTTATTACTAACTTCTGGTTTAATATTAATAATGTCATGGATGATTAGTAAGGATAAAGTCAAGGTTAGCTTTTTAAGTAAAATAAAAATACGTATTAGCATGATTGTACTTGTGATTGCGATGTTTACAATAACTATCTTTAGAAATGATACATTAGGAAACCCTATAATTCAGGCTTTTAAAACAATAGTGTTATATTTCACAGCTCCATATATCTATTTCGAAAATTTAATCGGTCTTGTTATTCAAGATAAAGTGACACTCTACGGGGGAGCTTTTTTTGGAGGAATTATTGATGTGTTTGTGCTGTTTTGCAGATACATAGGCTTTGATTTAACACAAATCTCCACTCATGTTGGGAAATATAATCAATTATATCTATCGGTTGGAGATAGCTCATACTATAATGCATTTCCCACTATGATTTTTACATTCTTCTACGATTTTGGTTACTTGGGGATAGTACTAGAGTCTTTTATATTTGGGTTAATGGCAAATTATTTCTATGGGAAAATGAAGAGAGAAGATAGTACAGCTTCAAAGGGAATATATATTATTATTGTTATAATGATTTATGAAAGCGTAATGAGATGGATTGGAACTAGTGCAACACCTTGGATTGTTATTTTATTATTATTCATATTTGATAAAATATCTAAATTTAAAAAAACTTGAAATAGATATAGAAAAGAAGTGGAGGGATATAAAATGCGTGTTTTATGGCTTACTAACATAGCAATACCTGAAGCAAGCAGTTTAATGAATGATGATATTCTTCCTTTGGGAGGGTGGCTTGTCAATACATCGAAAGATTTATCAGTTCAAGAAGATTTAACTCTGTCAATTGCGTTTCCTTATAAAAAAAATAGAAATCAAAAACTACAGGGTGAAAAAATTATATATTATTCTTTTCCTGCAATTAAAAACGAATATGATAGTGACAACCTATTAGAAATAATAAATGAATTTAAGCCTGATATAGTACATGTATTTGGTACTGAATTCACACATTCCCTTACTATGATAAATATCTGTAATGAGAAAAATATAAAATCAATTATATCAATCCAAGGATTAGTTTCTATAATAGCTCAGCACTACCTAATGGGACTTCCTGCTAAGGTGAAATATGGATTTACCCTTAGAGATTTTATCAAAAGAGATAGTGTACTGCAACAAAAAAAGAAATTCGCAATGCGTGGAAAACACGAGATTAAAGCTTTGAAAAAAGCTGAAAATGTAATAGGAAGAACTAGCTGGGACAAGGCCTGCACAACACAAATACATCCTGATATCAATTATTATTTTTGTAATGAAAGCTTGAGAGAAGAATTTTACAAACATACATGGGAATACGAAAACTGTGAGATTCATTCTATATTTGTAAGTCAAGCCTCATATCCAATAAAAGGTTTGCACATTATACTACAGGCATTACCAATAGTTTTGAGGAAATATCCTGAAGCTAAATTATACATAGCAGGTGCTGATATTACAAAGTCTGATACTTTATTTCAAAAAATGAAAATATCAACTTATGGGGCATATATAAAATCATTAATAAAAAAACATGAATTAGAAGATAATGTTTTTTTCACTGGGTACCTTAATGAAAGAGAAATGTGTAATAGGTTTCTAAAATCAAATGTATTTGTTTCTGCATCAATTATTGAAAATGAATCAAACTCATTAAGTGAAGCAAAACTATTGGGAGTTCCTTCTATTTCCTCCTATGTAGGTGGAGTGACCGACCGAATAAAACATAATGAAGATGGATATTTTTATCAATACGACGCAAACTATATGTTGGCTTATTATATATGTGAAATATTTGATGATAAAAGTAACACTATTAAACTATCTCGAAATGCTAGGGAAAACTCCATTAAATATCATAACGTTCAAGAAAATACTGAAAAACTCCTAAATATTTATAAAGAAGTACTTAGATAAAGGGGAGCTTAGTGTTAGTAATAATATGTGGAAATCTCTAATTAATTTAAATAAAGTGGTGACAATCATGAATGTGAAAGATAAACTTATTGATTTTGAAAAAAAAAAGATTAATGGCGCAGCAAAAAAAACATTTATTAACTCTGGATGGTTGATTACTGATAAAGTTGTCACTATGATTATAGGCATATTTATTACAGCTGTCATAGCCCGATATTTAGGACCTGAAAATTATGGGAAATTTAATTATGCTCTAGCTTTCGTTTCCCTATTTACAGCTATTTCAACGTTAGGATTAGAAGTTTTAACTGTAAAATCTATTGTTAATAAGGATGAAAATGAGGGCACTATATTATATACAAGTTTAATACTTAGAATTATAGGCGGGGGGATTTTAATAATCCTTTCTTCTATTTTTATAAGACTTATCGAGCCCAATGATTCGATGTTACATATCTTAGTGTTAATTATGTCTTTTTCAATGTTAATTAAATCTTTTGAAGTAATTGAATATTGGATTCAGGCATATCAACTAGCTAAAGTAACCTCCATTATACACATTATGACAACCCTTATCACTGCAATATTAAAAATAGGCTTGATAATTTTCAATGGTGGACTTATTGCTTTTGCTTTAATTTATACTATTGATGCGATATTAATTAGCATTGCGCTCACTATTTCATATTTTAAATTAAGAGAAAATAGATCTTTTTGGAAAGTTAGTATTGTCTATGGAAGAGGTATTTTAAGACAAAGTTGGTATCTTATTCTATCAGGTTTAATGATAACGATGTATATGAGGCTGGATCAAGTAATGCTAGGCTATATGATGGATACCAAAGTTGAGCTGGGAATTTATTCAGCTTCCGCTCGAATAGCAGAAATGTGGTATTTCATACCTATGGCAGTAATCACTTCATTTAGACCTGTGATTATGAAGAAAAAGGGGGATAATATTGACTACATAGACTCAATACAAAAACTATATAAAATTATAGCGTGGATGGGAATACTCATCGGTATTATTATCATTATTCTAGCGAAACCGATCATATTAATTTTATATGGTGTTGATTATCTAAGTGCTTCTAAAATACTTTCTGTAAGTATTTGGGCTGGAACTTTTGCTATGTTGGGTTCTGCTAGATCAATATGGTTAGTTTGTGAAGGCCTGCAAAAGTTCACCCTAGCATATACGTTTGGTGGATTGATAGTAAATATTATTTTAAACTATTTTTTAATACCTCATTACGGTGCGTTTGGAGCAGCAGTTGCGACTCTGGTTTCACAGTTTTTCGCAAATATAGTTGTATTATCATTATTTAAAAAGACAAGAATCTCTTCTATTATGATTCTAAAATCGTTTATCCCTAAATTTCATTTGAAGAAATAGTTTATTAAAGGAGCTCTACTATGCTTGCACCTGTGGCGATTTTTGTTTATGCAAGACCTGAACATACTATAAAAACTATTGAAGCTTTGGCTAATAATTTATATGCAGAAGAGACTGATGTTTTTATATTCTCAGATGCTTCAAAAAATAACAAGACCGAAAAAGATGTTAAACTTGTTAGAAAATATATTGATCTTCTTTCAGATTATAAATTTTTTAAGAGTGTTACGATAATAAAATCGAAAACAAATAAAGGTCTTGCGAATTCTATAATCTCAGGTGTTAACGAAGTTATTAACCTAAATGGAAAAGTTATTGTACTTGAAGATGACCTAGTAACTTCACCGGATTTTTTAGTCTATATGAATGATGCATTAGACTTTTATGAGAATGAGAAGAGAATCTGGTCTATAAGTGGATATACATTTGGTATTAAATTTCCTAAAAAATATACGAGCGAAATTTATTTATCTTATCGTGGATGCAGTTGGGGCTGGGCAACTTGGAGGGATAGATGGGACAGTGTGGATTGGCTTGTAAGCGACTATAAGAATTTTAAGAGTGAGAAGGATTTAGTAAAGAAGTTTAATCGTGGTGGAAGAGATATGTCCTCTATGTTGGATGCTCAAATAGAAAAGAAGATTGATTCATGGGCTATTCGTTGGTGCTATAGTCAATTCAAATCCAATATGCTTACTGTATATCCTAGAGTATCAAGAGTGAAGAATATTGGACTTGATGGATCGGGTACGCATAGCGGAATAAGTAGTAGGTACGATGCAAATCTCAGCAGCAGTATTAAAAGATGCGAATTTGATTATCCAGAGTTGAATGACAAGATTATAAAATCTTTTAAAAACAAATTCGGGACAAAATTAGAGTATTTTGTTATATGGAATAAAAACCTCATAAAAAAAATGTTAAGGATATGATTATATATGAAAATCTCTGTAGCAGGAACAGGTTATGTTGGACTAGTAACAGCTGTTTGTCTAGCCGAAAGAGGAAATAATGTTACTTGTTTAGATATTGATGAAGAAAAAATATCGCAGATGAACAAAGGTATTGCTCCGATATTTGAACCTGGTTTAGAAGAGCTTATGAAGAAAAATAAAGATAATATTACTTATACTACTGATTACACAAAGGCATACAGTGATGCACGAATCATTATAATCGGTGTAGGAACTCCTGAAAAGAAAGATGGATCTGCAAATTTAAATTTTGTATATGAGGTTGCTAGGCAGATAGCACAAACAGTTGAGAATGATTGTGTAGTAATAGTTAAATCAACAGTCCCTGTAGGAACTAATGATAAAGTTGAACAGATTATTAATATAAATAAAAAGAATAATGTATTGATCGAGGTTGTTTCCAATCCAGAGTTCTTATCTCAAGGTACGGCCGTTAACGATACACTTAATGCAGCAAGAATAGTATTAGGTGTTGAGTCTGAAAATGCAGAAAATGTATTAAAAAAAATGTACAATGATTTCAACATTCCGTTCGTTGTTACCGATCGTAGAAGTGCAGAAATGATTAAGTATGCTGCTAATGATTTTTTAGCTTTGAAAATATCTTATATTAATGAAATGGCTAACCTTTGCGAAATCGTTGGAGCAAATATTGACGATGTAGCTACTGGAATGGGAATGGACCCTAGAATCGGTAATCGTTTCTTGAATGCTGGTATAGGTTACGGAGGATCATGTTTTCCCAAGGATACCAAAGCCTTGCATTGGCTTGCCAGCTTTAATGACTACGAGTTGAAGACGGTCAAGGCAGCAATTGAAGTGAATGAGAATCAGAAAATAAAACTCATAAAGAAATCTAGAAAGTATTACGATACTTTTAATGGCCTTAATATTGCCGTGTTAGGGTTAACATTCAAGCCTGGGACAGATGATTTAAGGGATGCCCCTTCTTTAGTTAATATCCCTTTGCTAATTGAGGATGGTGCTCATGTTAAGGCGTGGGACCCTGTGGGGGCAGAGAATTTCAAAAAACTGTTTCCAGATGAAATCTATTATTGTGATTCAATACAAGATACTTTAATAGATGCTGATATATGTTTTATCTTTACGGAATGGGCTGAAATTAAGAATTTTCCACTTTATAAATATAAAGAGTTGATGAAGAATCCACTTATACTTGATGGACGAAATTGTTACTCCCTTACTGAGGCAGAGGAAGCCGGATTAGTGTATGAATCAATTGGTAGAAGAAAAGTGAATAGCTAAATCTTATGCTTAGTAAAAAAAGAAAAAGAATCCTCAAACCCCTTTTTACTCTTTTCATTGTAGTAGTGGTTCTGTCCATTGTTGCAGGAAGATTTTTGATTATATCCCAGTTTCCCAAGCAAGCCGATGTCATCATCATCCTCAGCGGAGGGGAAGGCCGGGTAGAGCAAGGGGTTAAGCTGTTTCAAGAAGGATACGCGCCGCAGCTTCTGCTGTCTAACTCCCAGGAGATCACCGGCCCCGCCGGTGACATGCGCCAAACCGCCCTATCTCTGGGCATCCGGGAAGATGCTATCCTGACGGAAGACGCTGCCGAGAGCACCTACCAGAACGCCCAGTTCACGCTCCCGATCATGAAGCAGAAGGGCTTCAAGTCGGCGATTGTGGTGTCGTCGGATTTTCATATACGGCGGGTGAAGTTTATCTTCGATCATGTGTATAGGAAGTCGGGGATTGAGCTGACTTATATCGGGGCGGACTCGGGCTATAACGCGAATGCGTGGTGGAGTGACCGGTATAGCCGGGAGACGACTTTTAACGAATATATTAAGATGATCGGCAATGCCTTCGGCTACAATGGCCCGGAAGCGAAGGGTTCACTGGAGCAGATCAAGCGCTGGTTCCGCAGGTAACGGGAGGATCAGGAGACCCAGCTGTGGATGAAGCGGGGGAATAGCGACAGCGGAGGCCAGCGCTTCGCAAATGTGATACCGGGACGACAGAGACCTTATGAGACCAATAGGGTCTCTATTTTTTTGCCATGATGGCAAACGGGTTGCCAGTAGTTCACGGATTAGACTAATCTGCAGCATTCTACATTATTGACCATTGGAATAATGTGGCATATTATTACAACTATACAACAAACAAATAATATTTGGATTCCAGTTAGGTGGTGTTTACGTGGTCCCTACTACTAGAACTATGATTCGCGATCAATTAGCGTTGTATTTGTCGCATAAGGGAATGACTATTAATCAATTCTCGGGCCAATCCGGAATTAATTCAGGAACGCTCAGCCGGATACTTAGTGGTCACCAGCCCATTGCTATGAACCATCTGGAGCGAGTCACCAAGGCGATGGATCTGCCGGAGGATCATTTCTACAGCTTATACGTGGATGAATGTTTCTATTTCTCGTCACCTACCTGGCGGCGTTTGCGGCCTTTTCTTGTACGCTCAGCTGAGCTGGGCCGTCTGGATTGCGTTGAACAGGTGGTTCAGAATCTGCTGGAGAATCTGGTCTATGCCCCCATGCTGTTCGAAGTGGCTGAAGGCCTGTTTCAAGAGGGGCTGTGGCAAGCTGCCGAATTGCTGTATAAGAATGTGAGCGCCAGTGAGAAGTATCAGAATTCCGAGCGACTCGCGTTATGCCAATATCGTCTGTTCCGTATCGCCATTGGTGATGACCAGGCGCGGAATTTACAGGCTGCGCATCTCTTCGAAGGTTACCTGGACCGGCTGGATGAAGCGGATCAATTAGACGGGTTGAATCATTTGGGTCATGTCTACGGTTCAATGCATCGGTGGCATAAGGTGGATGAACTCGCAGAGAAGATGCTGCAATTAGCAACTATTCGTTATAATCTCCAGCGTCAGTCGGACCGTAGAGAGAGTGACGAGAAAAAAACCGAGGAACCTCTGTACTTCTATATTTTGTATGCTCAGCTTATCCGTTCAGCAGTGTGCAAGGAATTAGGAGATTTCAATTCGGCATTAGATTGGGTGTCCCTCTATATGGATGGGAGCTGGATACAGGAGGACAATGAAGAAGTGAAGCGGACTGTGGCT
The DNA here is from genome assembly GCF_042684125.1 of Paenibacillus rhizoplanae. Classification (NCBI taxonomy): domain Bacteria; kingdom Bacillati; phylum Bacillota; class Bacilli; order Caryophanales; family Paenibacillaceae; genus Paenibacillus; species Paenibacillus rhizoplanae. Next base: position 11,221 of record NZ_JBHUKY010000058.1, on the reverse strand, counting down.
CAGTTCCAGGAGTGGGGTACTGCAAACAGACTGCTATATCAGGTGCTGGGAGGACAATCCGAAGTACTCTCAGCATATGTCGAATATATCTCCCACCGACCGGATGAGATTTTCATAGCATTATACAATATTATCTTGTCGGCTAACCGTTATGACTGGAATGTTGATTCTATTCTGGAGCGATTTGCTTCCTATATTCCTTACCGGACAAATCTTGCTGAGTATGGCGTTCTTCATAACAAACAAGTCATTGCCAACCAATACTCGCGATTTCTTGCTGAAATGGCATTCTATTATTTACATAATAAACGCAAAGAAGGGATTATCTTCATCCTGAAAAGTATGGAATCATCTGCTAGAATCAATAACGAGAGTAATCTCCTCAAATGTGTCGATCTATTCGAACAGTATCGGCATCTGGCAGATGAAGAAGAGCAAGAGCAATACAAACTTCAAATTAGGGAGGTGCAGGATTCACATGAAAAGAAAACTCATCAAGCTTCTAGCTTCCTGTAGTCTGGTTATTGCAGTTATGATACCTGTTGTTACTATTGAACCCATAGCAAGTACTAGCCCTCAAGCTCTGATTCAAATTATGAATCACGGTTATGGTGGTTGATACTTATCGGGCAGCAAATATATTAAGATGATTGGCAATGCCTTCGGCTACAATGGCCCGGAAGCGAAGAGTTCACTGGAGCAGTTTAAGCGCTGGTTCCGCGGATAAGGCACGACACCTTCGCGATGGATACAGAGCAGGTTCTACCGGGACGACAGAGACCTTATGAGACTAATAGGGTCTCTATTTTTTTGCCATCATGGCAAGCCGATTGCCTGCAGTTCACGGATTATACTAATCTGTAGTATTCTACGTTATTGACCATTGGAATAATGTGACATATTATTACAACTATAAAAGAAATTATATTGGATTCCAGTTAGGTGGTGTTTGCGTGGTCCCTACTACTAGAGCTATGATTCGCGATCTATTAGCGTTGCATTTGTCGCAGAAGGGAATGTCTATTCATCAATTCTCGGGACAATCCGGAATTAATTCAGGAACGCTCAGCCGGATACTTAGTGGTCACCAGCCCATTGCTATGAACCATCTGGAGCGAATCACCAAGGCAATGGATCTGCCGGAGGATCATTTCTACAGCTTATACGTGGATGAATGTTTCTATTTCTCGTCGCCTAACTGGCGGCGTCTGCGGCCTTTTCTTGTGCGCTCAGCTGAGCTGGGCCGTCTGGACTGCGTTGAACAGGTGGTTCAGAATCTGCTGGAGAATCTGGTCTATGCCCCCATGCTGTTCGAAGTGGCTGAAGGCCTGTTTCAAGAGGGGCTGTGGCAAGCTGCCGAATTGCTGTATAAGAATGTGAGTGTCAGTGAGAAGTATCAGAATTCCGAGAGACTCGCGTTATGCCAATACCGTCTGTTCCGAATCGCCATTGGTGACGATCAGGCGCGGAATTTACAGGCTGCGCATCTCTTCGAAGGTTTCCTGGACCGGCTGGATGAAGCGGATCAATTAGATGGATTGAAGCATCTCGCTCATGTATATGTTTCATTGAGCAAGTGGCATAAGGGGGATGAGCTGGCAAAGAAGATGCTGCAATTAGCAACTATTCGTTATAATCTTCAGCTTCAGTCGGACCGTAGAGAGAGTAACGAGAAAAAAACCGAGAAACCCCTGTACTTTTATATCCTTTACGCTCAGCTTATCCGTTCAACTGTGTATGAGAAATTAGGAGACTATCAATCGGCATTAGATTGGGTGTTCCTCTATATGGATGGGAGCTGGATACAGGAGGACAATGACGAAGTGAAGCGGACTATGGCTCAGTTCCAGGAGTGGGGTACCGCAAACAGACTGCTCCATCGGGTGATGGGAGGCCAATATGAGGCCCTCTCTGAATATGTCGAATTTATCTCTGAGCGACCAGATGAGATATTCATAGCTTTACACAATATTATCTCATCGGCTAACCGCTACAATTGGGATGTTGATTCTATTCTGGAGCGATTTGCTTCCTATATTCCTTACCGGACGTATTCTACAGAATTTGGCGACTATAATCGGCAGGTTATGTTGGACCAGCACACTCAATTCCTTGCTGAATTAGCAGCCTATTATTTAAATAACAAGCGCAAAGAAGGGATTGGATTCATCCTGCAAAGCTTGGAATCGTCTGCTAGAATCAATAACGAGAGCAATGTAATCAAATGTGTCGATCTGTTTGGGCAGCATCGGAATCAAGCAGATGAAGAAGAGAATCAACAATACAAAGTTCGAATTGGAGCATACCTATAAAGTGTCTTTTTACAAAAAAAGTAATACACTTCCCCCTCCCCCTCCACAATGCGACAAACAAACCAGGTATCCCGGTCTATAATTAGGAGCAAATCTATTTATAGTCTGGGAGAAATGGACCATGCCCAATTATTATTTTAGGGAAGTGTGGACACCGCTGTGCTTGTTCGGAATCAGATTCTACCGGGATGACCAGGACCGGCTGTGGATCAAGAAGGGGAAGCAGCGGCGGCAGCTGGTACGGAAAGGCGATAGTGACACGATGGAGACCTGAGGGTCTTCATCTTTTTTTATAGTAAATGCAGGTGTATGATGATTCAGTAGACTAGATAGAGAGAAGGAGTTACGGATATGTTGCCTAAGGAGAAGGTACATAAGTTAAGAGAATGGATGGCGGAGCGCGGGATAGCGGCCTGTGTGGTATTGAGCGGGGATGCTCACATCAGTGAATATGAGGGGGAGCACTGGAAAAGCCGCCGCTGGATTACCGGGTTCACCGGTTCCGCCGGAACGGCTGTGATCACGCTAGCGGATGCTGGCTTGTGGACGGATGGCAGGTATTACATTCAGGCGGAGCGGGAGCTGGAAGGCTCGGGCATCCGTCTGTTCCGCATGGCTGAGCCGGGCGTTCTGCAATGGGACGAATGGCTGGCCGAGCAATTGCCGCATGGAGCACGTATGGCCGTAGACGGCAGAACGTTGTCCGTATCCGCTATGAAGGGCTTGCAGGCCAAGTTCGCAGAGAAAGGGATTCAGACGATTACCGACCTCGACCCGGTAGGGGCGATCTGGACGGACCGGCCGCCTATTCCGGCCGAGCCGCTAATGCTGCATGATGAAGAGTATGCGGGCCTCAGCCGGGTGGCTAAGCTGGAGCAGGTCCGGGAGGGGATGAAGCGTAAGGATGCTGATTATTATGTGCTGTCCGCGCTGGATGATCTGTGCTGGCTGTTCAACATCCGGGGACGGGATATCCCGTTCAATCCGTATGTGACTGCTTTTGCCATAGTAGGGGTACATAACGCAATATTATTCGCCGGAGGCCATAAGGCCACCCCGGAAGATAAGGATACGCTGGCCCGGGATGGCGTGGAGATCAGGGAGTATGATGACATCCTACCGTTCCTGCAGACGCTCCCGGAAGCGGCTTCCGTGCTGTACGATCCGAATAAAACCGGATATCGTCTGGCGGCTGCCATCCCGGACTCCGCTCGTATCATTGAGGCGGTGGGTCTCGTGGTGGCACTCAAGTCGCTCAAGAACGAGGTGGAGATCCGTAATATCCGTGATGTCTATTTGAAGGATGCCGTAGCCCTTGTAGGATTGTTCAAATGGCTGCAGGAGACCGTCCCGGTGCGTCTGGTGACAGAGGTGGAAGCAGACCAGAAGGGGCTGGAGCTGCGCCGACAGCAGCCGTTATTCGCTGAGCTAAGCTTCTCCAGTATCTCTGCCTACGGCGCGAATGCTGCGATGATGCACTACTCGCCGTCTGCCGACCATCCGGTAGAGCTGGAAGCCAGAGGTCTGTATTTGCTGGATTCGGGTGCTCACTTCCTGAACGGGACAACGGATATCACCCGCACGCTGGCGCTTGGCCCGCTGACGGATGAGGAGAAGAGAGATTTCACGCTGGTGCTGAAGTCTGTGATTGCGCTGTCTACGGCCAAGTTCCTCTACGGCTCCACCGGATCTACCCTCGACATCCTCGCCCGCAAGCCGATGTGGGATAATGGCTTGGATTACAAGTGCGGAACCGGGCATGGTGTGGGCTACTACTCCAATGTGCATGAAGAGCCGCAGCGGTTCAGCTTCAAGCCGAATCCTGTCGTCCTGGAAGCAGGGATGATTATCACGGTAGAGCCGGGAGTCTATAAGGAAGGCCGTCATGGTATCCGCACGGAGAACACGCTGCTGATTACGGAGGATGTGACTACGGAGTTCGGAAGATTCCTGAAATTCGAAAATCTCTGCTATTTGCCGATAGACCTCCGGGCGATTGAGCCGTCTATGCTAAGCGGGGAGGAGCTTGCTTGGGTGAACCATTATCATGCTGAGGTGTACGATAAGCTGGCTCCGCTGCTGGATGAGGAGCACCGGCTGTGGCTGAAGCGGGAGACGGCGGCTTTGGTGTTGTAAGGAATAGTGAATTTGATGCGTATAATTGAATTAGTGTTAAAATAAAAATCAAGACGAAATACTTTCTGTAGAGTAGGAGGGATTGAAATGCCAGGTTATGATCCGGAGAGATTAAATAAGTTTCCTCAATTAACAGAAACTCAAAGTAAACAACTTCAGGAGGCTTCTTTGAGGTATCCTCTGGAGTCTTTTCTGATGAACTATCGGAATGTGGAGGAGATTGGAATTGATTTTGTATATTCTTCTGCTAAATTAGAGGGAAATACATACTCCAAAGTGGACACCATCAATCTTTTGAAAATGGGCATCACCGCTGGAGGTAAGTTATATTCTGATGCGCAAATGATTCTGAATTTAAGAGATGCCTATAATTTTGTGCTTACTTCAAAAGATAAAGCAATAGATCGTTACTTTATAATGGATGTACATTCCATCCTGGCCAAAGATTTATTGCCGGCGGCAAATTGCGGAGCCCCACGTGAGGATTTAGTCAGAATATCTGGAACGGACTATTCCCCTCCTGTGGGCAGGGATTACTTAAATGAGGAATTAAAGTATCTGCTTGAGGTGGCTGGGACCATCAAAAATCCGTTTGAACGTGCCATTTACCTGAAGCTTAACCTATGTTATCTGCAGTATTTTCAAGACATAAACAAACGGACCGCACGCATGGTGCAGACGTTCTCGCTACTGGGCAATGGCGAAATGCCGCTATTGGCAGGATATGTGAAGAGCAGTGGTTATATCGAAGCGATCCTGGAGTATTACAATACAGGAAGTTATGTGCCATATCTATCATGGTTTGTATCTTCATACAGACAAATGGTCAAGTCTTTAACGGACTCGCCGACAATCACAAAATCTAGATCAGTGGATCTTCGGAATAATAATAACTGAATCCACGACACACTAATAACCCGCAGCTCTGGAGTCTTCTCCTGAACTGCGGGTTATTCATGCTGCTGTTATGGAGGGGGCGGGCGAATCAGCCCTGCCTCCGCTCAGGAATCACAAAGGATACCGTAGTGCCAGCCCCGGGCTGGCTGCGGATGACCAGGCCTTCGCCGTAGAGCTGGGTCAGCCGCCGGTTAGTGTTCAGCAGACCGATGCCGCGGTGGGCCTGGAAGGTGTCGTCGAGCAGACGGGCGACCTGTTCCCCGCTCATGCCCTTGCCGTTATCCTCCACTTCGAAGGAGGTGTATCCCTTCTCACGGTGAATGCGGATATAGAGCTTGCCTCCGGCTTTGCGGCTCAGCAGGCCGTGTCTGACGGCATTCTCCACCAGCGGCTGAAGGGTGAGCGGAGGAAGCAGCAGCTCGATGCCGGGATCAACCTCCCATTCGATCTGCAGACGCTCCTCGAAGCGCGCCTTCTCAATGAAGAGATAGGATTCTACCAGCTCCAGCTCATGGGATAATCCGACGAGCTGCTGCGAGTTCATATAATCGAAGCTGATACGCAGGTAGGAGGAGAAAGCCTCCCCGAGATCACGCATCTTCGGCAGGTCGAATTCACTCAGCGCCAGCAGCGCGTTCAGCGTGTTGAACAGGAAATGCGGCTGAATCTGTGCCTGGAGATAAGCTGCTTCCATCCGCAGGCTCTGGGTGACGGACTGCTTCAGTCCGGTCAGTGAGCGGACCCGGTATTTCAGCTCCAGCGCGTCCACCGGCTTGGCGACATAATCATTGGCCCCGGCCAGGAAGCCGGTATAGATGTCCACCGGCTGGTTGCGGGCCGTGAGCAGCAGGATCGGCAGCTCCGAGAGGGTGAAGCGCTGCCGGACGATCCGTGTTAATTCATAGCCGGACATGTACGGCATCATCACATCGGCAATCAGCAGATCCCACGGCTCGGTGCCCAGCAGCTCCAGGGCTTCCTCGGCGCTGGTGGCGGTCACCAGCTGATAATGCTCTGCCGAGAGCATGCTGGAGAGCACCTTGAGATTGACCGGATCATCGTCGACGGCCAGGATCAGAGATTTGGCTGCCCGGGAGGCTGCCTGCATCTGCGGCGGAGTCGTTAACTCCATGGGGACTGTAAGATTGCGGATATCGGACTGCTGTAATAGCAGCCGGCTCTCCTCAAGCAGCAGCCCTTGCAGATCCGGGTTGTCCGGTTGCCTTGCGGCGTCTGTATCCTGATCCGTCATCTCCCGGGCCCCGGCAGAGGAGGCCAGCGGAAGGGTGAAGGTGAACACTGAGCCTTTGCCCGGCTCTGAATCAACCGTGAGGTCTCCTCCGTGCAGCTCGGTCAGCTGCTTGCTGATGCTTAAGCCGAGACCGATGCCGCCGCCGTCAATGATGCCTTTGCTGCCCTGCTCATAGGGGGAGAAGATCCGCGCCTGTGTCTCCTTGTCGATCCCCGCCCCGGTATCAGCTACGCTGATCCACGCAAGCTTGCCGTCGTCGACAGCGGAGACGGTGACCGTTCCGGCCTGTGTGTATTTGATGGCATTGTGCAGCAGGTTATAGAGAATCTGTACAATCCGCTTCTCATCCCCCCAGACCGGCGGCAATGAAGCGGGAAGCTCATTACGCAGCTGCAGCCGTTTACCTTCGATCATGAATTCGAACATCCCCAGCACGCCCGAGACCAGTGAACCCATGGCCAGCGGCTCGCGCTGCAGCACAATCCGCTTCTCCTGAAGACGGGTCACATCAAGCAGATCGTTAAGCATCAGGGACATCCTGTGGCTGATCGTAATGAGTAACTCCAGATCCTTATAGCTTTGTTCGTCCAGCATGTGTTGTTCCTTGGAGGCTACAGTCTGGGCAATGCTGATAATGCCGTGCAGTGGTGTCCGCAGCTCATGGGAGGTATTCGCCAGGAATTCGTCCTTCTTCTGGTCGCTCTCCTTCAGCTGCTGGTTGAGCAGCCGGTTCTCCTCTGCATTGCGGAAATACCGCTTGAACCAGTAGGAGGAGAAGCCGATAATGGCTGCAATGACATCTACAGGATAATACAGAATACTCCCCTTGGCATTGGATTCCATGGCCCCGCCCATGACGCTGGAGCCGATGGCTGCGGCAGCAAACAGCAGGAAGAAGGAATCCTGCTCCTGCCGCATCACCATCCGGCCAATAGAATAGATAACACCGGCTACCGGAAGCAGGTAGAAGACGGAGAAGAACAGTCTGGCATAGACCACGTAATGTGCCGGTAAGATCAGGACATAGGCGGTATAGAGCAGGAGACCCAGCAGATAGATTTTGAACAGACGGCCGGGGCGCTCGTAGGCAGAGAAGCTGCGCGTCAGCAGCAGCATGAATAGGGACAACGCAGGATAGGCCAGCATTTTGAGCTTCAGTGCCCAGGTATAGTTAATAGGGAACCAGAGCAGGAGAATCGTATCGTTATCGACTACAATGGTAGTTGCTACTGCCATCAGCAGGAGGAAGAAGAGCAGGAACGCCCGCTGCTTCCGGTTAAAAAAGAACAAAATCCCCGCATACAGCGCATGCAGCAGCATGATCATGAACGCCACCAGCTGGAAGCCGAGTGAATACATCCGTTCGCTATCCACCGCTGTAATGGAGCCGAAACGGATCGATCTCACAATCCCGCCCTCCAGCGGATGGTCGTAGTTGGCTGCCCGGACGAGGAGAACAATCTCCTGTCTTCCCGGATTCTCGTAGGCTGCGGTGTAAGAGACCGCCTTAGGAATATAGTCCCCGCTATTCACCGCCAGCTTCCCGAAGCTGGTCTCTCTCTGCTCGTTAATATCGATGCTGGAGGCGGCCTGAATCCGCTGAATCCAGAAGCCGTAAGACTCAGTCTGTGACGGGTCTACGAGTATACGCAGCTTGTATGTACCATAGCCCAGCGAGGATTGCTCCCCTTCCGGGAAGCCACTGCTCCAGTCACCGGGAACCTGGACAACATGCGGTGTGGCCGCAGCAAGTGCGGCGGAATCCTCATAGCCCAGGAGCTGGCCGGGATAGAATTCCCATTCTCCATCCAGCTGGATGGACGGGGAATTCCCGAAGTCCCAGCCCCGCATATCCAGCACACCTTGCTGTGCCTCGGGATGCTCAGACGCCGTATTGGCATTGAACCACAGATAGCGCAGACTGATCAGAATGGTTAGATAGAAAAGCAGCAATAGAACCTGCTTGGGGTTGAATCTGGCTTTGGCGTTCATCATGTGTGTACTCATCGAGGTTATCTTCATCATACGGTTTCAATTCGACATCTGTGATAGTTATCCTGCTTACCCCCAGATGCCAATTAGCAGAATTCCGCAGAAAATGACGACCGAGCACACCAGCCGCCGCAAACCCTGCCGCTCCTTCAAGAGAAGCACACCGAGGAGAGTGGCGAATATCGTCCCGATCTCCCGCAGCGGGCTGATGTGGGCGAGCGGCGCCTGCTGAAGTGCGAACAGGAACAGCAGATAGGAGCCCGGATTCAGCACGCTGCCCAGCAGGATGGTGAATGTGTTGCGGCGCCACTCTTCAAGCAGCTTCCGTGATCTCAGGACCGCCGGAGTTAATCCGGCCACGAAGCCGATATTCGTCACCTCAAGCAGCGCCAGCGGCGACATATGCTGAAGGTTCAGCTTATCGACGAACACGTAGCAGGTGGTGCATAATCCCACGCAGAGGGCCATGAGTACCGGTGTATAGTAGCCTAAGGTGGTGCCGGAGCCGGATGCAGATGGAGTGCCGGACATAGACCCGGACCCGGATGCAGCCGGGAGGCTTCTTCTGGAGCCGATTCCGCTGAGTACAGCGAAGCCGCCAAGCATACAGCAGATCCCGATCCAGCCATAGACAGATAAGGACTCCTTCAGAAAAATAACCCCGATCAGCGGGATCAGCAGCGTGCTCGTTCCCCGCATCACCGGGTAGATCTGGGACAGGTCGCCCATCTCATAGGTTATGGATAAAAGCCAGGAATATAAGGCCTGCAGCGCTACAGACAGCAGCAGCAGGGCGTAAGCACCGGGGGCCAGCGGCTGTGTCCACAGCTCGGCAAGCAGGACCGGCAGCAGCAGCACCGTGGAGACCATCATGATCGACCACAGGAAGCTGCTTTTATTCAGGCTTCTCTTGGTGAACATGCTCCACACCGCGTGGCACATACCGGAAGCCAGCACCAAAAGAATAGGCAGTAGCATGGATTGTCAACCCCTCAAGAATTCATTAATGTTGTGGTTCGGCAGCAGGGAGAGGTGTATGGGCGGGCTGTTCAGAGCACCGGGAGCCATCTTCCAGCCGGAGCCAGGTATCGAAGGACGGATGGTCCTGCTCTAGACGGATGACGCGCGCTCCCCGCTTGAGGTTGTCGTGCCCGTAGGTATTATAGCCGGTTGCCCGGCCATAGCTGAGGCGGATGCCATGCAGCGTGCCGGTGAAATCATTGATATGGTCATGTCCGCAAAAGGTGCCTGCCACATCGCCCATCTCTACGAGGGCAGCGAACAACCCTGAATTCAGAACCGGAGCGCAGACCCGCTCATACTTATGTCCGTAGCAGGTCTGAGTGTTCCACATCTCGTCATATTCGGGCAGCGGGATATGGAAGAACGCCAGTGCAGGCCGCTTGGCCTGACCTTCTCCGGGATTCAGCCGCGCAGACTGCTCTGCCAGCCAATCCATCTGGTTACGCCGGACCCAGCTATACCCAGGAATATGCTCCAGCGGAGAGTAGGCGCCCGTATCCAGCATATAGAGGGTGGCACCCGCATTATGGCCCGCGCCTTCAATCTCCAGGACGTAATTGCTTGAACCGGCAAGCTCGGCCGGACCAGCTTCAGCCAGGCAGTGCGGAGACTCCTGAGCAATCTCCATCAGCTCGCTGTAGGTCACTCCGTTCTCCGTGTCATGGTTGCCGAATACGAACGCCCAAGGCACCCCGGAATTCACTACAGCAGCCACTGCATCGCGGAAGGCCTGCTTGGGGTCCTGGCAAGGAAGCTCGCCTTCACGAACCGGACCCGTATAGATCGTATCCCCTGTAAAAATAACCAGGTCCGGCCGCTCCGCCTTCAGCACCAGCTCCATCAGCTCCCGGGTCTGCTGATCCTCTGCTCTTCCATCCATCCAATGGAGGTCGGTGAACTGTACAATGGTGAAGGTGCCGTCTGGCCGAAATGATAATTTACTGTTCATGCGGGAAATCCCCTTTCTTGTCCATCAGATCATGGATAAGGCGTGTGGTGATGTAACCATCAGCCTTGTTCATTCGTGGTGTTGTTGATTTATGTTACTTCGTGTTGTTTCATGTTGATTTTAGGCTGGTATTGTTATTCTGTCAAGCAACCTTTCGTGCTGATTGCATTCTCTGCAATAGAATTAGCTCGATATTAGGCAAAAGCTCATTCTGCTGTAGTTCATACAATAGTTTTTACTAATATAGCTCCAAAACCTCTTCTTAGCAGAATTCTAATGTACAAAGTGCAGCAGAGGCTATTTTTCGGACAATTTTGGAGTAATCTGCTGTATAAAGTACAATGTGTGCCACACACACATGCTACCAAGGATATTTCTGTGGCGGGGGCCAGCATTGACAGGTGGAATTTCGGTCCATATACTGGAGGAATCAACATGAATAAACTAGAAACAACATTTTAACTAGAGTTACTCAACATACATTGATTTTACTAACTAGTACAGCGTCAGATTTAAAAGGGTGAAGTTAAAGCGCCACTAAGCGGAAGTCTCGATTTAACGGACTGAGTGGGTTTAGAATAGATAGTAGACGCCACTTAACGGACGGAGGGATAATAAGGATCACGGAGGTGTGTTGCCATGGGTGAACAACGAAAACGG
>NZ_JBHUKY010000057.1:0-775 GCF_042684125.1 Paenibacillus rhizoplanae | reverse complement strand
CTCACCACATACGCGCACAGATAAGACTCGTCCTTCTCGTCTTTCCGGGCGACGACCACCGCTTCCTTCACGTCCGTGTGCTGCAGCAGACGGTGTACGATTTCTCCCGCCTCAATCCGGTATCCCCGGATTTTCACTTGCTCGTCAATTCGGCCCATGTATTCCAGGTTTCCATCCGGCAGCCATCTCGCCAGGTCTCCCGTCCGGTACATCCGCTCCCCAGGTTCAAACGGGTTGTCCACAAACTTCTCCGCCGTCAGTTCCGGGCGGTTCATGTATCCGCGCGCCAAACCGTCTCCTGCGATGCACAGCTCCCCTGGCACCCCGATCGGCTGCGGCTTGTTCGACCGGTCGACGACGTATACGCGGGTGTTGGCGAGCGGAATGCCGATCGGTACGGTCGCTTCTCTCAGATCCATATGGTCCACGGAATAGTACGTGGCGTACACGGTGCTCTCCGTTGGGCCGTATACGTGAATAATCCGTCCTTTACCGAGCGCCTGATACGCTTTCGCCACGTGATCGACCGACACTTTTTCCCCGCCGAACAGCACGTGGCGGATATTGGCGAGGCTGCTTACATCCAGATCAACAAGCGTATTGAACAATGCCGTCGTCAGGAAGAAGACCGTGATCCGTTCCTCCCGAAGGATTCGCGACAAGGAAGTGATATTCAGGACATCCTCTTTTCGAATGAGCACAAGAGCCGCTCCGTTCAACAACGCGCCGAAAATATCAAATGTCGAACCGTCAAAGGCATAGTTGGATAATTGAA
>NZ_JBHUKY010000056.1:0-1965 GCF_042684125.1 Paenibacillus rhizoplanae | reverse complement strand
GTTTGAAGGAGACCGCGCAGGTCAAATGTGGAGCGAGTACGAGACGGATCGGCTGAAGCAGCTGTGCGCGAAGCAAGGGGTGACGCTGTACATGGCGCTCTTGGCGGCGTACGGGGTGCTGCTGTCGCGCTATGCGGGGCAGGAGGATATCGTGGTCGGTTCTCCGGTAGCAGGCAGAAGGCATCCGGATGCGGAACGGATGATCGGGATGTTCGTGGGCACGCTGGCGATGCGCAGCCGCCCGGCGGGAAGCAAACGGTTCGACGCGTACTTGGCGGAAGTGAAGGCAGCGGTGCTGGGGGCGATGGAGAATCAGGACTACCCGTTCGAGGAGCTGGTGGAGAAGGTGGAGGTACGGCGGGATACGAGCCGCAACCCGCTGTTTGACACGATGCTGGTGCTGCAGAACATGCAGATGAGCGAATGGAAGCCGGAAGGACTGACGATTCGGCCGTACCCGCAGGAATACCGGGTCGCGAAATTCGACCTGACGGTGGGTGTGGTTGAGCAGGGCGGGAGGCTGTATTTCGACTGGGAATACAGCACGGCGCTGTTCAAGAAGGAAACAGTCGAGCGGATGTCCGGGCATCTGGCGGCGATTGTGGAACAGATCGTCGAAACGCCAGACATGCAACTGGACGAGATTGAGCTGGCCGGGGAAGAAGAGAAGCGTCAGCTGCTTATCGCATTTAACGACACGAAGACGGAGTATCCGAAGGACCAAACAATCCACGCGCTGTTCGAGCAGCAGGTGAAGCAGACGCCGGAAGCTACAGCGGTAATATTCGAGTCTGAACGGTTGACGTATGAGGAGCTGAACGCGAAGGCGAACCAGCTGGCGCATGAGCTACGTTCGCGTGGGGGTGGTGCAGAGCAGGTCGTGGGGATCAAGGCGGAGCGCTCGGTGGAGATGATCGTGGGGATTCTCGCGGTTCTGAAGGCGGGTGGCGCATACTTGCCGATTGACCCGGCGTACCCGTCGGAGCGGATTGCGTACATGCTGGAAGACAGTGGCGCAAGGCTGCTGCTTGTATACGGCAGGGACGCGGAAGTACCGCAAGATTACGAAGGCAGCGTGCTGAACCTGGCGGACGCATCGCTGTACACAGGCGACACCGCAAACGTACCAGCGGCAAACGGGCCAAACGATCTGGCGTACATGATCTACACGTCGGGATCGACGGGACAGCCGAAAGGGGTCATGGTCGAGCACGGCAGCTTAACGAACATGATGGTTGCGCTGCATAGTAAATATCCTTGCGGGAACGAAGAAGCTTATTTGCTGAAGACGAGCTATACGTTCGACGTGTCGTTGACGGAACTGTTCGGATGGATACCGGGCGGAGGGAAAGTGGTGGTGGCAGCGCCGGGCGCCGAGAGAGATCCAGGGGAGCTGCTCCAAGTCATTGGGGATAACCGGGTGACGCATGTCAACTTTGTTCCTTCCATGCTGCAGCTGTTCATGGCGGAGGCGGAAAGGAGCGAGGGGGCGGCTCTATCATTGCAATACCTGTTTATCGCGGGCGAAGCGTTGCCGACGGAGACGGCTTGGCGAGCATGCGAGCAGTGGCCGCATGCCCGAATCGAGAACATCTACGGGCCGACGGAGGCCACCATTTACGCGACGCAAGAGGCGGTAACTCGGCAAACGGAGAAGGTTGGAATCGGCAAGCCGCTGCCGAACGTTTGCACGTATGTCGTCGACCGGTCGAACAAGCCGCAGCCGATCGGGGTGCCAGGGGAGCTGTGCATCGCAGGAGACGGCTTGGCGCGCGGATACATGAACCGTCCGGAGCTGACGGCGGAGAAGTTCGTGGACAACCCGTTTGAACCTGGGGAGCGGATGTACCGGACGGGAGATCTGGCGAGATGGCTGCCGGACGGGAAGCTGGAATACATGGGCCGAATCGACGAGCAGGTGAAAATCCGGGGATACCGGATTGAGGCGGGAGAAATCGTACACCG
>NZ_JBHUKY010000055.1:0-1457 GCF_042684125.1 Paenibacillus rhizoplanae | reverse complement strand
GATCCTGACGTGTAGATCATGTACGCCAGATCGTTTGGCCCGCTTGCTGCTGGCACGTTTGCGGTGTCGCCTATGTACAGCGATGCGTCCGCCAGGTTCAGCACTTCTCCCACATACCCCGTCGGCACTTCCTCTTCCCCGCCATATACGAGCAAGAGATCGGCGCCACTGTCTTCCAGCATGTACTTAATCCGCTCCGCTGGATACGCCGGGTCAATCGGCATGTACGCACCGCCCGCTTTCAGGATCGCGAGAATCCCCACGATCATCTCCACCGAGCGCTCCGTCTTGATCCCCACGACCTGCTCTGCACCAACCCCTTGGCCGCGCAATACCCCGGCTAGCTGGTTCGCCTTCGCGTTCAGCTCCCCATACGTCAACCGTTCAGACTCGAATATTACCGCTGTAGCTTCCGGCGTCTGCTTCACCTGCTGCTCAAACAGCGCGTGGATTGTTTGGTCCTTCGGATACTCCGCCTTTGTATCGTTAAACACCGTTAGCAGCTGACGCTTCTCTTCTTCTACGACCAGCTCAATCTCGTCCAGCTGCATGTCTGGCGTTTCGACGATCTGTTCCACGATCGCCGCCAGATGCCCGGCCATCCGCTCGACTGTTTCCTTCTTGAACAGCGCCGTGCTGTATTCCCAGTCGAAATACAGCCGCCCGCCCTGCTCAACCGCTGCCACCGTCAGGTCGAATTTCGCGACCCGGTATTCCTGCGGGTACGGCCGAATCGTCAGTCCTTCCGGCTTCCATTCGCTCATCTGCATGTTCTGCAGCACCAGCATCGTGTCAAACAGCGGGTTGCGGCTCGTATCCCGCCGTACCTCCACCTTCTCCACCAGCTCCTCGAACGGGTAGTCCTGATTCTCCATCGCCCCCAGCACCGCTACCTTCACTTCCGCCAAGTACGCGTCGAACCGTTTGCTTCCCGCCGGGCGGCTGCGCATCGCCAGCGTGCCCACGAACATCCCGATCATCCGTTCCGCGTCCGGATGCCTTCTGCCTGCCACCGGAGAACCGACCACGATATCCTCTTGCCCCGCATAGCGCGACAGCAGCACCCCGTACGCCGCCAAGAGCGCCATGTACAGCGTCACCCCTTGCTTCGCGCACAGCTGCTTCAGCCGATCCGTCTCGTACTCGCTCCACATTTGACCTGCGCGGTCTCCTTCAAACCGGCGGACCACCGGCCGCACGTAATCCGTCGGCAGTTGCAGCACCGGCGCCTCTTCCTTAAACGCCTGCAACCAGTAGTGCTCCTGAGCTTGGTACGATTCGCCCTGCATCTTCTCCCGCAGCCATACCGCATAATCTTTATAGTGGATCGTTAGCGGCGCCAACTTCTCACCCGCGTACAATCGTGCGAACTCGTCCACGAACACGTCCATCGATACGCCGTCCGAGACGATGTGGTGCATGTCCAGCAGCAGCACATGCCGCCGCTCTTCCAGGCA
>NZ_JBHUKY010000054.1:3486-241463 GCF_042684125.1 Paenibacillus rhizoplanae | reverse complement strand
CCACATCTTCACCTTCTTCCCACCCCCAAACCAATATATCTCCCACACTCACATTCCACACTCACATCTCGCACTCACCCCCATAAAACCCCTAATCCCCACGCACCAAGCCGCCCTGAACTCCCGCCCCAACTTTTAGCAACCGCTGCCGTTATGCCGGGGGTAACCCGGGGAGCGGAGTTTCTGCTATAATAGAGAACAGTATGAAGTAGGCATGGAGGTAGACGATGGCAAACTATACGCCGATGATTCAGCAGTATCTGAGAGTAAAGGAAGGGGCTAAAGACGCTTTCCTTTTCTTTCGTCTGGGCGATTTCTATGAAATGTTTTTCGAGGATGCCTTGCTTGCATCCAAAGAGCTTGAGATTACTTTAACAGGCCGCGACGGCGGGATCGGGGAAAAAATTCCGATGTGCGGTGTGCCGTATCATGCGGCCGAAGGGTACATACAGCGACTGATCGAGAAGGGCTACAAGGTCGCGATCTGCGAGCAGCTGGATGATCCTGCGGTGACCAAAGGGATGGTCCGCCGCGATATCGTCCGGGTCGTTACACCGGGCACTGTGATGGATGGCAAAATCATTACCGACAAAAGCAACAACTACCTCGTCTGCGTCACGGAGGAGGACGGGATGATGGCACTGGCTGCCTGTGATTTGACGACAGGTGAGCTGTATGTCACATCGGTTCTCTCCAGCAGCGAATGGCTGCGCGACGAGATTGGAATCTACGAGCCGGCGGAGATTATTGGCGATTCTGCCTTGCTTGAGCAGCTGCGCAGTGAAGCTTCCCTGCTGGCCAAGCCTGTGGTCTATACGCCGTGGGACAAGCAGGAGGAAGCGCTGGCCCGCCGCCAGTTCGGCGAAGCGGCCTGGGTACGGCTGGAGAAGGAGCGCGGACGGTGTCTGGCACTGCTGATCTCCTATTTCAGCGAGACCCAGCGCCGTTCCCTTGGACAGCTCACCCAGATTTCACCTTACGAGCCCGGGAATTTTATGATTCTCGATCCGTTCACCCGGCGTAATCTGGAGCTGACCGAAACGGTGAGGGAACGCTCCAAAAAAGGCTCGCTCCTCTGGCTGCTCGACCGCACCGAGACCTCGATGGGGGGCCGTCTGCTGCGCCGCCGGATTGATAAGCCGCTGCTGCAGCGCGCGCCGATTGAGCGCCGTCTGGAAGCTGTCGACTATCTGTATAACCAGTTCATTGTCCGCGAGGATCTGCGCGGGGCGCTGAAGGAAATCTACGACCTGGAGCGGCTGGTTGGGCGTATTGCCTTCGGCAGCGCCAACGGCCGGGATATGAATGCCTTGAAGCTGTCTCTGGCACAGATTCCGGCGCTCAAAGAGATGTGCCTGACCTCCGGCTCGGCTACCCTAAGGGAGATTGGCGCAGCTATGGATGAATGCGCGGAGCTTCGAGAGGATATCGAACGGGCGATTGTTGAGGATGCACCGGTATCTGTCCGTGACGGAGGAATCATCCGCGGGGGTTACCATGAACGGCTGGACGAGCTTCGGGAAGCCAGCAGCAGCGGCAAGCGCTGGATTGCAGAGCTTGAAGCGAAGGAACGCCAGGTTACCGGAATTAAATCCCTCAAGATCGGCTATAACAAAATTTTCGGTTACTATATAGAAATTACCCGCTCCAACCTCTCTTCGCTGCCGGAAGGCCGCTATGAGCGCAAGCAGACGCTGGCGAATGCCGAGCGTTATGTGACCCCGGAACTGAAGGAGAAGGAAGCGCTGATCCTGGAAGCACAGGATAAGATGACAGATCTGGAATACAGCCTGTTCACCGAACTGCGCGAGCGGATCAGCAGCCAGGTTCCGCGCCTGCAGGCGCTGGCCGAGAAGGTGGCCGAGATTGATGTGTACCAATGCCTCGCAGCGGTAAGTGCTGAGCACCGGTTCGTGAAGCCGAAGCTGTCCGACAGCTATGATCTGCGGATCGAAGGGGGACGCCATCCCGTAGTCGAGGCGGTGCTGAAGGATTCGGCTTTTATTGCCAACGGCAGCACACTCAGCAAGGACCAAGGCAATATCCTGCTGATAACAGGACCGAACATGGCCGGCAAAAGCACGTATATGCGCCAGGTGGCGCTCATCTGCATCATGGCCCAGATCGGCTGCTTCGTGCCTGCGGCCAGTGCCGAGGTGGCACTGATCGACCGCATCTTTACGCGGATCGGGGCAGCGGATGACCTGATCGGCGGCCAGAGCACCTTCATGGTGGAGATGGCCGACATTCAGGTCATGACCGAGAAAGCAACCGCCCGCAGCCTGATCATCATAGATGAGCTGGGCCGGGGGACCTCAACCAGCGAGGGGATGGCAATTGCCCAGGCTGTGATCGAATATGTGCATGATACCATTGCCTGCAAAGCGCTGGTCTCCACGCATTTCCATGAGCTGGCCCATTTGGAGCAGAGCCTCAGCGGTCTGCGGAACTATTCGATGGCGGTACAGGAGAGCGGAGACAAGGTCAACTTCCTGCGCAAGCTGGTGCCGGGAGCGGCGGACAGCAGCTACGGAATCTACTGTGCAAGGCTGGCTGGATTGCCTGAAGGGATTATCGACCGGGCCTACGGGCTGCTCCAGAGCATCGAGCAGGCTTCTCCGCTGGGCGGCACGGCACTGAATTA
This sequence comes from Paenibacillus rhizoplanae, assembly GCF_042684125.1. NCBI lineage: Bacteria > Bacillati > Bacillota > Bacilli > Caryophanales > Paenibacillaceae > Paenibacillus > Paenibacillus rhizoplanae. The sequence goes on along the minus strand of NZ_JBHUKY010000054.1, from coordinate 238,819 downwards.
CGGCACGGATTACAGTGAGCGGAGCGGGAGCGGAACGGTCATACAGGAGAATCAGACTATCGCTGCGCAGACGCCGGATGCCAAGGAAGTAGCTGCCACAGGCAACCAATCCTATTCGGCTGAACGCACCTCGCAAGCTCCAGCACATTCGGACCCGTATCCCGAAGCAGCAGCTTCTATGGCTGCCGGACAACGGGAAGCTGCCGCATCCCTTGCTTCTCCTGTGGAGGAAGAGGACAATGAAGTGGTGCAGCTGTCTATTTTTGGCGAGGAAGAGCCGCGCAAGAACCGCAAGGGTGGAGCAGTGGCGCCTGCCGTCAAAGACAATCCGCTGCTCAAAGAGTTAATCAACGCCGTGCAAGGCGCAGATTTGATGAACATGACGCCGCTGCAGGCGATGGGCCTGTTGAATGAGCTGAAGATGAAGGCCCGGGAGCTCTAATTCAGCGGAATTGCTGACAGCAATCTGTTTACAGTAAAGCACGGTGCGGACTGAGGTGCCCTTATTCCTGATAGAAGTATGCTTTTTGCAAGCTTGCGGACACAGTGGCGCTTATGTCAGGTTATTTCACCCCATGTTAGTGCTGGAGAGGAAATAAGCGCACTCTAGTCCGTTCGGTCCCCGAGAGGGGCTGTTTTGATCCGAATAAGGCTTTTACAGTCCGTTAATGTTCAATATTATCTATAAAATTATAAAATGCGGGGTGAACGAATATGGCTAAAATTCATGTGCTGGATGAGCATATTGCCAACCAGATTGCTGCCGGGGAGGTAGTTGAGCGTCCCGCTTCTGTAGTGAAGGAGCTGGTCGAGAATGCGATCGATGCGGGCAGCACCCGCATTGAAGTCTCTGTGGAAGAGGGGGGCTTGCAGAGTATCCGGGTCAAGGATAACGGCTCGGGGATTGAGCCGGAGGACTGCGAGACCGCATTTTACCGCCATGCGACAAGTAAAATTGCAAACGGCCGTGATCTCTTCCTGATCACCAGCCTCGGCTTCCGTGGAGAAGCGCTGGCGAGTATCGCGGCGGTATCGAAGCTGACCCTGCTGACCGCAAGCGGAGACGACGGGAAGGGGCGGGTGCTGGACATCGAGGGCGGCAGGCTGATCCGTAATGAAGATGCCGCTTCCGGCAAAGGCAGTGATCTCACCGTGCGGGAGCTGTTCTATAATACGCCTGCCCGCCTGAAGTATATGAAGAGTATCCAGACCGAGCTGGGCCATATCTCGGATGCCATGTACCGGATGGCATTGGCCCACCCGGATATCTCCTTCACCCTCCAGCATAACAGCAATCAATTGCTGCATACGCTGGGCAACGGAGACCTGCTGCAGGTGATTGCTGCTGTATATGGCACCTCAGCGGCTAAGGCCATGCTCCCTGTGTCGGCGGAAGATCCGGACTTCCGGATCTCCGGTTACATCAGCCGCCCCGAGTGGACACGCTCGAACCGCAATGCGGTGACGACGCTGGTCGGGGGACGTTACATCCGCAGCAACGGACTGAACGCGGCTATCATGCGCGCTTACCATACGCTGCTGCCGATTAACCGTTATCCGCTGCTGGTCCTGAAGCTGGAGATGCACCCGTCACTGGTGGATGTCAACGTGCATCCGGCCAAGCTTGAAGTGCGCTTCAGCAAAGAACCCGAGCTGTACGGGTTCATAGAGCAGCAGCTTCGCTCCCTGCTGATGGGCCAGAGCCTGATTCCGCGCCCCGCTAAGGAGATCATCGGCGGCAAGAACAGCAGCTCATTCATTCAGGAGCAATTCGCCTTCTCCAAAGGCGCAGCTCCGGGCAGTATTCAGCAAGGTACGGAAGCGGGAGGCACAGATAAGTCAGCAGATCCGCGCAGCTACGGTCAGGGAATGCCTGGCGGAGCTGGCGTCGCAGGGGGCAACCAGCCTCCTTCCAGCGGACGGAGCGGTGCTCCGTTCTCTGGCAGCGCTGGTCCATTAAAGGACCCTGCCGCTGGAGCCGCTGGAGACCCTTATGCTGCTTCCCAGGCATCCGGGAATACCCAGCCTTATACTGGCAGCAATGCACAGGAGCAGCAGCAGGCCAGAGAGACGGCTGCTGCATACAGCGGTGGAAGCGCCGCCCAGGGTTCATACCGCCAGCCTTCCTCCGGCCCCCGTGACAGCTACCGTCCTCAGGCAGCCATCGCTGGCCGGGGGCAGCAGCAGGCGGCCGGAGAGTTATACGCTCCTGCGGAGCAGACCGGCTCGGGTCTTCCGCAGTTTCCCGAGCTGAATTATATCGGCCAGCATCACGGAACTTATATTATCGCCCAGAATGACAGCGGGCTGTACCTGATTGACCAGCACGCTGCGCATGAGCGGGTGAATTATGAATTTTATTACGAGAAATTCGGCAAGCCGGAAGATGCCTCACAAGAGCTTTTGCTGCCGATTACGCTGGAGTTCACGCCTTCGGAGAGCAGGCAGCTCAGTGAACGGCTGCACTGGTTCGAGCAGGCGGGGGTTGTGCTTGAGCATTTTGGCGGACAGACCTTCCTGGTCCGTTCCTTACCGTACTGGTTCCCGGAAGGGGACGAGAAGGCGGTAATCGAAGAGATGGCAGAGTGGGTGCTGAACGAACGGTCGATTGACCTCGCCAAGCTGCGTGAGAAATCCTCCATTCTCTGCTCCTGCAAGGCTTCAATCAAAGCCAACCAGAAGCTTACAGAGCTGGAAGTGGAATCGCTCCTCACCAGGCTCGCGGCTTGCCGTCAGCCTTATACTTGCCCGCATGGACGTCCGATCGTTGTCTCTTTCTCGGCCTATGATCTGGAGAAGCTGTTTAAGCGCGTTATGTAGTGGCTATATTGTACATTTATAGAGTGCAGGATCGGAGGCAACATGATTATAACCACGGGCTTTGACCCGATACCGCAAGTGGTGGCCCGGGCCCGGGAGCTTGCGGACCGCACAGGCTGCGCCTATGCTCCGAGAGCGAAATTCTCGATGAGCAAGCTGGTGGAGCATTACGGGGACGAACAGATTCTGGTGGTCCTCCAGGAGGCGGTCCGGCTGATTACGCCGGGAATGCCGCCGATGGAATTCCATCCCAGCATGGGGTTTGTCCGCGCTAAAAGAATCTTAAGAGGTGAGCCGGACCCTATGATTGATGCGGCAGGTATGCTACCCGGCGACAGCGTGCTGGACTGCACGGCCGGACTCGGAGCGGATTCGCTGCTGTTCGCTGTCACCGGAGGGGAAACCTCCAAGGTGACGGCGCTGGAGAGCTCTCTGCCGCTGTATGCCCTCCTGCTGGAAGGGATGAGCGGGTATGTGTCCGGTCAGATCAAGGTGAACGAAGCGCTGCGCCGGATTGATGTGCAGCACGGGGACCATCTGGAATACCTGCGGGCCCAGCCGGACAAGAGCATCGACATTGTCTACTTCGACCCGATGTTCCGGGTGCCGCTGACGGATTCGGCGGCGATCTCGCCGCTGCGGCAATTCGCCAATCCTGCTGCATTGTCGGCTGATAGCGTGGCTGAGGCAACCAGGGTGGCCCGCAAGACAGTGCTGCTCAAAGAGAAGGCGCTGAGCGGAGAATTTAACCGGCTGGGCTTCAAGGAGCTGCTGCGGGCCAATGCCAAAACATCGTACGGGGTGATTACCATTGACAACTAAGACTAAACGCAAAGTGCTTGTACTGCTGGGTCCGACTGCGGTCGGAAAAACCAGACTGAGTCTGGAGCTGGCCGAAGCCCACGGAGCCGAGATCATCTCCGGGGATTCGATGCAGGTCTACCGCGGGATGGATATTGGTACGGCCAAAATCACGCCTGAGGAAATGAAGGGCATCCCCCATCATCTGATTGATATTCATGATCCGCAGGATGCGTATTCTACGGCTGAATTCCAGGAGCAGGGGGCCCGGCTGATCGAGGAGATCAGTGCGCGAGGCAAGCTGCCTTTTATTGTGGGCGGAACAGGACTGTACATTGAATCGTTATGCTACGGCTTCCGCTTCTCCGAAGCAGTGGCTGACGAGGCGTTCCGCAAGCAGCAGGAGGCTTATGCCGAAGAGCATGGGGCTGATGCCTTACATGCCCGTCTGGCAGCGGTAGACCCGGTCAGCGCAGAGCGGCTGCATCCCAATGACCGCAGGCGGATCATCCGCGCGCTGGAGATTTATCACCAGACGAACGTCCCGTTATCCGACTCACTTGCTGACCAGAACAAGGAGTCACCCTACGATTTATGCCTGATCGGTTTGACAATGGACCGGAAAATACTATATAAACGTATTGAAGAGCGAATTGATCAGATGCTGGCGGATGGCCTCGTGCTTGAGGTCCAGCAGCTGCTGGATCAAGGCTACGGCAGGAGTCTTGTGTCTATGCAGGGTCTGGGCTATAAGGAAATTGCCGCCTACCTGGAGGGGGAGATGACGCTGGAAGAAGCCGTAGTGCTGCTGAAGCGTGATACCCGCCGGTTTGCCAAGCGGCAGTTGTCATGGTTTCGCCACATGAAGGAGATTCAGTGGATCGACGTCCTGGAGAGCCAAAACTTTTCTGAGAATTTCGCAAAAATAAATGGTATAATAGCAGGAAAGTTTCTTACAGGTCTTGAATATACTTCTGAACAATCTAATTGAACCATTGGGGGTACGTCATATGAACAAGTCCATTAACATTCAAGATACGTTCTTGAACCAGCTGCGCAAAGAGAATATCCCTGCCACAGTATATTTGACCAACGGATTTCAAATCCGGGGAATTATCAAAGCCTTCGACAACTTCACCATTGTCATCGACAGTGACGGACGCCAGCAGATGGTGTACAAGCATGCGATTTCCACGTTTACTCCGCAACGAAGCGTATCACTGATGCAGGAGAACAATAGCGAGAATTAAGATTTTACCGTCTTGAAGCGAAACCTTTTTGTTTATAAATCGTTTGAATAGAGAGTGCGAGAGAGCAACCTGAGAAGGTTGTTCTTTTCATTCGTGAACATCATTTATGTTTTTTCCGTTAAGGGAGTCAGGAGGCAGCATGTCCAGAGACCAACTAACCCGGAGCGGCGGCAATAGAAACAGAGGAAGTCAGCCGCCAAGCTCTCAAGGGAAGCCGAAGAAAAAAAAGAAAAGATTCTTAACCAAAAAACGTGTGCTGTGGAGTTTGTTTTTTTCAGTTGCGCTGGCTATTTTTTGTGCGCTGGGCGGTTACTTGTTCATCATGCTGAACGGGCAGAAGCTGCTAGATGAGAACAGGGACAAGCTGACGGTGAATCCGCCGACGCAGATCTTTGACCGGAACCGCAATCTGATCGGCGAGCTGTCGTTGGAGAAGAGTGATCCGGTGGAATACCAGGATATTCCCGAGCTGCTGATTACCGCGTTTGTGGCGACCGAGGATAAACGGTTCTTCGAGCACAACGGGGTGGATCTCTGGTCCATTGGACGCGCGGCTGTCAAGGATATTGCGGCACGCAGCATGGTTGAAGGCGGGAGTACGATCACCCAGCAGCTGGCGAAGAATATCTTCCTGACCCGGGATAAGACCTTTTTCCGCAAAGCGACCGAGGTTTCGATTGCTGTAGCACTCGAGAAAAACGAAACCAAAGAAGACATCATTAAGATGTACCTGAACCGGATTCCTTTCGGCGGAACCATCTATGGGATCAAGGCCGCTTCCATCCGATACTTCGGCAAGGAGAATCTGAAAGATCTCAAGCTGTGGGAAATGGCTACGCTGGCTGCAATGCCTAAGGGGCCTTCCCGCTACAATCCGCTGCGCAATCCCGAGCTGTCGAAGGAACGCCGCGGTGTTGTGCTTCAGCTGATGTATGATCAGAAAAAGATTACCAAGGAGCAAATGGACGAGGCTAAGGTCGTGGATTACAACTACAAGCCGCCTGAAAAGAAGCAGCGTTACCAGGCATTCATTGATTATGCGATTGGTGAGGCTGAGGACAAATTCGGGCTGACCGAGGATGATCTCAACATCGGCGGGTACAAGATTTATACAACCATGGATAAGCATGCCCAGGAGACGATTGAGGATGCTTTTGCCGATAGTGATAACTTTGAGAAAAGTGTGGACGATGAGCTGGTACAAGGCTCGATGACCATTGTGAATCAGGAGAACGGCAGCGTTGTAGCCTTGATGGGCGGACGTAATTATGAGAAAAAAGGCTACAGCCGGATCGACGGCAGCCGCCGCTCACCGGGGTCTGCCTTCAAGCCCCTGGTATCCTATGCACCGGCACTGGAATCCGGCAAATTCACGAATGATTCCATGCTGAGCAATGAGAAGCAGTGCTTCGGCAAATATTGTCCGAACAACCTGCACGGATACTCGAAGTCGATCAGTATGAGCGATGCGCTGACGAAGTCGGAGAATATTCCGGCAGTCTGGCTGCTGAATGAGATCGGTGTGAATACCGGCTTCCAGTTCGCTAAGAAGCTGGGCATCGATCTGAAGGATGAAGACAAGAACCTGTCTCTTGCCCTCGGGGGCATGAGTAAAGGGACGAATACGCTGGAGATGGCCCAGGCCTACAGTGCCTTTGCCAATGGCGGAGAGCTGCGGGAGGCATATGCCATCAAGTCTATAGCTGATGCTGATGATAAGACTGTCTACAAGGCAAACACCAAGCCAGACCGTGTAATGAGTGAACAGACGGCTTATCAGATGACAGAGATGATGCAACGTGTTGTACAGGACGGTACAGGTAAAAAAGCAAAAATTAACCGTCCGGTAGCCGGTAAGACCGGTACAACACAAAGCGGATATAAGGGCATCAGCTCGAACCGTGATGTCTGGTTCGTCGGCTATACGCCGGAATGGACGGCAGCGGTATGGATGGGCTACGACAAGCCGAGCAAGACCCATCTGCTGAAGAACAGCAGTCCGCTGGCCGCTGCCTTCTGGGGCAAGGTCATGGAGAAGGCGCTCGAAGGTGTACCTGCCAAGCAGTTCCCGGTACCGAAGGGCGCTGCTGTAGAGGTAGAGGCTACGCCGACGCCTGAAGCGGTATCGGCAGTAACGGGCTTCCAGGCTGCGTATGATCCATCCACGATGACGGTCAATATGAGCTGGAATCCTGCTGCGGCCAGCGGTGTAGAATACCGTATTTACCGCCGCGAGACGTCTGAAGCAGACTTCACCCCGCTCATGAACACTATGGCTTCGAATATCGGGGACATCAGTGCGATGCCGGGACTGTCTTACGAATATTATGTTACCGCGTATTATCAGGAGCTTGACCAGGAGAGCGAGCCGTCCGGGACTGTAACAGTGTCTGTCCAGGATGAGCTTCAGACTCCAGAGCCAGAGGTGACACCTGACCCGAATCTGCCTACGGATAACCCCGATAACGGCGGCAATTCGGGAAATGGAGAGAACGGCGGCAATCCGCCAGACAATGGACCTGGGAATAACGGATCAGGTAATAATGGTCCAGGCAATCACGGTCCAGGTAATAACGGCAATGGCCAAGGAGGGGATAACGGCAGCGGAGCAGCCACATCCCCGCCTGAGATGACACCGCCGCCTGCGCCAGCCACGCCAGAGCCGTTAGCGACACCGGCACCGGAGGCGACGAGCGGTACTGTCGATCCCGGAATCATCCCTGACCCGAATGCCGGAACCGATCCGGCAAGTGATCCGGGCAGCGGTTTTGTCGAAGGACCCGGCAATGTGCATTAGACTGACATGAAGTCAAATTCATAGCATTAACGATAACCCTGACAGCTCCGGGAGCTCTGCGCTATGCAGAATTGCCGGAGGTCGGGGTTTTCTTCAGCTTTTTGCCGTAATGCCGGTAACACTTGTTTTGAGTGTCTCTGCAAAATGTGTTAAGCTGAAGGCAACATTATCAGAAGAGGGTTATTCATATGAAACGTAAATTCGGAGACCGGGCCAATTGGCGCAGGATTACCCGCCGCCATTTTGCCTGCCGCTATGTGGAGACCCGGGAATTCAGCGGTTATATCACACTCTACACCATATACGGGCTGAAAGAGCCGCTATGGAAGAGTTACGGCAGGCATACATACCGCATAGCGGACAAGGGATATTCATGGCTGCAGTATTTTCCCAAGGACGGTAACTATATTGTGACGGCCATGTTTGATGAACGGCAAAATATTGTGCAGTGGTATATCGACACCTGCAAGGTCCAGGGCGTGACCGATCAAGGGGTTCCCTGGTTCGATGATCTGTATCTGGATGTTGTAGTGCTGTGGAACGGTGAAGTGTTCTTGCTGGATGAGGATGAGCTGGAGGAAGCGCTGGAACGGGAGGATATCACGGACAGTGATTATCAGTTAGCCTGGTCGACAGCCAATGCAATACTGCGTGCAATAGACGCTCATGCCTTTCCGTATTTCTCCCTTTCACTGAAGCATCGTGCCGAATTGTTTCATCATGGAGAATTTAGGAGGAAGTAGATCATGGATTGGTATGTCTATCAACGGGGTTCATCCCCGATCCGCAAAGTGTCGCGCAAGCGCCAACATCGTACGAAGAGGGTACTGACGGTTTCGCTGCTGGTACTGATTGTGGCTGGATTCATCTGGTGCGGAGTGGCCTTTAACAGAATTAACAGTGCAGATACCACCACGCCTATGGTGAAGGCGGACGCCGGAGTCATTCTGGGGATGTCGATGTGGGGGGATGAACCGAGTCCGGGGCTGAAGGAAAGGCTGGATTATGCGCTTGAGCTGTATAAATCTGGTGCATTCAGCCATTTTGTCGTCTCCGGAGGGCTGGATCAGCCGGAGTATAAGTACACAGAAGCCGAAGGCATGAAGAGGTATCTGGTTGCCCATGGAGTACCGGACAAGTTGATCAATCTGGAGGACCAGTCTACCAGCACTTACGAGAACCTTCTCTTCAGTAAGACAGTCATGCAGCAGGAAGGATTGTCTTCAGCCGTCGTAATTACCCATGATTTCCATGGCCGCCGCGCCTTGGAGATTGCGCGTAAGCTGGGGTATAAGAACCCTGAGCTTGGTGTGACGGAGTCTAAAGTGATGTCGATGCTTAAGTATAAGCCCCGCGAAATCCTGGCCTATACCAAATGGAAATTCCAGGAGCTGTCGCTGTAAATCTGCTAATTTCCAAAACTGCTAATAACGCCTTTTATACTGGAATAGACTGGTTAGAGCAAGTCAGACCTGTATAATGAGGTGAACTAGGTGAACGGACATGTAGCGGCGGCAAGCAGTGGACGGGAAGAACGCAGACCGTCCAGGCAGATTAATATTGTGCTGAATAATCAGGCTCCGGCCCCGGTGTCCGGCTTGCCGGCTGATAGCGTTGGCGGCACGGCAACTCCCAAGACCGGCAGTCACAGCGGACTGTTCCAGGAGCTGAGCCGGGAACTGGATGCACTTGTAGGTCTGGATAACATCAAAGAGCTGGTCTTCGAGATCTATGCCCTGCTGCAGGTGGCCCAGATGCGCAGTGAAGCCGGACTTGCCACCGGAGGCCAGGCCTACCATATGGTATTCAAGGGCAATCCGGGGACAGGCAAAACCACGGTTGCCCGGATTGTGGCGAAGTTGTTCCAGCGGATGGGTGTGCTCAGCAAAGGGCATCTGATCGAAGTAGAGCGCGCTGATCTGGTAGGCGAATATATCGGACATACGGCCCAGAAGACGCGGGATCTGGTTAAAAAAGCGCTCGGCGGCATTCTTTTTATCGATGAAGCTTACAGTCTGGCCCGCGGCGGAGACAAGGATTTCGGCAAGGAGGCCATCGATACATTAGTGAAATCGATGGAGGACCACCGCAGCCAGTTTGTACTGATTCTGGCCGGGTATTCCGGCGAGATTGATTATTTTCTGATGAGCAATCCGGGTCTGCCCTCGCGGTTTCCGATCCAGGTAGAATTTCCCGATTATACCATCGACCAGCTGCTGCAGATTGCCGAGCTGATGGCCAAGGACCGTGATTATATTTTGATGCCGCAGGCCATACTCAGACTTAAGCAGCATTTGCTTACGGAGAAGACAGAGAGTCTGCACGCTTTCAGCAATGCAAGGTTTGTACGCAATAGTATTGAGAAGGCTGTACGTGCACAGGCTGTACGGTTACTGAACCAATATGAGAGCACAAGTCCGGGCAAGCAGGAGCTGATGACGCTGCGGATTGAGGATTTCAAAGGATAGTATAGGAAGAATAGATAAGGAGCATGGAATGAATGGCAATTACAACACATGATACAGAGACCGAAATGCAGGACCGCGCGATCCTTGTCAGTCTGGTTACGGACAAAATTAAACGCACGGGCATAGATCCAGAGCTTTCGCTTCAGGAACTGGTACAATTAGCCGAGACTGCCGGGGTAGAGGTGCTGGATGTACTGCGGCAGAATAAGGAGACCCCGGATTCGAGATGGTTTATCGGTAAAGGCAAGGTGGAAGAGCTTCGCATGGCCGCTGACGGGCTTGGCGCGAATACCGCCATCTTCGATCAGGAGCTGTCCGGGGCGCAGGTACGCAATCTGGAAGAGGCGCTGGATCTCAAAATCATTGACCGTACGCAGCTGATTCTCGATATCTTCGCCGGACGCGCGAAGACCCGGGAAGGGATCATCCAGGTGGAGCTGGCCCAGTTGTCTTATCTGCTGCCGCGCCTGTCCGGGCAAGGCAAGAATCTGTCGCGTCAGGGAGGCGGAATCGGTACGAGAGGTCCCGGAGAGAGCAAGCTGGAGACGGACCGCCGGCATATCCGTGACCGGATTACCGAGCTGAAGCGCCATCTGGACGAGGTGGTTAAGACCCGAGGGCTGCACCGCGAAAACCGCCGCAAGAGCGGTGCGGTTCAGGTGGCGCTTGTTGGCTATACCAACGCCGGCAAATCCACGCTGCTGAAGCAGCTGACCGATGCCGATGTGTACATCGAGAACCAGCTGTTCGCAACCCTTGATCCTACCTCACGTGTGCTTCAGCTTCCAGGCGGCAAGGAGGTCGTGCTTACGGACACCGTCGGCTTCATTCAGAATCTGCCGCATGATCTCGTAGCCTCCTTCCGCGCTACCCTGGAGGAAGTGAATGAAGCCAATCTGGTGCTGCATGTGGTGGATGCCTCATCTCCGATGCGTGAGGAACAGATGCAGGTCGTTCAGACGATTCTGCAGGATCTGGGCGCGGCAGGCAAACCGCAGATCGTTCTGTTCAACAAGTCCGACCTGTGTCAGCCGGAGCAACTGGAAATGCTCCCGACCGGTGAGGGCTTCCTGAAGATCAGTGCTTTTAATGAGGACGACCTCTCACGGATCACAGAGATCATCAGCGATCAGCTGGCCGGGGATACTCTAATCTTCCGCATTCCCGGAGACCGGGGGGATCTGTCCTCTCTGCTCTACCGGGTGGGCGAGGTGCTTGAACAGAATTACGACGGCAGCGATGTGCTCTACAACGTGAGGCTGAATAAAGAGGATTATGATAAATGGAGCTACAAGCTGGCTGAATTCGTGGAGCCGCAATAATTGCTTATCTGACCCCGTTTGGAGCTTACTTGGCTGGTTAGAAATGAAGCATTCATAGCCCCGCATTGCAACAGTCTGCTTCGGATATTGATCCAGGCAGGCTTTGCTGTGCGGGTTTTCCCTGATGCAGAAGCGGAACATCATTATACAGGAATGTTAGGAGAGATGAAGGGGACATGGCAGGATTTGCAGAGGATTTATTACAGGCAGCGGAAGCTGCAGAGCTTGAAATCGAAGGTGCGGTTAAGGCGCTGGACCGGATTGTGGATCATAATCAGTGGAAGGTGATCGAAGCCTTCCAGCGTCAGCATGTGAGTGATTTTCACTTCGCGGGTTCTACCGGATATGCCTACAATGACCGGGGGCGCGAGGTGCTGGATCTGGTCTATGCCGAAGTATTCGGTGCGGAAGCTGCGCTAGTCCGGCCGCATTTCGCTTCAGGAACTCATACAATATCTACAGCTCTGTTCGGTGTGCTACGGCCTGGAGATGAGCTTCTGTACATTACAGGACGCCCCTATGATACGCTGCATAAGGTAGTTGGCAAGCCGGGGGATGGGACTGGCTCTCTGGCGGATTTCGGCATCGGCTACCGTGAGACTGCGCTGACAGAAGAGGGGAAGGTTGACTGGGATGAAGTCGCTTTGGCGATCAGCGACAAGACCAAGGTCATCGGAATCCAGCGTTCACGCGGCTATGACTGGCGTTCGTCCTTCACGGTCGCTGAGATTGGCGAGATGGCAGCACGGGTAAAAGCCATTAAACCGGATGTCATCGTATTCGTGGATAACTGTTATGGAGAATTCACCGAGACACTGGAGCCGCCGCAGGTAGGCGCTGATCTGGTGGCCGGTTCGCTGATCAAGAATCCCGGCGGCGGAATCGCCGAGACCGGCGGTTATATCTGCGGCCGCGCAGAGCTGGTGGAACTGGCGGCCTACCGCCTGACAGCACCAGGAATCGGCGGGGAGGTAGGAGCGATGCTCGGCACGACGCGCGGCTTGTATCAAGGTCTATTCATGGCTCCACATACGGTGGGACAGGCTGTGAAGGGAAGTATCTTCGCATCGGCGGTATTCCAGCGCTGCGGCTTCACCACCAAGCCTGCCTGGCATGAACCGCGCACGGATCTGATCCAGGCGGTGGCTTTTGACGGACCCGAGCATCTGATTGCCTTCGTACAAGGTATTCAGCGCGCAGCAGCGGTAGACAGCCATGTCGTGCCTGAGCCTTGGGACATGCCCGGATATGAACATCCAGTCATCATGGCTGCCGGGACATTCATCCAGGGCGGAAGTCTGGAACTGTCTGCGGACGCGCCGATCCGTGCTCCGTATATCGGGTATATGCAAGGTGGACTAACTTACTCCCATGTAAAATACGGGGTGTTAATGGCTCTGCAGAGCATGAGGGAGCGCAAGCTGCTGTAGCATCTGTGCGGCATAGAAGCCGTTATGTTCATATGTCAGGCTTGGAGAGGAGAGTAGACCTTGCAGGAAGCAGCAGCTATTGAAAACTTACTCCAGAGAAAGCAGGACAATGAAGCTGCCGTCGCTGTAATGATGTGTGGAGTAGCGGGATCGGGCAAGACGACCTTTGCGCTCAAGCTGGAGCAGGAGGGATTCGCCCGGCTGTCCATCGATGAGGATATCTGGAGTACCCATGGCCGTTATGGCCTTGATTACCCGGAAGAGGCTTATGAATCCTTCAAAGAGCAGTCGGAACGCAAGCTGCGTAAGGAGCTAATAGAGCTGCTTGCCGGAAAGCGCCATGTCGTGGTTGATTTCAGTTTCTGGCAGCAGCGAAGACGCGACGAATACAAACAGCTGATCGAGCAGCACGGCGGGCAGTGGGTTTTGGTTCACCTGAAGGTAGAGCCGGAAGAGCTGCGCCGAAGGCTCCGCATCCGCAGCGCTCGCTTTGACGCCAATGCGGCATTCACCATTACCGAGGAGATTCTGACCCGTTTCCTGAACGGATTCGAGACGCCGGCGGGAGAAGGGGAATGGGTCATTGAAGCATAACATGACATGAAGCGGGATACCGGGACTGTGATGTCGAATACAGGCTTGCCGCAGCCTTTGCAGCAGCCTGTGATTTTGCGTGAGGATTGCTCTATGTGATATACTTCGGGGAGCCTGATCCCATGCATCTGGCACTTTAATCTCTTAATCTCACAATGGGTGAAAGAAATCTTGTGAGAAAAACTCACATACCATTGACACGCCATATTAGGAAATGTACAATGAGATGAGAAAAAGATCATTGGAAGGTTGGATGAGTCATGGGTGATGAAATCCGCAGAAATATGGCATTATTCCCTATTGGAATCGTAATGAAGTTAACTGATCTATCTGCCAGACAAATTCGTTATTATGAGCAGCACAGCCTGATCGTACCTGCGCGTACCTCCGGCAACCAGCGTTTGTTCTCTTTTAATGATGTCGAACGTCTGCTTGAGATCAAGGCGTTGATTGAGAAGGGTGTAAATATTGCCGGCATCAAGCAGGTGATGAATCCTGTCTCGAAGGAATCTGAAGAAGCTACGGTTATTACCCCTGACACAGAGGTGAGACGTAGAGAGTTGTCTGATTCGCAGCTTCACCGTCTGCTGAAGCAGGAGCTGGTTTCCGGTAAAAGACCGGGACAAGTGTCTCTAATCCAAGGTGAGCTATCCCGGTTTTTTAATAAATAATATAGAGCTGTTGAAAGGGAGAGGGTAACGTGAGCTTTACTAAAGAGGATATTCTGCGCATTTCCAAGGACGAGAACGTCCGGTTTATTCGCCTGCAATTCACCGATTTGCTGGGAACGATCAAGAATGTTGAGATTCCAGTAAGCCAGCTTGAAAAAGCACTCGACAATAAAATGATGTTCGATGGCTCTTCCATCGAAGGTTATGTGCGGATTGAAGAATCCGACATGTATCTGTTTCCGGACCTGAGCACTTGGGTAATCTTCCCTTGGGTGACAGACAGCCGTGTAGCACGTTTGATTTGTGATGTGTACATGCCGGACGGAACACCGTTTGCCGGAGATCCGCGCGGTATCCTCAAACGTTGTCTGCAGGAAGCGGAAGAAATGGGCTTCACTGCTATGAACGTTGGACCTGAGCCGGAATTCTTCCTGTTCAGAACTGATGAGAAGGGCAATCCGACCACTGAGCTGAATGACCAGGGTGGATATTTCGATTTGGCGCCGATGGATCTTGGGGAGAACTGCCGTCGTGAGATCGTGTTGACATTGGAGGAAATGGGCTTTGAGGTTGAAGCTTCCCACCATGAAGTGGCTTCCGGCCAGCATGAGATTGACTTCAAATACGCCGATGCCATCAAGGCAGCGGATCAGATTCAGACCTTTAAGCTTGTCGTGAAGACGATAGCCCGTCATCACGGCCTGCATGCAACCTTTATGCCTAAGCCTTTGTTCGGCATGAACGGATCGGGTATGCACGCCCACCAATCCCTGTTCAATGGCAGCGAGAATATGTTCTACGATGAGAGCGATAAACTGGGTCTTAGCAAGACAGCCCGTTATTACATGGCAGGGATTCTGAAGCACGCACGTGCTTTTGCTGCAATCACCAACCCGACGGTTAACTCTTACAAACGTCTGGTTCCAGGTTATGAAGCACCTTGCTATGTTGCATGGTCTGCAAGCAATCGCAGCCCGATGATCCGTATTCCGGCTTCGAGAGGGCTTAGTACACGCGTTGAGGTTCGTAATCCGGACCCGGCGGCTAACCCGTACCTTGCACTGGCTGTAATGTTGAAGGCAGGTCTCGATGGAATCAAGCGTAAGCTGGATCTTCCAGCGCCGATTGACCGTAACATCTATGTCATGTCCGAAGAAGAGCGGATTGAAGAAGGCATTCCAAGCCTGCCGTCCGATCTGAAGGAAGCCCTGAACGAAATGATCCGCAGCCACGTGATCACCGAAGCCCTAGGCGAACATGCCTTGGCCCACTTCTACGAGCTGAAGGAAATCGAATGGGATATCTACCGCACCCAGGTCCACGAGTGGGAAAGAGATCAGTACATGACGCTTTACTAGGATACAGCAGCCCTTGGCGCTATACGCGCTGGGGGCTTTTTTGTATTTGTGGGAAGTTGAGGGGGAGTTATGATAAAAGAGGACATTATCACAAGGTTACCATATTTGTGAGTGTAGAAGTCTGAAGTGCTTTGCACACTTCCGTGACCCGAATATCTCTTGAAAATATTTAGCTACATGCTCTATCAACAGACTAGAGATGACGTCATTGCTTCACTGGCGAGTACGCTGATATTCAGTGGTGATTTGGACTTCGTAACAATCGATTATGGACTGGGTAGGAAGAAAGATGGTGAAATCGATTAAGATAACTCAACAACTGTGACGGGTAGATAACTGGAGAAGTTTTTTGCCCAACAACATAATATGGCGTGAATTCCGTAGTGTACCAGCATGAGTCCCAAATATAATAAAGATATTGAGGCGAGGGCCTTCTTACTATTACATATCTGGTTGCGGTAATCTGTGACGGGCATATCACCCCGCAGCTCATGCCTACCACTTCCTGGCGACCGTGAATCTCAGTGGCTAAAGATATGGATCGAGAACGTATCGGTCTGGACGTGCTAATAAGTTTCTGACATTATAAAAACAGTCGAGGACTGAACGCCATTTTTACTGACGATATAGCGATGTTCTGCTAATCTTTGGATAGAGGTGATTTGATGAAAACAACTGAGTACATAGCAATATATGCTGCAATAATAGCTACATCAACTTTTGCGTGGAATGTCTTAACTTGGAGACTCAATAAACGAAGACTTAAATTGGAATGTAGAATTGTTTATTTAAGAGGGACGGAAGAAAGCCCGTATGCTGGTGATTTTGTTGAATACAAATTGATTAATCTAACAGATAAACCATTACGAGTGAAGAGTATTTCAGGGACAATTAACATGAGTGAGGGGAGGGGGTATTTTTCACTAGCGGATGTTGGCAATTCAGAAACCATAAGTCCAATGGATTCTATACTTTTTTATAAAGAGGCACCTCATATTTTTCATATGAGACTCAGGGCGCTCTACGTTGAGGATTCTTTGGGTAGGAAATATAAGTTAAAGAGATCCGTTTTAAGGAGATTAAAGAGTAAAAGCCAAGAGTATTCAAACACCTACGAAAGTGGCGAAGATCTCATTGCTTATAATCCACCGTTGAGAGCGGTTGATTGACACTAAATAAATCCGCAGCACTACAGAATCAAATAATTGATACATTGTACATATAACAAATCCCTCTTTACCAAGAGCGCCCACTGAAGCGCTTTTTCTTTTGCTCAGGAAAGTTTTCCTTAACACTATATTGGAGGTGATGAAATGAAGTTCGTACAACCAATACGAGATCCCCAAAAACTAGATGCTATAAAGAAATACTTATATTTCAAAAATATTCGTGACTTCATCATCTTCTTTGTTGGAATCAATACAGGATTTCGCATATCAGACATACTTCCACTTACAGTCCGAGATGTAAAAGGTACTCACATTACAATAACCGAAAAAAGACAAAGAAAGTAAAGAGTGTGCATATTCGTAAATCACTTCGGAAAGCACTCGATGCCTACATCAAAGAAAAAGCCGATTTTGAATATTTGTTTCCCAGCAGGAAGCGTAAAAGAGGAAAGGCATATCCGATCACACCAAACATGGCGTACAAAATTATTAGAGGCGCTGCCAAAGAGCATAATCTTGAAGAGATCGGTACGCACTCCATGAGGAAGATATTCGGTTATAGATTGTACCTCGAAACGAAGGACATAGCGTTACTAATGGATCACTTCAATCATTCGGAGGAAAAGGTGACTCTGAGGTATGTAGGGCTACTACAGGATACCCTAGACGATGCTTTAGAGGACTTTGAACTCTAACGAATGTACTACAATAGGGTCATGATGAATTCATTTGAGGGAGTAAAGAACAAAACAAATCACATCAATGAAAATCCGTACTTTACGAATGACATACAATATATATTAAAGTGAATTCAATTAACAAATATTAGTAGAATACAGCAAGCAGCCAAAGCCTGAGTTCAATCTGAGGCTTATTTTCATTAGTAACGTTTGACCTATTTAGACCTTTAAAATGAGGGTCCAACTCAAATACGCAGTAAGGCCGAGGTGAAGTTAGTTGACAAGAGAGAAAAGCCCGGATCGTGAAAAGGCGCTGAAGATGTGGTTGAAGAGTGGGCGGCAGAAAAAATCCACTGAAATCGCGGCAGACCTTGGGATCAACCCTTCAATGGTTCGTAGGTGGAAAAGCACTGATCAATGGGATGAAATACCGGCATCTGGCAGACCGCGAGGAGCTAAGAAGGGCAACCAAAATGCAAAGGGGAACAAAGGCGGTAAGGGTGGGCCTGAAGGAAATCAGAAGGCGCTCAAGCATGGGTTTTTTAGTAAGTTCATGCCTCAGGACCCTGAGTTCATGGAGATCCGCGAGATTGTTGAAACCATGAGTCCGGCAGATATGCTCTGGGAAAACGTAATTAGTCTGTATCAACGGCTTATTTGGGGACGCCGTATCACGCATGTTAAGGATAAGGACGATGTTACAAAGGTTCTTAAAAAGAAAAAGCCCGGCATGTTTGGAACCGAGCAAGAGTGGGAGTATCAACAAGCCTGGGATAAGTACAATAGCGACATAAAAGCAGAGGCTACCGTCATGAAGGAACTCAGATCAGCAATAAAGCAGTTCATTGAGATTGCTCCAGAAAAAGATGAGCGCCGCCTGAAGCTGGAACGTATGAAAATTGAGATTGAGAAGACACGACTTGAAATTGAGAAACTCAAAAACGGAGGCGGAGATTCTGAGGATGATCTAATAGAAAATTGGGTTGAAGCAGTTACTGCTGAAGGGGACGCTAAATAAAGATTGATAGGAATGTTTTAACTACGAAATTATGAGCATGAATATAATTCGATACTGAGTTGGAAACTTTGAATGATTGAGCGGAAGTACCGGCGAGTCAACTCAAGGGCGATTTATATATTGGCCTGTGCATTAGGATTAGAAGTATTAGTTGATGTAATTTAAAAAAGGGGAGGATACCCCCCTTTTTTTTATTGACCTGGATTCCATTCACCTTGTTCATCGTAATTCATAGATTTTGACCAACCGCCAGCATTCCAAAACGTATCAAACAAAGGCTTAAGGGATCTCGCTAAAGCATATGGATTCTCAGGGAAAGTTTCGAAAATTACTTCGGGTAAAAGAATGTTGTTTTTTGTGAATCCATCATTATCAGGACCCCAAATTTCAGGGGACACAGCAAGTTTGAAATTTTTAATTCCATTTACTGAAAGCAGCAATACTACTGGAGGGACAATGCGAAGATTTTTAAGTTCTATAAAATATCTATTTAATTTTTCAATTATATTCTTTTCAAAAGCAACAGAAGGAATTAGATTTTTCTTGCTATCTACTTTAATCATGCCTTTATCTACTGCTTCAATAATGCCATTGCGGAAAATTTGTACATACGAATGCGGATGTTCATTAACAGAAAATTTTGAGAATGTTACGAATCCCTCAAGATTAAATCTAAAGTCACTTATTGATCCGTATAAAGGAGGGAGAGTCGTTGGTTCTTGATGAAATCTAGTTAAGTCATACAGCTGATTTCCCCAAGCATTGTAGGGAATAAGGTGTAAAGTAATAAAGCAGGAATTATTTAAGAGCGAAACACTAGCCTCGTTTATTTGTATTAATGAATTTCGTTCAGCCTGGAAATCTCTTATTCGATGAGACATGACAGAAGTGTTAAGAAAACTTGAACGAATTTCTGTTATGTCCATCTGATGTTTTCCAGCAGAATTTCGGGTGAAAAATTTCTGGCTTTTTTTTAAGGTCATCATATGTGGAGAGTTAAAGCTATTTGGGATTCGTATAACTAAAATAATATTTTTATTAGAAAGAGGAATTGCTTGAGTTTGAATGCCGAAAATTCTCGGCTCTACGCCTGTTCGAATTAAATTTTCGTACTTTAAAATAACTGAATCAATATCATCAATGTCTAAGCCAGGAAAACTAGTAGGTACACCTTTAGTCGCTGAAACTCCAAATAAAATATCCCCTCCGCCAGCATTAGCAAATGAAGAGACATCGGCTAGAAATTCTTTTTTCGCCTCTTCTTGATCGGAGGGGAGCATTTCTTTGTATTCAATTACCCTACTTTCCTGTACTTCGGACTCTTTTAAATATATTAAATCGTCCTCATTTATTTGTTCTATTGTTTTATGCATTAAACTCATTTCAGTTCCCCCTTTTATCATGACCGTTTTTTGACCGGAATTTGACCGCACAATGACCGTCTATTAGGCTTTTAACATGATATATTTGTACTGTGGAAATTAGAAGAGAGTGACACGTACGGCCGCACTTGCGGCGCTTATCCGGGGAGTACCTCCTCTCGCTTTTTCTAAGAAAACATTTGAAGTAGCTTGAAGATCATGGCTATTGATGCACCACCAAAAAGCATTTTTAATATGACTGGTTTAAAAGCTTCGCTCACTCTATCCATAAGTATAGTCACCTCCGTTATTTGTAGGACTAAAGTTCGACACCAAAAGAGGGAATTCCTTCCTTTGTGACGAATACAGACCTATACGATCATACTCGCGGAGGGGTTTCAAGTGGCAAGAAGAAAGAGTAAGGCAAAACAAGAAGAAGAGTTTTTTCAGGGATTGGCTGGCTTAGCAGCAATGGGACTAGCACTCGGAGGATACTATTTTACCAAAACCTTACAGGGCGCTATAGTTGGAGCGGCTATCGGTGTGGCTGTTGTAGTTGCATTGATGATTGTGATAGGGCAGAAGCGGGCCGAACGCTTAAAGAAATCTGGTATTGCTGAGATTGATAAAATGGAAGGCGTGCAGTTTGAGCAGTACCTTGGTCATTTGTTCCGATCTCAAGGATACAAAGCTGAGGTTACTCAAGCAGCCTGTGATTACGGTGCCGATCTGGTCCTAGCAAAAGACGGAAAACGAATTGTTGTCCAAGCTAAGCGGTACAGCAAAAATGTCGGTCTGAAGGCAGTACAAGAGGTTCGTGGGGCAGTTTCACATTACGGTGCCTCAGCTGCTTGGGTTGTAACGAACAGAGATTATACTGAGCAGGCTTACAAGCTAGCAAAATCAAATAATGTGCGTCTCATTGGCCGTGAAGAGCTTATTGAAATGCTTCTGCAAATGAGAGAGAAGATAACAGCTGTAAAAAAAGCCAATAAAGCTAAGACGAGCGCTTAACGCGAAATAGTGAGAAATAAACAGTATGATATGTGAATAGATGTGCTCAAGACCTATATTCACCGATGGTATCATTGACTCTTATTTCATCGGCTCTGTAAAATGGTCTTGTCCGCCTTTGTTACAAAGTCCGTAAAGATTTTAAGCAAAGAGCGCAGCGCATTTGCTGCGGATGCGGAGCGGACGCCACTGATCTGGACCTGCTCAATGCACGGCGTAACTGTATACATATTCCGAAGTCGCTCATTATTGGGCGGCTTTTTATTATGTAAATAAGGAGTTAAAGTAGCAATGAATAAAAAACGAATCCATTATATTGGCCTGCCCCAGCAACCGCAGAAGTGTAAACAGTGTATCTGGGGCAGGTAAGAAGGTTCTTCGCAGTTTTGTTTAAGCATTAAATGTCAAATTAATATGAAGAAATCTGGAATTGATTAAATTTTTCCCGGAAAATTAAATAATATCAATAATAATAAACAGGAATGCCACTTGCTCTCCATCGAAATGCGACATATGGTTTTAATCCGAACGTTGGTGAAGCTGTCTGACCAAGTAGGAGATTCCTTCCTGAATATTTTATGGCACCTGCTTTAAAATCTACAGTGTCATAGTTCTGAAATACTTCAATAGGATTATTTCCGGATATAGCCTGTCTTATCGCATTTGCAGCAAGTTCTTTAGCTTGATTTATTATAGCATTAGGGAAATTTTCACCGCTTTGTAATAACGAAGAAACTGTACGGTTAATCAAGTTTTCAATCCAGAGATAAAAAGGAGCCGGGTTCTCGGCAAAAATGGAAACACCTACAGAAACAATCCCTATCATTGCATCCTGTTCTGTAATGTCATCAGCCCAAGCGACATTCCATGGAGGAGGTCCACTTTCGACTTGGGCTTTTAAATCAAACTTATTAGTTTCATATCCTGTCGTGGGAAACTCAGGAACTTTGAAGTCGGGAACTTTGAAGTCGGGAACTTTGAAGTCGGGAACTTTGAAGTCGGGAACTTTGAAGTCAGGAACTTTGAAGTCGGGAACTTTGAAGTCGGGAACAGGGATGTTAGGGACAGGGATGTTAGGAAGAGAAACGTTAGGAATGGATATTTTTGGTAAAAAACCTGCCATGATTTCAACTCCTTTTGATATTTGAACTTAGTATTAACATCAGTATTAAAAATTATGGATGGAGACTTATGGGTAAGATCCATCCTGTCGTAGAGAAAAAAACGACTCAAATCAAAAAAAGGGCTAACCAACAAGGTTGCCCTTTTTGCTCATCTCAAACGCTTGGATTTTACTACAGTTGTTTTAAACAAGTAAAACGCTGCTAGTGCATTACAGATAGTCGGAGTCGTACTCAGAATTATCGTAAACATCAAATTTCGCTCCCCTCCAATATTGTCACCTTAACTATCGCTGCATAGGTGAATTTGGTTGAGAGCATTGAAATTATTTTTAAGGAGTGGGTTAAGTAGACATTAGAATTATGCCAATTGAGCAGCTCAATGCAGCTGTCTATAATCCCCGCATCTGCCTTCAACCAGGAGACCCAGAGTATGAGAAGCTTCGCCGCAGCCTGGACGAATTTGGCTACGTTGACCCAATCGTTTGGAATGAGCAGACTGGTAACATGGTCGGTGGTCATTAGCGGTATAAAGTCCTAGTATATGAGCAGGACCGTATCAGTAGTCAACTCGAACCCGGAGCGGGGCGGTTGCTGAACCTTGCTCCTGAACAAAGTGTCTGGCCGCTGGGATGATGAAGCCTTAGCACATCTGCTGAATTAACTACAGATGAATGAGATTTAATGAATAAATATGAAAAAAGAGCCGTTCATAGGCTCTTTTTTGTTGAAAATCGATGATTTTTTTATATTTATTTATTAACCGGTTAGGTAGGGGAGATCACCCCTTCCTAACCGGTCAGACACTAAGGTCTGACCAACATGATTGTTACCCAAATTCCCAAAAACCCAAAGGAAATATAAGTCTCCTTCATGGTGGTCTACCTCCTGATTTAGTTATTGTGAAACAATCTTATTGTATTCAATAAAAGTACGTTCTATGCATGGATTTTCTTTGGGAGGTGGAAATGTAGCATGGACAGAGAACGCAGTAATGCCAAAGTTAGTGGATGCTAAAATATAAGTAGATCCTAAGATTAATTTTAGAGTGAACAATTGGGGGGCATTTGTAATGCATAAGACGGAGAGTATTACAAAAAGAATGATAGCTTTCAAACAAAGGATACCGATTTATCGAAAGAGCCCGAAAACGTTCTTTAAAGAGATCCTTAACTTTATCCCAGATCAATGGCAAGATGAAGTTTCAAGTGATATTGCAAATCATCGCTTCGTGACAGTTCGATCAGGCCAAGGAGTGGGAAAGACGGCTCTTGAAGCAGCTATAGCGTTATGGTTCCTATGCTGCTTTCCGTATCCCCGAGTGGTTTGTACAGCACCTACAAGGCAGCAACTAAACGATGTCCTATGGGCAGAGATAGTTAGTGGCAATCTAAAAGCCCGATCCTCAAACGTATCCTCAAATGGACCAAAACAAAGGTTTACATGAAGAACCATGAGGAGCGCTGGTTTGCTACAGCAAGGACAGCGACCAAGCCGGAAAATATGCAGGGGTTTCATGAGGATTACATGCTGTTCATTGTAGATGAAGCCTCCGGCGTAGATGATAGGATCATGGCTGCAATTTTCGGTACGCTATCAGGTGAATTTAATAAGCTATTCATGTGCGGGAACCCAACTAAAACAAGTGGGTTCTTTTTTGATTCTCATAATAGAGACCGAGGTATATACAAGACGCATCAAGTATCATGCCTGGACAGTCCACGCACAAGCAAAGAGAATATTGAAATGCTCAAGCGCAAGTATGGTGAGGGCAGTGACGTTTACCGAGTTCGTGTGCAAGGTCAGTTTCCACGAGGTGAGGCCGGCACATTCATAACGCTTGAAGCTGCGGAACATGCAGCCAAAGAGGTCCAAATCAAGGTTACCGGAACAACACTGGTCATCGGTGTAGACGTTGCCCGTTATGGTGATGATGAAACGGCGATGTATGCCGGTATAGGCAAAAAGACAGTCGGCCAGCAAAGCCACTTCAAAAGAAAGCACGATGGTCACGGTGGGAAATGCGATTCGATTAGCTAAAGATATGTTACAGCAGTATCCAGAGGTCGAGCATGTAAAGTTCAATGTCGATGATACAGGTGTCGGCGGTGGCGTAACGGATCGTCTGATCGAAGTCATTAACGAAGAAGGTTATGGCTGGGAGGTAGTGCCGGTTAACAATGGTTCATCATCTTTGGATGATTACTGTGCCGACCTAGTCACGGAGATGTGGCGGTCTATTAGGACGGACTTGGAAAGCAATTTGACCAACTTTATTAATGGAGAACCGGGGGTTATGCAGATACCCGATGACGATACTCTAGTCTCGCAGCTGGCTACAAGAAAGTGGCGTATGACCTCAACAGGTAAGATGATCTTGGAGAGCAGGATGATATGAAAAAGCGTGGTCTCGTTCGGAGAATTCATGGTTGAAACACCAGAACATATCATGGTTCCGTCAATTGGCGGCGTGACTATCGGACGGCAATATACATGTGATGCTTCCTAGTATTGGAGCGTCTCCATAAAGCGCAATTGATTACCAAATAATGCTTTATTAACATTTCATCATTTGATAGAATTGAGCAAATGATGATGAATGGAGAATAGGATTATGATAATCAGTATGGCATTTCATAAAGAACTTCAATCTGCGCTTAATTCAAAGTATCTTTCAAGCGAAGATTTTGATATATCAACAAAAAGAGAGCAAAAAGGTGGGTTAAGCGTTACAATTACTTATTTATATAACCCTCAATTTGAGCTATATTTCAAAACTGGAGATCAAATAAACTTAAGTAGAAAACCTGGAGAAATGGCAGAAAGCGAGAATCTTGTCGTTGTTGGAAAAGGTGGAATATTATCGGCTATTAACCAGTGGTTGAACAATATCGAGGATGAAACGAAGGCCGCCCCGATATTAAGAGAATTGGTGGAACATAAAGCCGAGGTAAACCGCCAATTATCAGATTTAGAAAATTCAGTTAAAGATATTGGCCAAGGTGATTTTACTAGAGAAGAAATAGCAAACTTGATTGAGAAATTAAACAAATTTCAAGAAGAATTTGAGGCAAGGTTGGAGGAGGAAATTCAGGACAAACAAAAATTAAGAAATGAACTCAATAATGTTGATAAAGAAATCGAATTTCTCAAGTCACAAATTCAACTGCTCACTAAGGAAAATTGGATTAAATCATTATTAGTAAAATCAATGAATTGGCGTAAGCGTAATCCCAAAACAATGAGTGCATTAGTTGCACTAACTAGAGAGATGTTGCCAGAAGGGGTTAGGGATCACGTTCCTGATGCCATTGTAGATTTAATAGCCCCTACTAATGAAGAATAGTCAATTATACGTAGTAACACCGAATAAAACCAATGATATTATTAATCCATAGAAGTATGAAAGATTACAGAAGGTCAGGAAACTTTTCCTGCCTTCTATTTTTATGCCATGAATAAACAAAAAGCCGCCATAAATATGGGCTTACAGTCCCCCGTGAGCGCGAGGGGGGTATTTTATATTGTGCTGAAGACATACCAAAAAAACAGGCTTCCCAAAAATAGCACAGCAGTCATGCCAAGCAGCACTCCAAGAATGACTTTTTCGGTTCTGTTATATTTCTTCAAATGATCACCCGATGTTCTTAGATTATTCTTCAATGGGAACCGAGGACCGGAAGGCATACCATAGCAGTCCATAAGCTATTAAGAAGTAAAGCAGTACACCCAGTATGGATATGGACAGAAGAATGATGATAACTTTATTTCCATTCATACATTTACCTCCTAAATAAAAAAACTCTCCCGATTTTTAGTGTGGGGGAGAGAGTGAAGATGAAGACGGAGACGGAGCAAAGCCCTTACATCATAATATAAAGGAATTATAACTCCAAATCAAATCATTTTACATACTATTCCATCTCCTATATACTTAACCAGAAGAGAATTCGAGTGGGAGATATGGGAGTGGATGATGAAGAATACATATAAGATTATGCTTTCGCTGATGCTCATCCTGGCGTTGATAGGTCCGGTGGCTGGGGCGGAAGGAGTGGCTGTGCCTGCGGAGACCCGAGAGAGGCTTATGGAGCAATATGGGCTGGATGCACCGGCTCAGCCGGTGTGGGATTGGAGCAGCATGGATATCGGAGGCAGTGGAATTGTAGATGGGATGCTGTTCGTGTGCCGGATGATGATGAATCCACTGGGGGTCATGTTGCAAGAGATGCTGTATATTCTGTAGTTGAGGGGGAAAAGAATGAATTCGCGTTATGATACGCCGAGTCCTGCACGCAGAGTCCGCAGAAGATCGGGCGGTAAATCGTTACTGGTCCTTATCCTTGTTGTTCTGGTTGTGATGGCTGTTACGAATCCGGGGAAGGAAGCATTCAGTGAATATTCTGTAAAGAATCTGGAGAATACGCTTGATCAGGAAATAGGCGACGGAATTACCAAGCTGGTAGCCCAGCCTGTAGTTGAGTCATTGACTGAGAGGGATAACTACATTTTATTCTCTGTATTCAGTGTGCCGGACCTTAAGAAGACCAATTTTTTTAGCGGGGATGGCGGGGCTACTAAGAAATATATTGGATTGTTCAAAATCCTTTTTATCAAGCTGTAAATTTGGTTTACATATTGTTCCATAACCCGGTATAATTAAATAGATTGTTGGCGGAATCTTTATATCATGGTTGTGGAACAAGGAGGAACGAAGTTGAATACGGCTTATAAAGTACTGTCCAGTGATGCTGATCTATTCGCTGCCGCACTGGCACAGGTACAGGTCTACGTCGTTCAGCTGGTTGATGGCAAACCGCATGTGATTGCTGATTATGCCGGACCTGTACAGAAATGGACACCGGAGTACATAGTGCTGGCCGGAATGACTTATAGACGCGATGAATTTGAATTCCGGGTACGATTGAACAAGAAGTGAGCAGATTCGCTGCCCGCTAACCGCTGCTCCTAACATTACTGCCGAATCACACAATCTTCTACGGTATATTCAGCATCTCTTATACTATCCAAGTGTAAAAGAGGTGTTAAGATGACCCAAAGAGAACGCAACAGAATCCGCAGAGCCATTAATGTGCTGCTTACCCAGAGAGCGATCCTGCTGGAGCGGCTTGAAGAAATCAATGAGAATCTGCGCAGTGTGCCTAGAGGTTCGCGGGCCAGAAGAGAGCTATTGGCGGCCAGAGCCTCCATCCGTGAAGCCATTCGCCTGAATACAGCTGCCATTCGCTTGTTACGGAGTGTGCTGCTGTAATCTGTATCCGCCCTGGTGGCTGAGATGATGCGAACAAGACACCCCTTCGGGGGTGTTTTTGTCGTGAGATCCGGGAGCAGCAGGTTGCAGCTGCGGTCTATTCTCTAATCGTAACACGCGTGCCGATAGGTACGGTGGCGGCCAGAGCCAGAACATCTGCGTTATACATACGGATACAGCCGTGAGAGACCATGTGGCCGATGGAGGACGGGTCGTTGGTTCCGTGGATGCCGTAATGCGGCTTGGACAGACCCATCCAAAAGGCACCGAACGGGCCGCCCGGATTGGGCTGCTTGTTAATGATGGTGTACTCGCCTACTGGCGAGACGGTTAACATTTTGCCGATGCCGACAGGGAAGCCTCTGGTGACAACGTCATTATCCAGCAGGTACAGCATACGCTGTGACAGATCGACGATAATTCGATAATTGGGCATACAGATCAGCACTCCTTTAATATCAGGATATGTGCGGAGCCGTACAGCGGTTCACAGAAAAAGTGGCAAAAAAGCCGTATGCGAACAAATGTTTGCATACGGCTTTTTTGCCACTACGCTAAGTGAAATAAACAGAAAACAGGCTGCTTCGCATGGTGCGGAGCAGCCTGTTCTGAAGCGGGGAGTAGATTAGTGGATATCGCGGAATAATCCGATGACCCGTCCCAAAATCGTAACGCGGTTAAGGCGAAGAGGCTCGTACGCCGGATTCTCCGGCTGCAGCCTGATATGATCCCGTTCCTTGTAGAAGGTCTTAACAGTTGCTTCATCTTCTTCGGTCATCGCTACAACAATATCGCCGTTGTCGGCAGTCTGCTGCTGGCGCACGATGACATAATCCCCGTTCATAATTCCGGCATCCACCATACTGTCACCAAGGACAGATAGCATAAATACCTTGTTATCGCCTACATAATGAGCAGGCAATGGGAAGTAATCCTCAATATTCTCTGTAGCTGTAATAGGAACACCAGCTGTAACCTTACCCACTACCGGGATGCGGGTGACGGTCTGGACGAATTGATGCACATTCTCTGAATCTTCCTGCCCGAGTAACTCAATGGCACGCGGTTTCGTAGGGTCGCGCCGGATCAGGCCCTTCTTCTCAAGCCGGTCCAAGTGACCATGCACGGTAGAGCTGGAGGCCAGGCCGACAGCCTCGCCAATCTCGCGGACGGACGGAGGATAACCCTTGCTGCGGACTTCATTACGTATAAATTCCAGGATCGCCAGCTGACGACTAGAAATCTTTGACATCGGAATCAACCCCATATACTATGTTTGGGAAAATTATAACATAGAACTTCCGTTCGTACAAACATAAGTTCTAAAATGAGGAAAATAAGAGAGTGAAAATAAAGAGAACAAACGTTCCGAAAAAACTATTGATCGAAACACATGTTCGTGTTATATTATTTTCGAAAGCAAGAACATGTGTTTGGAGGATGATGATAATGTTAAAGTATAGTACATACAACAGCATCTATAATAATGAGGATATCAAGGTGTCCGCTCCCGGTAATCCAACTGCTCATAATTATGTTAGCAAGATCAAGGATGCGATTCTTCATACTCTCGCTGCGCTCTCATGGTTATTCCGTCAGGTCAGCCTGATGAAGATGGTTCTGGTGCTGATGCTTGTTATTTCGGGATTCACTGTGGTGGGGAATGTTTTTGCCGGTTCGGTCTCTTCCATGAAGCCAGATAAGCGGATCGTAGTCGAACGAGGGGATACCTTATGGAGCCTTGCGTTAAGTAACAAGCCTGAGGACATGAAGACAGCCGTATATATAGAAGGAATAATGAAGACGAATCATTTGGAGAACAGCGTCATTAAGGCCGGAGATATTCTGATTTTACCTTTATACTGAAGGAATGAAGCAGACTAATGATCGACTCAAAGAGCTTTCAGGGGGTAGACCTTGACAAGCTCTTTTTCTCATGGCAAAGTTAAAATGAATTTAGAGGGAGGGAAACGTATTGAATATTGACGAATTGGTCGCACGCATCAATGAACTGGCACGCAAAGCTAAGAACGGCGGCCTGAATGAAGAGGAATTGGCCGAACGTGCCAAGCTCCGTGAGATTTACCTGGGGAATATCCGCAGCAACTTTCGGGCCCAGCTTAATACCATCGAAATTGTGGACAATCCGGAGCATGAAGAAGGCAATAACGGACTTAAGCATTAGCCTGTTGCCTTTTCATAGATAATACAGGATGACTAGGGGGAACTCACATGGCCCGTTCTTGGGAAAGAATGGTTCAACGCAACACAAAGCAAATTAACCAGCAAAGAAAGAAGCAGGGGAAGGATTCCATTTATGCTTCCAGCACTAAGGCTACCGCAAAAAGCATCGATATTTTCAAAGGCCGGAATATTATATTCCCCGTTGTATTGATGCTGCTTGGCATCATGTTCTGGGTGGTCGGCTCGATTGACGAAGCAAAAGGAAGCGGGATTCTGGCCAACTGGCTGGGTGTAGTGCTGTATTTCCTGCTCGCTGCGCTGCTGTTCTTCCGCCGTCCGTTCCTTAAGGTTGAACGTGCGCGTATTTCTACTATTAAATATAACCGCGAACGCTTCCTGCCTGCGGCGGATATTGAGAAGATCACCTTATCGCGCAGTGTAGTTACTATTAAGTATAAGGGCAAGCGCAAGCAGTGGATTTTCTCCAAGCTGATTAACCGTTATGACACCGCTGCAATGGGTGAACGTCTGGAGCAATTCGCCAAGAACAACAACATTGAAGTCGTGCACGAATAGGAAGACAGATCAGGATATAGGGAGTGGGAGAACAAATGCCGATTACCGCCGTACTATTTGACCTTGACGACACACTGCTGTGGGATGACCGTAGCGTGGAAGAAGCCTTCCGCTGCGCTTCTGAGGCTGCCGGAGATTCCGTTGATCCGCAGGAGCTGGAAGCTGCTGTGCGCAGGGAAGCCCGTGCACTCTATGAATCCTATGAGACGTATCCATTCACGAAGCTGATCGGTATTAATCCTTATGAAGCGCTGTGGGCTAACTTCACTGCCGGTGAACAGCCGGAATTCCGTCAACTGGAACAGCTTGCCCCCGTCTACCGTACCGAATCCTGGCGCCGTGGCCTGGCCTCGCTCGGAGTTGAGGATGAAGCGCTGGCTGCCCGGCTGGCCGACAAGTTCGCCGCTGAGCGCCGCAGCCGTCCCTATATCTATGAAGAGACCCTTCAGGTGCTGGACGAGCTGCGTGGTAAGGTGAAGCTGCTGCTGCTGACGAACGGCTGCCCGGCACTTCAGCAGGAGAAGCTGGATGGTGTACCGGAGCTTACTCCGTATTTTGACCATATTGTGATTTCGGGAAGTTTCGGCAAAGGCAAGCCGGACAAAGGAATCTTCGAGCATGCGCTCGGCCTGCTGGATATTGCTCCGGAGCAAGGTGTAATGGTTGGCGATAAGCTTACTACGGATATTCTTGGTGGCTTGTCTGCCGGACTGACCACGGTCTGGATCAACCGTAATGCGAAAGCCTCCGACCCGGAGATTACGCCGGATTACCAGATCAGCCATCTTTCAGAGCTTCTGCCGCTGGTAGACTCCTTATAATTGAAACATCTGTGTTTTTAAAATTGTAAAAGGTCAAAGAGCAACGGTCCTCCCGTCACTGGAGAATTGTTGCTCTTTGTTTTTTTATTTAAAAAGTATTTTCGCACCCCGCTTAAACAACGGTCCGTTCGCGGAGCGTCCACCCTAGTGCTCACAATCAAGGATATGACTATTCTCATGTTAAGGAGTGAATCATGCAGCTTCTTTAAGGCAAATTGAATAAAATGTGTATAATAAGAAGAGTAGCGATCTGACTTTCATTGTAATATAGAATTGATATGTTCCATGGATGAAGAAGAATCTACCTATGAACCGGGAGGACTTCAGATGATGAAGCCAAGGATACGCAGGGGACTTATATGCATAGTGATGGGGATGACGCTTGCCGGATGCTCGGGGAATAAGGAAGATGAGATGCAGATGCAGATGCATGCTGCGGCTAACTCCTCCATGTCACCGATTAAGGTGGAGCTGAGCTGGACCCCGGAGCAAGTAAACGCAGGTACGGCAGTTAGCTTCAAGGCTGTGGTGACACAGGACGGTGAACCGGTAGATGATGCTAGAGAAGTAATGTTTGAGGTCAACGAGGCAGCGGATAAGACCCAGAAGGTTGAAATCAAGGGTGAAAGTGCTGGAGAAGGGGCTTATGTCGGGGAGCACACCTTTGAAGAGGCGGGCGAATTCAGTGTCACTTCACATGTGACTGCCCGGACGCAGCATTCCATGCCGAGTAAGAAACTTGTGGTAGCGCCGTAATAGAATTGAAATCAATGGAAATACAAATAAAGCAGGGTGGAAAGGAAGGCTTTCCGAAATCCCTTTATTCTGCTAAAATTACTCTAATGTTTCACTGGGGGGATGGAAAGTGGCCAAATACACACTTGCTGAGAGCTTGCAGCAGCGCATATTGATACTGGATGGAGCTATGGGTACCATGATTCAACAGGTGCCGCTCACCGGCGAGGATTTCGGCGGGGATGACCTGGATGGCTGTAATGAAATGCTGGTGCTGACCCGGCCGGAGGTTATACAGGATATTCATGAGAAATACCTGGAGGCCGGTGCGGATCTGATTGAGACGAACACCTTCGGTGCCACTTCAGTGGTGCTTGCCGAATATGATATACAGGATCGTGCCCGGGAGATTAACCTTGCGGCCGCCAGACTTGCACGTAATGCCGCAGATAAATATGATACACCGCAGCGCCCGCGTTATGTAGTTGGAGCTATGGGACCGACCACGAAAACGCTCTCTGTCACCGGAGGAGTCACGTTCAAGGACCTTGTAGACAGCTATGAAGAACAGGCGGTTGCCCTGATCGACGGCAAGGTGGACGCGCTGCTGCTGGAGACATCCCAGGATACTCTGAACGTGAAGGCTGGAAGCATTGGTATCCGTAACGCCTTCGAGAAGAGCGGAATTACGCTGCCGGTGATGATCTCGGGGACCATTGAACCTATGGGAACCACGCTGGCTGGACAGAATATCGAAGCCTTCTATATTTCACTGGAGCATCTGAAGCCAGTGTCCATCGGATTGAACTGTGCTACAGGACCGGAGTTCATGCGTGATCACATCCGCTCGCTGTCCGCGATCTCTTCTGCAGCCGTCAGCTGCTACCCGAATGCGGGTCTGCCGGATGAGAACGGGAATTATCATGAGTCCCCGGATTCCCTGGCCCGTAAGCTGGGCGGCTTCGCCGAGAAGGGCTGGCTGAACATTGCCGGCGGCTGCTGCGGAACCACACCGGATCATATACGTGCGATGGCTGAAGTTATGGCGGCCTACCCGCCGCGCAAGCTTGATGGCCAGCATCCCCCGGCCTTGTCGGGGATCGAGCCGGTGTACGTGGAGAGTGAGAACCGTCCATACATGGTCGGTGAACGGACCAATGTTCTTGGTTCCCGGAAGTTCAAACGTCTAATCGTTGAGGGAAAATATGAGGAAGCTTCGGAGATTGCCCGTGCCCAGGTGAAGAGTGGCGCACAGGTTATTGATGTCTGCGTCCAGGACCCGGACCGGGATGAGACGGAAGACATTATGCGGTTCCTGGAGCTGGTCGTGAAGAAGGTCAAGGTGCCGTTAATGATCGATACGACGGACCCGAAGGTTATTGATTTGGCCTTGCAGTATTGTCAGGGCAAAGCGATCATTAACTCCATTAACCTTGAAGATGGTGAAGAGAAGTTCGAGCTTGTCACGCCACTGATTCATAAATACGGGGCAGCGATTGTAGTAGGTACCATCGATGAGACCGGCCAGGCCATCTTGGCTAAAGACAAGCTGGAGGTGGCCAGACGTTCCTACGATTTGCTGGTCAACAAATATGGTCTGGCTCCCGAGGATCTGATCTTCGATACCCTTGTGTTCCCTGTAGGAACCGGGGATGAGCAGTATATCGGCTCCGCCAAGGAGACGATTGACGGTATTCGTCTGATCAAGGAGGCTATGCCCGCTGTTCACACCATTCTCGGCATCAGCAATGTCTCCTTCGGTCTGCCGGAAGCCGGCCGCGAGGTTCTGAACTCGGTATTCCTGTACGAGTGCACCAAGGCGGGGCTGGATTATGCCATTGTGAACACGGAGAAGGTGGAGCGGTATGCATCGATCTCTGAAGAAGAGCGGAAGCTCGCTGAAGAGCTGATCTATAATACAAATGACGATACCTTGTCTGCGTTTGTGGCGGCTTTTCGCGGCAAGAAGATAGAGAAGAAGGAGAAAATCTCCAATCTCTCCTTGGAGGAGCGCCTTGCTTCCTATGTGGTAGAAGGCACTAAGGAGGGTCTGATCCCGGATCTGGATGAAGCGCTGAAGACATCGGCTCCGCTGGAGATCATTAATGGTCCGCTGATGGCGGGGATGTCTGAGGTCGGGCGGCTGTTCAATAACAATGAATTAATTGTGGCCGAGGTGCTGCAGAGCGCGGAGGTTATGAAGGCCTCTGTGAATCATCTGGAACAGTTCATGCAGAAGGATGAGACCTCTGTTAAAGGGAGAATTATGCTTGCAACTGTCAAGGGTGATGTGCATGATATCGGCAAAAACCTGGTCGAGATTATTCTCTCCAACAACGGTTATGAGATCGTCAATCTGGGGATCAAGGTTCCGCCAGAGAATATTATTGAAGCCTTCCGCAAGGAAAAAGCTGACGCCATCGGCTTATCCGGTCTGTTGGTAAAGTCGGCCCAGCAGATGGTGCTGACTGCGCAGGATCTGCGCGCCGCCGGTATTGATGTGCCGATTATGGTGGGTGGTGCGGCATTGACCCGCAAATTCACCAAGACCCGAATCCGTCCGGAATATGACGGGCTCGTCTTATATGCCAAGGATGCCATGGATGGTCTGGATATTGCCAACCGGCTGATGAACCCGCTGGAGCGGGTGAAGATTGAGGAGGAGGTCCGCGAGGAGGCTGAGGCTGCCGTAGCTGTCGCTCCGCAAGCGCCCCTTCCCGAGCTTACGCGGGCAGTCCGCTCCAAGATCTCGGGGGATGCCCCAGTGTTCATCCCACCCGATGTGGAGCGTCATGTCCTGCGGGGTTATCCGCTGGGACATGTGATTCCTTATGTGAATATGCAGATGTTGCTCGGCCATCATCTTGGTCTGCGCGGTTCTGTAGAGGCGCAACTGGCAGCGCGGGATCCGCGTACCGTAGAATTGAAAGAGACCGTGGACGATATTCTGCATCAGGCGATGCTCGAGGGCACGATCGTGCCGCATGCGATGTACCAGTTCTTCCCGGCCCAGTCACGCGGCAATGACATTCTGATCTATGATCCGCAGGATCAGGCAAAGGTGCTGCATACCTTCACCTTCCCGCGCCAGAATGTGGAGCCGTATCTCTGTCTTGCTGACTTCCTGAAGCCAGTGGAGAGCGGGGTCATGGACTATGTAGGCTTCCTGGTGGTTACTGCGGGCCATGGCGTCCGTGAATTATCGACTGTACTTAAGGATAAGGGAGATTATCTCCGTTCCCATGCTCTGCAGGCTGTCGCTCTTGAGGTCGCGGAAGGGTTGGCTGAACGTGTCCATCATATGATGCGCGATACCTGGGGGTTCCCGGACCCGGCAGATATGACGATGAAGCAAAGACACGGCGCACGTTACCAGGGTATCCGGGTATCCTTCGGCTACCCGGCCTGCCCGGATCTGGAGGATCAGGGGCCGTTATTCAAGCTCCTGAAGCCCGAGGATATCGGCGTGCAGCTTACCGAGGGCTTCATGATGGAGCCGGAGGCTTCGGTCTCCGCGATGGTCTTTGCCCACCCGGAAGCGCAATACTTCAATGTGGAGAAGCTCTAAGCCTTCCGCATGCTCACCGTCCAGAAGGGGCTTTGCCCTGACTTTTCGGAACCTCCCGTTACCGGGAGGTTTTTTGTTGGAGTATAAGAATTACCTTCGAGGCGCTGTAAAAGATGCTTTTGCAGCCAAAACAGAGTAGAATTCTTGTCATAAGAACGGGCAAGATCACAAAAAGTAATCAAGACCTTAGAAGCGAGAGAGGAGGGGCATGATGGAAATCTATTTTTTGGGAACGAATGCCGGGGTGCCGACGCTGCAGCGCAATGTGACTTCGGTTGCGCTCCGGCTGCTTGAAGAACGGCGCACCTTCTGGATGTTCGACTGCGGGGAAGGAACACAGCATCAGGTTCTGCGTTCGCCGCTGCGGCTGGGCAAGCTGGAGAAGCTGTTTATCACCCATCTGCACGGTGATCATCTGTTTGGCCTGCCCGGACTCATCTCCAGCAGGGGCTACCAGGGCGGGACTTCACCGCTTACGGTGTACGGACCTCCCGGGCTCAAGGCATATCTGGACATATCGCTGTCTGTCAGCCAGTCCCGCATTCCTTATAAGCTGGAGATTGTGGAGCACAGCGGCGGGCTGATTTTTGAGGATGAGACCTTCAAGGTGGAAGCGGGGCTGTTGGAGCACCGGATTGACAGCTATGGCTACCGGGTCACGGAGAAGGACAGTCCGGGTAACCTGAATACAGAACTTCTCAAGAGCTATGGACTGAAGCCGGGACCGCTGTATGGCCGGTTAAAAAAAGGCGAGGACATCACTACCGATGAAGGCGTGCTAATCCGGGCGGCCGAGGTGATCCATGCTCCCAAGCGCGGACGTATCGTAGTTATTCTGGGAGATACCAGGCCTTGTGCGGGTTCACTGCCGCTGGCGCAGGATGCTGATCTCATTATTCATGAGGCGACATTTGCCCATGAACTGGCGGAAATGGCCCATCAATATCATCACAGTACAGCACGGCAAGCCGCGGAACTGGCAAGGGATGCAGGCGGGGCTGAGCTGCTGCTGACCCACTTCAGCTCGCGTTATACTTCGCAGGAGGAGCTCGCTCCGCTGCTGAAGGAAGCGCAGGAGATCTTCCCGAATACACTGCTGGCAGAGGAATTCTGCACCTTCCCGGTCTACCGGAGAACCCCGGGAAATGACCCTGGGGAATGAATTATTTTCCGGGAAAGCGCAGGAAATGACAGGGCTGTGCCAAAAACAGCCGGGGGATGCAGGAGTTCGCTAGCGTTCGACGAAGAACGTTAAATTTAAAGTAAAAGCTAAGGATTAAGGGTACGAAGCAGTAGAGAAAATGCCGAAACAAAGCGGTTAAAAATCGCAACAGGCGGGCAATAAATCCATTCGCAGCGCGCTTCCCGGAGAAGCTCCCGCTGCTCTGAAATATAGTTCATATAATTAATAATAAATAAGATGAACCACTTAGTTCTAGTCTACAGGAGGAGTTATGAACAATATCGGAGGCTTGTTAATTGATCTGGATGGCACCTTGTATCATGGCGGAAGAATGATCCCCGGGGCGCAGCAGCTGATAGAAGCGCTGCGGACAGCCGGTATCCCGTTCCTGTTTGTGACGAACAACTCTTCACGGACACCAGCCAGTGTAGCTGGACACTTACGCGCAATGGGCATTGAAGCAAAGCCGGAAGAGGTCTGCACCTCGTCGCTGGCTGCCGCCCGTTATATTGCTGGAGAATCTCCAGGAGCATCCGTGGCGATACTTGGAGAAGAGGGGCTGGTGGAAGCCTGCACAGAGGCAGGGTTAACTCTGGTCACCGAGCATCCGCAGTATGTCGTGCAGGGGATCGACCGTTCTTTTACATATGAAGCCCTGGCCCGCGCCTCGCGCTGGATTCGTGAAGGGGCCAGATTCGTCCTGACCAATCCCGACCTGATGCTTCCCTCCGATGACGGAGTGATGCCCGGTGCAGGTACGATTGGTGCAGCTATTGAAGCAGCCAGCGGTGTGGCACCCGTGGTCATCGGCAAGCCGGAGACGCATCTGGTGACGTATGCGACATCTCTGCTCGGCATCAAGCCGGAGGATGCGGTGCTGGTGGGCGACAATATGAGAACGGATATCTTGGCGGGGGCTAACGCAGGCTGCCGGACTGTGCTGGTGCTTACGGGACTTACAACCCGGGATAATCTGGAGCATTACCAGCAGCTGACCGGAGTCAAGCCTGATGAAATTTGTGCTGATTTAGCTGAACTTATGGTACTGCTCGGTGTATAATGACAAAGGTGACCTTTTGACCATCCAAGAAGGGAAGATGACAATATGCCGGAATTGCCGGAAATGGAGAATTACAGAAAGCTGCTTAGCCAACATCTAATAAATGTACCCATTACAGGGGTAACCGTAAATAGAGAAAAGACCATTAATATGGAGACTGAAGAATTCGTGAAGGGGCTGGTCGGGGCTCGAATTGTATTCGTGGAACGCCGCGCCAAGCATATCCTCTTCCACCTGCATGACGGCCGCAGACTGCTGCTGCATCTGATGCTGGGCGGACTACTGTTCTATGGTACAGAGGAAGAACGTCCTGACCGTACTACACAGGTGGAGCTGGCATTCGGTGAGCATATCCTCTACTTCATGGGACTGCGCCTGGGGTACCTGCATCTGCTAACTGTCAAGGAAGGTGAAGCGGCAATGGGGAAGCTTGGACCCGAGCTGCTGGACCGCCGGATGACGGCCGAACGCTTCGCCGGACTGCTCAAAGGGCGGCGCGGTGCGCTGAAGAGCCTGCTGGTCAACCAGCATGTAATGGCTGGAATCGGCAACTGCTATGCCGACGAGATTGCTTATGAAGCCCGGCTGCTTCCGTCTACGCTTGTTCAGAATCTGTCACCGGAAGCAGTGACCCGGCTGTACGATAGCGTGCGTAAGGTGTTGACGGATGCCACTGAAATCGGCGGGTATATGGAAATGCCGTTCATGACCGGCGACACGGTGACCGGTTCTTATAATGATGCTTGTAAAGTGTATGACCGTGAAGGCGAGCCTTGCCTGCGCGGCGGGGGAACGATAGTGAAGACAGAGCTGTCCGGACGCAAGGTATTCTATTGCCCGGATTGCCAGCATGACGCATAGCCCCTTCATAGGGGCGCATGTCAGCATACGTGGCGGGTACGGGCAGGCTGCCCGGTCCGCCAGGGAGAGCGGTGCTACATGTTTTCAGTATTTTCCGAAGAATCCGCGCAGTCTGAAGCTGAAGCCGGTAGACTACCGCGATGCAAGCAGCTGCGCAGAATACTGCCGTGAGCAGGGGATGGCTTCCATTGCCCATACCCCGTATCCGACGAATCTGGCTGCTGCTCCGGGAGACAGAGAGGTGATGACTGCCTCCCTTCGCAATGATCTGGAGATAGCGGAAGCCTGCGGATCGGTGGGCATTGTGGTGCATTTCGGACATTTTGCCGGGATGGAGCCGTTACAGGGTTATCAAAATATTATACAATGTATGAACGAGGTACTGTCAGACTGGACGGGGCATACCAAGCTGCTTCTTGAGAATATGGCAGGGAATCATGGGCATGAGGGCATGACGCCCGAAGAGCTGGTCAAGGTCCGTGAGCTCTGCCGCTACCCGGAGAAGATCGGCTTTTGCTTCGATACCTGCCATGCTTACGCTGCGGGTATCTGGAATCCGGAGCAGACGGAGGAGCTTATCATGCGCGGAGAGAGGCTGGGGTACTGGGCTAATCTGAAGGCTGTGCATTTGAATGACTCCCGGTTCCCCTACGGCTCAAGGCGGGACAGACATGCTGGGATCGGCAGCGGATATATCGGGGGAGCGGCGCTTAGCCAGCTTTTGAAGATGGAGGCCCTGGCTGATAAAGTGATCGTTATGGAAACAGAAAAGGGACCGGATGGCACGCACAGAGCGGAAATTGCTGCTGTGAGGACCTGGTTTGAGGCGGGGGAGGATTGAGGATGAAGGAAATGAATCAGCCGGAGCTGCTGGAGCTGCTGGCCACGAAGGGCGAGCCGCTTGTCCTGTTTCTGCATACCCCGCTATGCGGAACCTGTAAGGCAGCCCGGCGGATGATTGAGGTGGCGGAGCATTTGCTTCCGCCTGGTCTTTTGATTGCGGAGGGGAATGTGAATAGGCTCCCTGATCTGGTGAACACCTATCAAATCTCAAGTGTGCCTGCTCTGCTGGCCGTGTCTGCTGACCGCAGCGCTGAGCCTGAAATCATATATTCCATACACTCTGTAGAACGGGTGCTGGCATACATAAGGAGAGTGACTTCATAATGATATCTTTACAACATCTATCTCTGCGCAGGGAAGAGAGCCAGATTCTTGACGATGTATCGCTGGACATGAAGCAAGGGGAGAACTGGGTCATTCTGGGGCGTAACGGCTCCGGCAAAACCACCCTGCTGGAAATGATGACCGGCTACCTGTTCCCAAGCAAAGGCTCGGTTGAAGTGCTGGGGTACAAATACGGTCAATGCGATCTGCGTGAGGTGCGCAAGGAAATTGGTTATATCGGCCCGTCCCTGATGGAAAAGCTCTCGCTTACCGACCCTGTCTGGGAGGTTGTCGCTACTGGCGCCTATGCGTATTTACGCTTCTACGAGGAGATTCCGCAAATTGTGAAGGACCAGGCGCTTACGCTGCTGGAGGAGATGAACCTCGGCGAGCTTGCCTATCATCCGTTCGGCTTGTTATCCCAGGGGGAGCGCAAGAAGGCTATGCTGGCCCGCTGCCTGATCGCAGAGCCTAAGCTGCTTATTATGGACGAGCCTTGTGCCGGTCTGGATTTATATGAACGGGAGAAAATGCTCGCCGAAATTGACAAGCTGCGGCAGCGTAATGTTGGAGTGGTGTATGTCACGCATCATGTGGAGGAGATTGTACCGCTCTTCACTCATGTGGCGCTGATCCGTGACGGGAAGCTGGCAGGAGCCGGTCCCAAGGAAGAGGTGTTGACTCAGGAGATGCTGATGGCTACCTTTGACATTCCGGTCACGGTTGATTGGGACAACGGCCGTCCCTGGATTAAAATAAGTTCTGGAGGCACATCAATTTGAACGATTTTACGGAAGACATGCCGGAGCAGGATACTGCCCCGCAAGACAAGATTAGTTCGAGATATATCTGCACGGCGAACCATGGCTTCGCCCCCTATGCTCAGGAGGAGCTTCGCCGTCTGTTTGGAGCGGTGAAAAGCACCTTGCTGCTGCCGGGAGAAATCTTCCTGGCCACGCTTGAGGCGGAGCCTGAGGAGGTAACGCAGCGGCTGGCACAGAACCTGCCGGTCTTCCTGCGCCACATTCAGCCTGTAGATTTCCAGGATACTGGCGATCTGCCGGCTCTGGAACGGCTGGCGGTATACGTAAGCCAGCGTACGGAGCTGCAAGGGGAGAAGGTGGCGCTGCATGTCCGTAAAGGCTTGTCCTCCTTCTGGGAGCAGAGTCCTGGCGAGCTGCGCGAATGGCTGCAGGGCAGGCTTGATAGTTTGGGTGCCGAATTCACCGTGCAGGAGCCTGCTTGGGTGATCTCCGTCTATGCAGACGGCGACGCGCTATATGCCGGTGTATCCCGGCCGGAGGCGAACCTGTCCAGCTGGAATGGCGGCATGATCCGCTTCCGTAAGGATGACGGGCAGATCTCGCGGGCCAAATTCAAGCTGATGGAGGCGGAGAAGGAATTCGCCATTCCGTTCTACAGCTTCAAGAATGCGGTCGATATCGGCGCTTCCCCGGGCGGGTGGACCTCGTTCCTGCTGGAGCGCGGCCTCAAGGTTACCGCTGTTGATCCGGCGCTCATGCACGAATCCCTGCGCAAGCATCCGGCACTCAAGATTCTGCGCAAAAATGCCGGAGAGGTCAAATTCCGCGAGAATGAATTCGATCTGCTGGTCTGCGATATGAGCTGGAGCCCCAAGCTGATGGCCAAGCTGGTCACAGAGCTGCTGCACAGCCTGACACCGGGCGGCAGCGCAATTGTTACCGTGAAGCTGATGCATAAGAAGCCAATGGCGATGATCAATGAGATTATCACCCTGTTTGAAGGCCAGCGGATGCAGGTTCAGCGCGCGAAGCAGCTGTTCCACAACCGGGATGAGATTACACTTTATATGATTAAGTATTAATTCATATTTGCAGGATTAAGGGAAAGCATCCCGCAGTCTGCACCTCCGGCTTCGTGCCGGTTCGGGTGCGGGCAGTGGGGGCTTTTTTGCGTTACACATCATTCTATAAGAACAGGCGGGGAAGAGATGGAATTCACAGGAAAGTTAAGTCCCGGACAGATCCTGGGCGGGCGCTATTATGTAACCGGGCTGATAGGGACGGGTGGAATGAGCCGGGTATATCTGGCGGAGGATGAACGGCTGCCCGGCATGCTGCGTGCCATTAAAGAGAGCGTAATCCGGGAGGGGAGTTATGGTGCAGGAGCCATTCAGGCGGAAGCGGAGCTGTTAATCTCACTGCATCACCCCCTGCTGCCGCGGATTGCGGATTTCTTCCCGCCGGACTCTGACGGCTACACCTACCTGGTGATGGATTATATTGAGGGCATCACCCTGCATCAATATATGGCAGAGCAGCCCGCTGCAATGACGGGAGAGCGAATCCTCAGCTATGCCCGGCAGCTGCTGGAGGTGCTGCATTATTTGCACAGCCATCAGCCGCCAATCATCTACCGGGATCTCAAGCCTTCGAATATCATGCTGACTGGAGAGCATGAACTGAAGGTCATTGATTTCGGGATTGCGCGCAGGTTGAGGAGCAGCGCTGGTGAGGACACGGAGAAGCTAGGAACAGCCGGATTCGCTGCCCCGGAGCAATATGGCGGCGGGCAGAGCAGCCCGGTGTCGGATCTGTACGGACTTGGCGCGCTGCTGCTGTATATGGCCTCCGGCGGTGAGTTCAGCGCGTGGCAGCCCGGGATGGAGCGCAAGCTGCAGGGTCAGCTCCCGGACCGGATGATTCCGGTCATCAGACGGCTGCTGCGGTATCATCCGGAGGAACGGTATGGCAGTGCTGAGGAGGTAAGAGCGGCCCTCAAGCAGCTGGAAACTGGCGGTGCGGGGGAAGCAAGGTATAAGCGGGCGCTAATGCGCAAGGCTGCGGAAAACATACAATCGCAGCATTCCGCTGTTGTGGTGGCTGTATTAGGGGTATCCCCCGGGCTAGGGACCACGCATACCTCGCTTGCTGTCAGCCGCTGCCTGTCGCCCGCGGGACGGACGGCATGGGTAGACGGAAGTCCCGGTTCGCAGGTATTTAACCGCATGAAGGAAATGGCGGGGAGCCCTGAAAATAAGCGGTGTTCAGGGGACACAGGCGCAACCGTTCACCTGGATGGGTGTGGACTACTGGAAGCTTGCCCCTTCGGAGGGACTCCCGCAGCTGCCGGATCAAGCCTATGCTTACATCGTCCTGGATCTTGGAACCGGCGGAAGTGAGGGGGCGCTGGAAGCGTTCACCGGCAGCAGGTGCCCGTTATTGATCGCCTCCGGTGCAGACTGGCGCCTGGAGGATACTCTGCACTGGCTGCGCCGCAGAGGTCTGACTCCCCGGCCGGAATGGCAGATCGGTCTGCCGCTGGCCGGGGAGCATACGGTGGCGCTGCTGGCTTCTCTGCTTGAGCCTGCCAGCGTATGCAGCCTGCCGCTTCAGCAGGACCCTTTTCAGAGCAAAGGCAAGCTGATTCAGGCCATCAGGGCAATGTTTGGACCGATGAAGGGTGGCCGTTTTCCTGCAAAACACATTGGAATATTTCAGAAAAAAAGTTGAACTCTCAGGTTTTTTCGGCTGTTTTTCAGAAATTAGGCTTAATTTCTATTTCGGAGCAGGGTGAAGTTGTGCTAAAATGTAGTGATATCTATAAGTTATGGACCTCTTAGTATTTACAATATAGACAGGAGCTTGCGGAGAAATTATGAGTTTACTTAGTGTAGAAGACGTTTCCCACAATTTTGGGGACCGGGTGTTGTTCAAGGATGTGTCTTTCCGTCTGCTGGATGGAGAGCATGTAGGTATTGTAGGCGCGAACGGCGTAGGCAAATCGACGCTGATGAATATTTTGACCGGCAAATTATTGAAGGACAACGGCAAGGTGGAATGGACGCCGCGGGTCCGTTATGGATATCTGGATCAGCATACCCTGCTTACCGCCGGTAAAACCGTACGCGATGTGCTTAAGGATGCATTTCTGCCGCTGCTGGAGCTGGAGCACGAGATGCTGGCGATTACCGATAAAATGGGGGAGGCAACTCCCGAGGAGCTGGACCTGTTGCTTGAGCAGATGGGCGACATTCAGGAGCAGCTTGATATCGGTGACTTTTACCTCATTGATGTGAAGGTTGAAGAAATGGCGAACGGACTGGGCCTGACGGCGATCGGTCTGGACCGGGATGTCACTTCCCTCAGCGGGGGACAGCGGACCAAGGTACTGCTGGCGAAGCTGCTGCTGGAGAAACCGAATGTACTGCTGCTCGATGAGCCTACCAACTATCTCGATGTGGAGCATATTGACTGGCTGTCGAATTATCTGAAGCAATATCCGTATGCCTTCATGCTGATCTCCCATGATACGGAATTCATGAATAAAGTGGTCGATGTGATCTATCATCTGGAGTTCTCCAAGCTGACCCGCTATACGGCCAATTACGAGAAATTCCTGGAGATGGCGGGGATGAACAAGGCCCAGCATATTGATGCGTACGAGAAGCAGCAGGATTTCATCAAAAAGCAGGAGGATTTCATCCAGCGCAACAAAGCGCGTGCCTCCACTTCGGGCCGGGCCAAGAGCCGTGAGAAGCAGCTTGGCAAGATGGAGCGGATCGACAAGCCGGAAGAGGCGATGAAGCCTACGTTCCAGTTCAAGGAGAGCCGGGCCAGCGGCAAGACCGTGTTCGAGGGCGTTGATTTCGAGATTGGGTATGACCGCCCGTTGCTGCCAAGCAAGCTGAATATGATGATTGAACGCGGAGAGAAGATTGCGATTGTCGGCTACAATGGGGTCGGTAAATCTACGCTGCTCAAAACCATCCTGGGTGTCATCCCTACGTACAGCGGAAAAACCTACTTGGGAGATTACCTGAGTTCAGCGTATTTCCAGCAGGAAATGAAGGCGGAGAATATCACGCCGATTGAAGATGTGTGGAGTGAATTCTCCGGTCTGACCCAGAATGAAGTGCGTGGACATCTGGCGCGCTGCGGGCTGAAAAACGAACATATTACCCGTC
This sequence comes from Paenibacillus rhizoplanae, assembly GCF_042684125.1. Taxonomy (NCBI): domain Bacteria; kingdom Bacillati; phylum Bacillota; class Bacilli; order Caryophanales; family Paenibacillaceae; genus Paenibacillus; species Paenibacillus rhizoplanae. Next base: position 194,570 of record NZ_JBHUKY010000054.1, on the reverse strand, counting down.
CGCTCAGCATGCTGAGCGGCGGTGAGCAGGCCAAGGTACGCCTGTGCAAGCTGCTGATGCGCGAGAGCAACTGGATTCTGTTCGATGAGCCTACGAATCACCTTGATATTGTGGCCAAGGCTGAGCTTAAGCGGGCGCTCCAGGAATACAAGGGCACAATTCTGCTGGTATCCCATGAACCGGAATTTTACGAGGATTGGGTGACGAAGGTCTGGAATGTAGAGCAGTGGTCTGCACAGACCGTATAACAATGGATTCCGGGAAAAGTGGAGGTTTGCGCTTTTCCCGTTTTTTTACCAATAACCTAAGTACATAGGGGGCTGTTCAGAGATGGGTCCTAATCAAAACACGCCAGTTCCTGCTTCATTAGCCGGCAGGGACGGGAGATATTCAAGACAGGTCCGCTTCACGCCGTTCGGCGCAGCAGGACAAAAGGGGCTGTCACGCTCCAGTGTGCTGGTCGTTGGCATGGGGGCGCTGGGGACTGGCATTGCCGAGACCTTAGCCCGCTGCGGGGTAGGACGGCTTATACTGGTGGACCGTGACTATGTGGAGTGGAGCAATTTGCAGCGCCAGCAGTTGTACACGGAAGAAGACGCCCGTGTGCGCACGCCCAAGGCGGCTGCAGCCCGTACCCGGCTGATGGCAGTCAATTCGGAGATTGTGATTGAGGCCCATGTGCTGGATGTGCGTGCAGAGGAGCTGGAGAGCCTGCTCCCCGGCGTGGATCTGATTATGGACGGAACGGATAACTTCGACACCCGGCTGATCATCAATGACCTGGCGCAAAAGCACGGCATCCCCTGGATCTACGGAGCCTGTGTGGGAAGTTACGGCATTACATATACCATTTTGCCGGGGGAGACCCCCTGTCTGAATTGTCTGCTGGGGACGATCCCGCTGGGCGGGGATACCTGCGATACGGCGGGGATTCTTCCGCAAGCGGTGCAGCTGGTAACAGCGAATGGAACTGCGGAGGCGCTGAAGCTGCTCGGTGGATATAAGGACAAGCTGCGCGGCAAGCTGCTGACCTTCGATGTCTGGCGTAATGAGCAGCAGGAGATTGGCGTCAAGACGGCGAAGAAGACGGACTGTCCCTCTTGTGGTGAATCACGCAGCTATCCGTATCTGTCGGCGGCTAACACAGAGCGCAGCGATGTGCTGTGCGGCAGGGATACGGTGCAGATCCGTCCGGCACACCGCAGAAGTCTTGATCTGGAGGAGACGGCCGCCCGCTTGTCCAGGCTGACTAGCGGCAAGGTGGAGAGCAATCCGTATCTGGTTTCTTTTACTGAGGAGCCGTACCGGATGGTTGTGTTCGCAGACGGGAGAGCCTTAATACATGGAACCAGTGATATCGCTGCTGCCCGCAGTTATTATCACCGGTATTTCGGTTAAATGGAGGAGAAACGCAATGAACAAAGGAACCATCCGTCATATGGCTGTATTTACACTGAAATCCGCTCCGGATTCGGAGGAGACCAGAGCTTTCCTGCGGGACGGAGCTGAGATTCTTAGCGCTATTCCGGTGGTGGAGAATTTCGAGGTGCTGCGTCAGGTCAGCGCCAAGTGTGAGCACCAGTACGGCTTCTCGATGGAGTTCGCCGATCAGGCGGCTTATGATGCCTACAATAATCATCCGGCGCACCAGGCATTTGTAACAGAACGCTGGGACATTCAGGTGGCTGCATTCCAGGAGATCGATTTCGTACAAATATAGGTACCGTCCTTTAAAAGGACGGCAAAGCCGTTTCCGCTTGTGTAAGGTTATAATTAATGCCGTAAAGAGACCATTCCCCCGAATGGTCTCTTTGTTTTGCGGGAATTCTAAGCATCATCTGCGGCGGCACAGCCGGTGCAAGACTGGTAGAGGGGGACTATCCCGGTGAATGAAAAGATAGCATGGTACATACCCGGACCGCACCCGGATAGCCTTGAAGCTGATGCTGACGATCGGGATTCCGGCCATGCCGGGCTTGAGGAGGCCATCCATAGCCTTGGAATGACAACAGCAATAAGCGAAGACCTGGATAGTCTTCGCTTATTGCTCTCAGGCGGTGAGCCTGTGCTTCTGCTCGCGGAGCTGGATGAACCCGGAGGCTGGGCGGGCTGGGAAGCCGTCTCGGAGGTGCGGAAGGAGGGGATGATTCTGCCGGTGATGGTCCTATCCTGGGACGCATCTGGGATGAAAGGGGAAGCGGCTGTCTCCGTCTTCGATGCCGGAGGCAACGAATATATGGAGAAGCCTGTACATACCGGTGAGTTCAAACGCAGAATTTTGAATTTACTTAAGCTTACAGGCCGCCGGAGAGATACGGCCTCGCTGCTTAAGGTGGACGGATTGCTCCTCGATCCCGGCCGCCGGCAGGTCAGCCGGGATGGAACGGAGCTGAAGATGACCCCCAAGGAGTTTGATCTGCTGTATTATCTGGCAGAGAATCTGGGTGAAGTCTGTCCCCGTGCTGAGATATTACAGCAGGTATGGGGGTATCATTTTCATGCGGACACCAATGTGGTGGATGTGTACATCCGGCATCTGCGGCTGAAGGTGGATAAAGGACGCCGGAATAAACTGATTCATACGGTGCGTGGAACCGGATATGTACTGCGGACACCGGAGAGCGGGGCCACAAGCTGACGGCCGCTGCGAAGCAGCTCTCCGGTTATTAGGATTTGTACACTCTTGGTACAAGCTACATTTGAACTTCGCGCTGTTACAGTACGCGGCGTGATTTCAGGTAGGTTTTTTTCCAGTTCCCTGAATTCAGATCTGAAATGGTCACGCCGGGTGAGCCGTAAGTGTGAAGAATCTTGCCATTGCCGGCATATACAGCCACATGGGTTACGTTCTTGCCGTTGGCCCGGCTTCCGCTGGAGAAGAACACCAGATCGCCGACACGCAGATTGGCTTTGCTGACCGATTTACCCATTTTAGATTGGGCTACGGACGTACGGGGCAGATCTACCCCATATTTTTTAAAAATATATCGAGTAAAGGAGGAGCAGTCAAAATAACGTGTAGTCGAAGTGGAGGCACCGAACTGGTAACGCGTACCCAGGTACTTTTTGCCGAAGCTAACCACTTTGGAACCGGCAGCAGATGCGGATACGGAATCGGCAGATACAGAATCAGCGGATACAGCTGAAGCGGCGGCAGGGGCTGTTCCTGCTCCGGTTGCGAGTAAGGTACTGAACCCGATTGTAGTGCACAGACCAATTGTCATTGCTTGCTTGAACCATTGTTGCTTATTCATGTTGTATACCTCCAAGGTTGTAATGAATTCTAGTAATTTCGTTCGTCTGATTCGTAGTATAGCAGGTTATGGCAGACCTAAATTATGGAAGAGAGGGGCTAAATGCAGGCGGGATATACAATGTAAGCGTTTTATTAAAATCGCATTAAAAGTTACAAAATATTAATATTTAGATAATTTGCTACACAAAAAAAGCCGAAAAACCCTTTAATATCAAGGGGTTTCCCGACTTTAAGATTTTGAAACAAAGGTTACAGCGATGTCTCCAAAGATCTATGTATTCAGTCCTTGCTCTGAATAATCAGCAGAAGTCCGCTCTCAATTTGAACGGTTCCACTGCGCTCCAGCAGCACATTGCTTACCGCCAGAGACTGGCCTAACTTGAGCGTGGCATTCTCCAAAGGATATTGGAAGCCCTGCAGGGTAATTCCTGTAACCTCGGGAGTCAGAGGCAGCAAGGAGACATAAGTATACCCTAGTTCCTCCACAACCGCCTGTGAACCTGTAAGCGTAATATAGTTGTTCGCATCCATAATAGAGCAGGCTACCTGCCGCTGCAGTGCTCTTGTCATCATCTGAATACTGGCCAGTGTATGGTCCATGCGGGAACCCGTTACCCCGATCATCAGAATAGACTGCGGCTGGAGGTTCAGGGCAAGATCCAGGGCCATTTCACTGTCGGTAAGGTCTTTGTTGACCGGATCACAGCTTATAGTCTCCTTGCTTCCCGCCTGAATCCGCTCTAAGGACTCAGGAGAGACGGAATCGAAATCACCAACGGCAAGCTGGGGGGTGAATCCATGGTCAATCAGGAACAGTGCCCCCCGGTCAGCCCCGATAATAAAATCTTCTTCATCTAATAAGTGCAGGCACTCCGCTGTCAGTTCACCGCCTGCAACGATTACGATACGCCCGGATGGCAATAGATTCCCCTCCTTGTTGTACATTTAAGTTCATCATCCTGAACAGTATATAGCAGTTTCAAAAGTTGTACAATTGCCGCGCTGACGCTAAAATAAGGTTAGTGCGGTTCGCTGCACCCATCCGTCATGGATGATAAGGATGCTAGATCGCAGGAGGTGAGAGGGATCGTTAACGTGTTGTTTGTATGTCTGGGGAATATTTGCAGGTCGCCGATGGCAGAAGCTGTGCTGCGCAATAAGATTGAGCAGCGTCAGCTTGCGGATCAGATCACTGTGGATTCTGCAGGAACCGGAGACTGGCATATCGGGAAAGCGCCGCATGAAGGAACAAGGCGTATTCTTGATCTGCATGGCATCAGCTATGAGAATATGAGAGCAAGACTGGTAGCCGGTGAGGATTTCGAGAAATTCGAATACATCATCTGCATGGACAAGTCCAATGGAGAGAATGTGCGCAAAATTCCCGGCGGTGAGCAGTCGACGCTGCTGTTCTTCATGGACCTGCTGCCTGATGAGGAGCTGCGTGAAGTACCTGACCCGTATTTCACCGGAAATTTCGAGCAGGTCTATGATTTAATAAATGCCGGTTGTGATGTGCTGCTGGAACGGATTATTCAGGAGAAGCTACAGCAGGCATAGTGCTACAGCCGGACCGGTTGCCGTCCTCATGATTGAAGGATCGGCACCGTGCGTCCGTCTGGCGATGAAAGCGTAGTCAATCATGCCGCATACATAAGTTCGTAAGATGTTCACTTTTGGGGTTCTATTTGCTGTTTCAGGAGCTGAAGAAATAGAGTAATGATTCCGGGAGCTCTTTTTGCCAAAAACCCCAAAGATGCTGGCCATCCTTCTCGCGGTAGGATACGGTGGCTCCTTTGGATTCAAGCATTGCCTTGGTCTCCCGGTTCATTTCAACGAAATCATAGACTCCGGTATCGGTCTTGTAGTCTCTCTCTTGAAGCCCGACAACCATATTGATCTGAAGCCAGGAGAGATCCTCTTCTTGTGCTATCAGCTCACGGGTCTCTGGATAGTAAGCACCGGAGAGGCTGAGCACACGGCTGAACAATCCCGGATAGGCCAGCGCGAGGTGGAGGGAGACACTGCCGCCAAGGGAATCACCGGCTACGATTCGTTCCCCGGGTGTACGCCGGACAGGATAATTATGTTCAATGTAGGGAATAATCTCTTCGGCGAAGCATGCGAGGTACTGCTTGAAGCGGCTGCCGAACGGAGCGTATTCGGCGGTGCGGACAGCCACGTTGACTTCAACGCCCACTATAATGAAGGGTTCCACATCCTGCTCCAGAATCAGCTGGCCTGCAAGGGTAGCAATCCGGCCGAAGTTGAAGAATTCTTCCCCATCCTGGCAGTAGATGACGGGATAGCTGAGTACTTCATTATATCCGGGGGGAAGATAGATACGCAGCTTGCGCTCTTCCTGCAGGTGTTCGCTCCACAGTGTTTGTTTCACAATTGTACGTTTCAGAAAAACAGGTTCGCTCATTGTCAAATCGTCGCCTTTCATGTCGAATTTTTTGCTTAAAACTTAGTGTTACGTTAAAAATACCCAAGCAGAGAATGTGGGATATATCATTTACTTGATAAATATCCTTTAATCTGTTATAGGATATTAAAACGCCTGTTATACATACAAAATTTATGGAAACATAAATTTTATGCGTATTTCTTTGACGAAACAGATACAACAGGTGTATAATAATTCTATAACAGAGACCACTGATATTCAAATTTTTTTATTGAGGTGAAGATAATGACTAAGGTTCCCTATGAAGTGTATACAGAGGACGTTGAGGCCCTTTCGGTTCTTTCCCCGGATGGAGAAATTATCAACAAGGAAATGATGCCTGACCTTACCGACGACCAACTGAAAGAAATTATGTACCGTATGGTATTTACCCGTACCTGGGATGACCGTGCTGTCAATCTGGGTCGCCAAGGCCGTCTGGGCTTCTATGCACCGGTATCCGGACAAGAAGCGACAATGATCGGCAGCGAGTTCGCTCTGCAGAAGGAAGACTTCGTCTGCCCGGGCTACCGCGATATTCCGCAGCTCGTATGGCATGGACTTCCATTATATCAGGCTTTCCTGTATTCCCGCGGACATCAGCATGGCGGACAGATTCCTGAAGGCGTTAATGTACTTATGCCGCAGATCATTATCGGAGCACAGATCCTTCATGCTACCGGTATTGCTATGGGCTTCAAATTGAAGAAACAGCAGAACGTTGCGATCACATACACCGGTGACGGCGGTTCGTCTGAAGGCGACTTCTACGAAGGCCTTAACTATGCAGGAGTCTTTAAGCTGCCGGTGATCTTCTTTGTTCAGAACAACGGCTATGCCATCACCACTCCGTTCTCGAAGCAGACGGCAGCGAAATCCATCGCCCACAAGGCGGTTGCCGCAGGGATTCCCGGAATCAAGATCGACGGTATGGACGTATTTGCAGTAATCGCTGCTGTACAGCAGGCTGCTGAACGTGCCCGTAAGGGTGAAGGTGCGACGCTGATTGAAGCAGTAACTTACCGTTTCCGTCCGCATTCCCTGTCCGACGATGCCAGTAAGTACCGTACGAAGGAAGAAGAAGGACAATGGAATGAGAAAGATCCGATTGCCCGTCTTGCCAAGTACCTGGAGAAAAAAGGCCTCTGGACCGAAGAAGACACTCTGCGCGTAAGAGAAGAAGCGAAAGCTACTGTAAACGAGCAGATTAAAAAAGCAGAACAGACCGAAAAAATGACCATTCCCGGCTTGATCGACAGCATGTTCGAGGTAACTCCGAAACATCTTGAAGAACAAAAAGCCGATTTTGAATAAGGGGGATATCAGGCAATGGCACAGATGAATATGAAAGAAGCAATCCGTGACGCAATGCGCGTTGAACTGACTCGTGACCCTAATGTTCTTATCTTCGGAGAAGACGTTGGTAATGTTGGCGGCGTATTCCGTGTAACGGAAGGGCTGCAGAAGGAATTTGGCGAAGAACGCGTATTCGATACACCTCTGGCAGAGTCCGCTATTGGCGGTTTGGCCTTCGGTCTCGGCGTACAGGGCTTCCGTCCGATTGCCGAAATCCAGTTCGTGGGCTTCATCTTTGAAGCTCTTGATCAGATCGTTATTCAGGCGGCTCGCCTGCGCTGGCGTTCCGGGGGCAGATTTAATGCTCCTGTAGTCTTCCGCACTCCATTCGGCGGCGGCGTTAAAGCTGCTGAACTTCATACCGATTCCCTTGAAGGCCTGATTGCCCAGAGTCCGGGGATCAAGGTGGTTATTCCTTCCAACCCTTACGATGCCAAAGGACTGCTGATCGCTTCGATCCGCGATAATGACCCTGTATTCTTCATGGAACACTTGAATCTGTACCATGCTTTCCGTGCAGAAGTGCCTGAAGGTGAATATACCGTTGAACTTGGTAAAGCTAATGTAGTACGCGAAGGTACGGATGTCTCCATTATTACCTACGGCCTAATGGTGCATACTGCTACCAAAGCGGCTGATCAGCTTGAGAAGGACGGCATCAAAGCCGAAATTATCGACCTGCGTACCGTTAGCCCGATTGATATCGACACCATTGTTGCTTCTATTAAGAAGACCAACCGTGCGATTGTTGTACAAGAAGCGCAGAAGAGCTCTGGCGTAGCCGCAGAGGTCATTGCTCAGATTAACGAAAAAGCTCTGCTGCACCTGGAAGCCCCAGTGCTTCGTGTAGCAGGTCCTGATACGATCTACCCATTCGCACAAATCGAAGATACCTGGATTCCTACACCTGCACGCGTCATTGCGGCAGTTAAGAAAGTCATGGAATTCTAGGAAGTAACGACCTTGCCGTCCTTGAAAAAGGGCGGCAGCCGTTTCTGCGATTGACGGAATAGCTCGGAAGATCTCAACATAACTTTTAGGAGGTTATCAAGGTGGCAAAATTTGAGTACCGGTTCCCTGAGCTGGGCGAAGGTCTGCATGAGGGCGAAATTATCAAAATGCATATTAAAGCCGGCGATAAAGTAACCGATGACGATATCGTAATGGAAGTTCAGAATGACAAGGCGGTAGTAGAGGTGCCTTGTCCGGTCAACGGCACAGTGCTTGAAGTCTTCACCAAGGACGGCCAAGTATGCCGTGTAGGCGAAGTTGTAGCGATTATTGATGCAGAAGGCGATATCCCTGAGCAAGAGGGCGGCCATCCGGCAGAACAGGCTTCCCAGGAAGCTGACGCAGCCAAAGGCGGAGCAGATACAACTTCTTCTCCGGCAACCAGCAGCCCGGCTACTGGCGGAGCAACGAACTTCGAATACAAGTTCCCTGAACTGGGCGAAGGCCTGCATGAAGGGGAAATCATCAAGATGCACATCAAGGTTGGAGACAAAATCACTGACGACGATATCATTATGGAAGTTCAGAATGATAAAGCGGTGGTGGAAGTTCCTTCTCCAGTCAACGGTACTGTAGTCGAAGTGTTCACCAAAGACGGCCAGGTCTGCCGCGTAGGTGAAGTTGTGGCTATCATTGCTGCAGAAGGTGATGTTCCTCACCAGGAGGGCGGACATGCTGAAGCATCCGGTGCCCAGGCAGCAGCTCCTTCCCAAGGAACAGCTCCTGCAGCGGCAGCAGCTCCAGCCCCTGACCGTGAAGTGCTGGCAACACCAAGCGTGCGCAAATATGCCCGTGACAAGAGCGTAGATATCTCCAAGGTGAACGGCTCCGGCAAGAACGGCAAGATCACACTTGAAGATGTGGAAGCTTTCCTGAAGGGCGGCTCTGCCCCTGCGGCAGCGGCTCCGGCAGCATCTGCACCAGCGGCGGCAGCAGCACCGCAAGCCAAAGCGAAAGAAGCAGCACCAGCTGCAGCTTCCGGTAATGCAAGCCTGGAAGAAGAACGCGTACCATTCAAGGGTATCCGTAAAGCGATTGCCAATGCTATGGTTAAATCGGCTTACACTGCTCCGCATGTTACCATCATGGACGAAGTGGATGTTACGGAGCTTGTAGCCTTCCGTGCCCGCATGAAGCCGGTAGCCGAGAAGAAGGGCGTGAAGGTTACTTATCTTCCGTTCATCGTGAAGGCACTCGTTGCCGCTTCCCGCCAGTTCCCTGCGCTTAACGCAATGATTGACGAAGCTACGAACGAAATTGTCTACAAAAAATACTACAACATCGGTATCGCTACAGATACAGACAACGGCCTGATCGTTCCTGTCATTAAGGACGCTGACCGCAAGAGTATCTGGATGATCGCTAGTAGTATTACAGATCTGGCTGTGCGCGGACGCGACGGCAAGCTGGCCCCTAACGAAATGAAGGGCAGCACGATCTCGATCAGCAACATCGGCTCTGCCGGCGGTATGTTCTTCACTCCGATCATCAACTTCCCAGAGGTTGCTATTCTCGGAACCGGACGTATCACTGAGAAGCCTGTTGTGAAGAATGGCGAAATCGTAGCGGCACCTGTAATGGCTCTGTCCCTGAGCTTTGACCACCGTATTATTGACGGCGCAACAGCACAGAATTTCATGAACTACATTAAGACCCTGCTTTCAAATCCTGATATGTTAGTTATGGAGGTGTAATTAATGGTAGTCGGAGACGCTTCAATCGAAATCGACACATTGGTAATTGGTGCAGGTCCCGGCGGGTATGTGGCGGCAATTCGTGCCGCCCAGCTCGGCCAGAAGGTCATCATTGTAGATAAATCGGAACTCGGCGGCGTGTGCTTAAACCGCGGCTGTATTCCTTCCAAAGCCCTGATCTCGGCAGCTCATCAATTCGAGGCTGCCCAGCACGGGGAAGTATTCGGGGTTACTGCCGAGAACGTTAAGGTAGACTGGTCCAAGACTCAGGCCTTCAAGAACGGCGTAGTCAAGAAAATGACTTCCGGCGTTACTAGCCTGATGAAGGGCAACAAGATCGAAGTATTCAACGGAGAAGCTATGTTCATTAGCACAAACGAAGCCCGTTTGTTCAATGATCATGAATCCCCACGCTACAAGTTCAACAACTGCATTATCGCAACGGGCTCCCGTCCGATTGAACTGAAGCCATTCCCGTTCGGCGGACGCATCCTGTCCTCCACGGAAGCGCTGGATCTGCCTGAAATCCCTAAGAGCATGATCGTTATTGGCGGCGGCTACATTGGTGCAGAGCTGGGTCAGATGTACTCTAAATTCGGCACCAAGGTTACAATCATCGAAGGTCTGGATACTGTTCTGCCTGGCTTCGACAAAGACATGACCCGTCTGGTGGCCAAGAATATGGCTAAGACCGGCATTGAAATTGTAACCAACGCCAAAGCGGAATCTGCAGTTCAGAACGACAAGGAAGTTACTGTGAAGTACTCCGTAGGCGGAGAGTCCAAAGAAGTAACTGCTGAGTACCTGCTGGTAACTGTCGGCCGTCGTCCTAACACTGACGGCGAACTGGGCCTGGATCTGATCGGCGTTGAGCTGGACGACCGTGGTTTGGTGAAGGTAGACCATCAGGGACGGACTAACATTCCTAATATTTTTGCAATCGGCGATATCGTTCCGGGTCTTGCCCTGGCACACAAAGCTTCTTACGAAGGTAAGATTGCTGCGGAAGCCATTTCCGGACATAAATCGGTTGTGGATTACAAGGTAATGCCGGCTGTAGTATTCACAGATCCTGAATGCTCGAGCGTTGGTCTGACCGAGAAGGAAGCGAAGGATAAGGGCTATGCGGTGAAAGCCGGCAAGTTCCCGTTCGCAGGCAACGGCCGTGCCGTGTCTCTGAATGCTCCTGAAGGCTTCATCAAGATTGTAGCGAAGAGCGACAACAATCAGGTGCTTGGCGCGCAAATCGTCGGTATCGAAGCTTCCAACCTGATCGCTGAGCTGGGTCTGGCGATTGAAATGGGCGCAACGCTTGAAGATATCGCACTGACCATCCATGCGCATCCAACCCTTGGCGAGATCGTTATGGAAGCGGCTGAGCTGGTAGAAGGCCACCCGATTCACGTAATGAAATAATAACCACTTAAGCTTATGCGGGTTGAATTCAAGAGGATGTTTCCGAAGCCATGCAGATGGTCAGGGAACATCCTTTTTTGAAAATATAAGAAATTATATGTTTCACATGATAACTTATCCTTCTATTTCTCGCTGAAAAGGTACCGTCCTTTAAAAGGACGGCAAAGACGTTTCCACTTGCTGATGAAGAAAGTCTCTGTCATTAACGTTCGGAAATAGCTGGCAGTCAGCCCAATTCGGGTAGAGAAATGTATGTTTTTTTGTGTTTTTTTATCGTTAGGGAAGTTACAACGACCGTCAGCTCATGGTAAACTGGTAGAAGAAAAAGAGAGTGGGGTGCGATACTGCTTGCGTAATTACTTGGATTTATTGCAGGATATTCTGGATAACGGTACAGCCAAAGGCGACCGGACCGGTACAGGTACAGTGTCTGTATTCGGGCGTCAGCTCCGCTTCGATCTGTCGAAGGGCTTCCCGCTGATGACCACCAAGCGCATCCATCTGAAGTCGGTGGTGCATGAACTGTTATGGTTCCTCAAAGGGGATACCAACACTTCGTATTTGAAGGAGAATGGCGTCTCGATCTGGGACGAATGGGCTGATGAGAACGGGGAGCTGGGACCGGTGTACGGTTCGCAGTGGCGGGCCTGGGAGAGCAAGGACGGGCAGCATATTGATCAGATTGCGAATGTGATTGAGGCAATTAAGCATAATCCCGATTCACGCCGTCATATCGTCAGTGCATGGAATGTAGGCGAGATTGAGCAGATGAAGCTTCCGCCCTGCCATTTCGTGTTTCAGTTCTATGTAGCGGACGGCAAGCTGTCCTGTATGCTTACCATGCGTTCGGTAGACACCTTCCTGGGGCTTCCCTTTAACATTGCCAGCTACGCGCTGCTTACCCATATGGTTGCCCAGCAGACGGGGCTTGCGGTCGGAGAATTCATCTGGTCAGGCGGAGATGTGCACATATATACAAATCATATGGAGCAAGTAGCCACCCAGCTCGCGCGCGAGCCATATGCGTTGCCGGAGCTTAAGATTCGCAGAGTACCTGACAGCATTTTTGATTATACCTTTGAGGATTTTGAATTTACTGACTATGTCCATCATCCGGGGATCAAGGCACCGGTTGCTATATGAGCATTACCATGATTTGGGCGATGGCCTCGAATGGCGTAATTGGTAAAAATAATGATATGCCCTGGCATTTGCCGCTGGACTTTGCTTATTTCAAAGCAGAGACACTCGGCAAGCGGATGCTAATGGGCCGCAAAACCTGGGAGTCGCTGGGCAGCAAGCCGCTGAAGGGCCGTACCAGCCTGATTCTGACCCGTGACCGGGACTTCGCGCCCGAAGGGGCTGAGGTTGTGTATTCGCTGGAAGAAGCGCTGACAGAGGGGCGTAAGGAGGATGAGCTGATGGTGATCGGTGGAGCCGAGATCTACAGCCTGATGCTGCCCTATGCCGACAAGCTGCGTGTTACACGGATAGAAGCGGAGATTGAAGGCGATACGCGGTTCCCTGAGGTAGACTGGAGCCAGTGGAAGGAAGTCTCCAATACATCGGGACTCAAGAATGAGCAGAATCCGTATGATTACCGTTTTTTCGTTTACGAACGCAAGGAGTGACAATGAAGCGTTTTCTCTGACACCAGATGTGAAATAGTACAAATAATCAACAGATTAGTCCATTACAGTGCGAAAGTATTGAATGCTAATATAATTAAAATTAGAAATGGTGTACTATACATCAACACGAAGAGAACGGATGGGGGAAACGTATATATGTCTACACCTACTGGATTTATGGAGTATAAGCGCCAGCTCCCAGGGGACCGCGATCCCGAGCAGCGCGTGAAGGACTGGGAAGAATTCCACGAGCATCTGACCGAGGACGAGCTTCGGACTCAGGGTGCCCGTTGTATGGATTGCGGCACACCGTATTGCCACACCGGCATGGATATGAGCGGCGGTACTTCAGGCTGTCCCGTGCATAACCTGATCCCGGAGTGGAACAACCTGGTCTACCGTGGCTTGTGGAAGGAAGCGCTGGAGCGCCTGCACAAGACGAATAACTTCCCTGAATTCACCGGCAGCATCTGTCCTGCACCCTGCGAGGGCTCCTGTACCGTCGGTCTGATTGGACAGCCTGTTACGATTAAGACAATTGAGCTGGCCATTGTGGACAAGGGCTTTGAAGAGGGCTGGGTAGTCCCGAGTCCGCCGGAGAAGCGTACAGGCAAACGGATCGCTATTGTCGGCTCCGGACCGGCAGGCCTGGCCGCTGCCGCCCAGCTCAACAAAGCAGGTCATTCGGTAACGGTCTTTGAGCGCAGTGACCGGGTTGGCGGCCTTCTGATGTACGGTATTCCTACGATGAAGCTGGACAAACGTGTCGTACAGCGCCGCGTTGATCTGCTGGCTGCAGAAGGTATCGAATTCGTGGTGAATACGGAAATTGGCACAGACATTCCGGCGCAGCAGCTGGTTGATGAATATGATGCCGTTGTTCTCTGCGGCGGTGCTACCAAGGCAAGACGCTTCAACGTGGAGGGCAATGACCTCAAAGGGGTTATGTATGCCATGGATTACCTGAACGGCACGATCAAGAGCTATCTGAATTCTAATCTGGAGGATGGCAATTACGTATCCGCCGCAGGCAAGGACGTAATCGTACTGGGCGGGGGCGACACCGGCTCCGACTGTGTAGCGACTTCCCTGCGGCATGGCTGCAACAGCATCACCCAGTTCGGCACCCATGACAAAGCGCCGCTTACGCGTGATCCGATTGCTAACCCTTGGCCGCAGTTCCCAAATGTCTACACCCTTGATTATGCCCAGCAGGAAGCCAAGGCGGTCTTCGGTGAAGACCCGCGTGAATTCTCTATCATGACGACGAAGTTCGTCGGCGATGAAGAAGGCAACCTCAAGGAGCTGCACACAGTGCAGATCCGCCGGACAGTAGACGAGACGGGACGGAAGATCTACCAGCCGGTTCCGGGAACCGAGGCTGTCTATCCGGCCCAGCTGGCGCTGATTGCGATTGGCTTCGACGGACCGGAGCAGGATATCATTGAGCAGCTTAAGCTGGATACGGACCGCCGCACTAATGTGAAGGCCCGTTATGGCAAATTCAATACGAATGTGGATAAAGTATTCGCAGCCGGAGATATGCGCCGCGGACAGAGTCTGGTCGTCTGGGCCATCAACGAGGGCCGCGAAGCAGCGCGTGAAGTGGATAAATACCTGATGGGCTCGACTGTACTTGCTTAACTGAATATACACCAAAAAGCCGTCCTTCAGCATTGCTGAGGGACGGCTTTTTGTCATGCGGCTAAGAGAATGAACGGCATACACCGCTCTTAAAATCACCGGGTTAGTCTTCCAGCTTGAACCGTTCAATCTTAAGCTGCAGATCGCCCGCCATTTTGGACAGCTCCATCGAGGAGGCAGAGATCTCTTCCATGGAAGCGAGCTGTTCCTCTGTAGCTGCCGTTACACTCTGGAAGGCGTCTGAGGTGGACCGGGAGATGCTGGAGATTTCGTGTACGGAAGCGGCAACCTCCTGCGCTCCCGCAGACATCTGCTCGGTGATAGCTGAGATGTCATGCAGTTGGCTGTTGATTGTGGCCGTAGACTGTTCAATGCTGATGAACGATTCCTTGGCTTCGGCGGTAACCCGAATACCCAGCTCCACATCGGCTGAAACGGTATGCCGGATCGCTTCATAGGTCTGGTCGATCAACCGGGTCATCTGCTGGAGGGTATCTTGAATATCCCCGGCGGTATTCTTCGATTGATCGGCCAGCTTCCGTACCTCTGCCGCCACGACGGCGAAGCCCCGGCCCTGCTCTCCGGCCCGGGCCGCTTCAATGCCGGCGTTCAGCGACAGGAGATTCGTCTGTACAGCGATCGTAGTAATTGCACTGCTCATCGCAGATACCTCATCGTTAAGGCCGTTTAATTGCCCGATCAGCTGCGAAGAGTGGTGAGTAGAGGTCCGGATGGCATCCATTTGCTGGCTGACCTGTTCCATCTTCCGGCTGCCGCTGCGCACATCTGCTTCAGTGTTCGCGGAAGAATCGACGATGGAGGCGGCGGCTTCGGCGATCTTTTGAATACCGGAGGACATTTCCTCCATCGCGCGCGAGGTTTCTGCCATGGCTGAGGTCTGTGTCTGCGCACCCTCGGAGGAGTCCTGCACCAGTTCAGCCACGTAAGCGGTGGCTCTGGAGTTCTCTTCTGTTGTGGCATTCAATTGCTGGCTGGAGGCTGCCAATTGTCCCGAGGTGCCCGAAATATCCGAGACGATGCCGCGCAGGGAGCCTACCATCAGATTGTAATTCTGTGCCAGCTGACCGATCTCATCCATTCGGTTGATCTGAATCTGCTCATTCAGATAGCCTTCGCTTACCCGCTGTGCAGAACGGTTCAGACGGCGGATCGGCTTCGTGATGGAGCGGACAATCAGGTACATCAGGGTTAGGGCGACCAGCAGGGCAATGGCCAGAACCTTAAGTCCTGTATAGATAATGGGCTGTGAGGCATCCGAGAATTCTTGGGTAGGCAGGATGCCGACGATTTTGAACCCGGTATTCGGATCGGTTGTATAGTAACCCTGCATCTCCTTCTCCGTGTCCGGATTGGTATAGTGCAGGTCCCCGCTGTCGTTAACCAGCATTTTCACTATATAATCTGCTACATCTTCACCTGCAGCTTTGCCGGGATAAGAGACGAATTTATGATTACGGTCCACAATGTAGAAGTAGCCGGTTTCACCTGGATGGGTGGTATGGATTCTTTCACTCATTGCCTTGAGATTGAGGCTGGTGGTCACAGCTCCTTTGCCATCCTCCAGCGAATGGGAGATGAACAGCGTATAGTTGCCGGTTGTTGCTGAGACAAAAGGATCAATGATTGTAGTGCTACCGGCATTCTGCATGGACGCCTTATACCAGTCCCGTGTACGCGGATCATAATCCTGTTTGCCGGGGTCCGGGGCCTTCATCCAGGCACCTTGCTCGTTGCCCACCGTAAGAATCTCAAGCTCGGGATGTGCCTTCATGAACTGATCGATGAGTGTGCGTGTTGCGGGAGCCTTACCATCGACCTCGGAAGATTGGATCTGGCGGCTGAGCAAATCTACATTCCGCATAGCAGCGGATACATATTCTTGGATGGTCCCGGCGACCAGATCGACACTGGAATGTGTGGCTTTTTGCATTTTGGTTTCCAATTCCTGTTTAGCACTGGAATAAGAAAAATAACTGACCAGGAGGATCGGGATCACCAGCATAATGGTGAACAGCATCATCATTTTTCGTTGCAGCGATCGTGATCTTAGCTTGTGTTGGATGAAGCGGTTGACTGACTTGAACATTGGAATGGTTCCCCCTCTGGTACATGGAAATCGGCTGGTAGCATCGGTAGCCGTTTCTCTCTGAATGACTCTACTCATATATTCGGTTTATCGACACATTCTTTTCATATCTTAAGGATTTGGTGTAAATTATTTAATTGCATTCACAATCCATACATCGCTGGCTTGACGCGGCCTGGAATATCGTATAGATTAAGTACCAACATTTATAACGTAACAGCGTTGACCAAGGACCTGGTATCCGTAAGCGCCGGAAGCAGAGAGGGGATTCACCGGCTGAAAGATCCCCCGAGTGCGTAAGACTCCAACCCTGCCTTGGAAGCTGCAGCTTATGCTGAAGATGGGCATAATTCTGCCGGACCCGGCCGTTATCCGGATTGAGGACCGCAGGCTTGGATAGTCTTGGGGTTGAAACAGGGTGGTAACACGGCACATTCGTCCCTGACGGATGCGCCTTTTTTGCGTTCTCATGAACGCAGCGAAATAATCTGGACCCTTACACACTTATCAACGAAAGAGGCTGATCTGTATGCGTCAAACCAATCTATTAGTTACCACTCTGCGCGAAGCTCCTGCCGAAGCAGAGACAAGGAGCCACCAGCTGCTGCTGCGTGCCGGATATATCCGGCAGGTGGCTGCCGGGGTATACACCTATTTGCCGCTCGGACGGCGGGTGCTGCGCAGGATGGAGCAGATCGTGCGCCAGGAAATGGAGTCAGCCGGTGCGCAGGAGGTGCTTATGCCATCCTTACAGCCAGCAGAGCTCTGGAGAGAATCGGAACGTTATGAGGTGTACGGCAAAGAGCTGATGAAGCTCCGGGACCGTCACGACCGTGAGTTCGTGCTGGGTCCGACCCATGAGGAAGTGGTTACAGCGCTAATGCGCGGAGAGATCAGCTCTTACCGGCGGCTCCCGGTCACTGTCTATCAGATCCAGACAAAGTTCCGGGATGAACGTCGTCCGCGCTCGGGGCTTCTGCGGGGCAGAGAGTTCCTGATGAAGGATGCCTATTCATTTGATACGGATTGGGATGGCCTGGATCAGGCTTATCAGGTGATGTACAGCGTTTATGAGCGGATCTTTGACCGCTGCGGCCTGAAGTACCGGGCGGTGCAGGCGAATGCCGGGGCGATTGGCGGGAAAGGCCAGAATCATGAATTCATGGCACTGTCAGAGATAGGCGAGGATACGATAGCTGTGTGCTCCTTGTGCGGATATGCCGCGAATCTGGAGCAGGTGGAAGTGCAGAGCGGGGCCGCACCGCATAGACCGGATTTTGCCGGGCGGCCTGCCCCTGAGCGATTCCATACGCCTGCCCAGAAGACCATTCAGCAGCTGGAGCAGGAGAGTCAGCTCAGACCGCAGGATATCATCAAGACATTAATCTACACGGGCGGAGGCAAGACATTTGCCGTGCTGGTCCGTGGAGATCATGAGGTGAATGAGCTGAAGGTGCAAAAGTACCTCGGCTGCGGTGACATTACGTTGGCTGATTATGAGCATGTGCAGGAGGCTGCCGGAACCGGAAGCGGTTATGTCGGTCCTGCCGGATTGTCCGTGCCTATCCTGGTGGATGCTGCTGTTGCAGCCATGACTGAAGCGGTCACAGGGGCGGGGGCAGAGGATTACCATCTGCGCGGAGTGGTGCCTGGCCGGGACTTCCCGCTGACGCAGGTAGGGGATTTCCGCAATGCAGTTACCGGCGACAGCTGTCCGCAGTGCGGCGAAGGGGAGCTGGATTTCCATCAGGGCATCGAGGTAGGGCATGTTTTTAAGCTGGGCACGGTCTACAGTGAGAAGCTGGGGGCAGGCTGCCTGGATGCAGACGGCCGCACCCAGCCTATGGTAATGGGCTGCTACGGCATCGGAATCTCCCGCTTGCTGGCCGCAGTGGCTGAACAGAACAACGATGACCAAGGGCTGATCTGGCCGCAGGGTCTGGCTCCATTCACGGTTCATATTCTGCTGATGTCGGTCAAAGATACAGCGCAGCGTGAGCTGTCCGAAGCTCTGTATGCACGGCTGACCTCCTTGGGCATCGATTCCCTGCTGGACGACCGCGATGAGCGGGCCGGGGTCAAATTCAAGGATGCCGGACTGATCGGTATACCGGTTGCGCTGGTGGTCGGCAAGCTGGCCACAGAGCAAAGGATTGAATACATGGACCGCAGAACGGGTAACAAGGAAGTAATCGATATTGGGGAGGCCGTCCTGCGCGTAAGCAGTCTGAAGTCCGCACCGGGTACTGCTTTTGCTTGAATTGAAGCTCTGGTAAAATAGAGGGAATGTCGCGTGGAGCCGCTATCTTGGATAATGAGCAGCGGATTTTGGGGTCCAGGAATGGTATAATAGACTACTGGACAACTTTTGTAATGAACCGAGGGTAAGGAGCGATTATTGTTGAAGACACTCATTATTGCGGAGAAACCGGACATGGGGCGGAATATCGCCGCCGCAATAGAACCGAAGGCCAAAAACTACCGTTCCTATCTGGAAGGGGAGCAGTACATCATCACCTGGGCGATTGGGCATCTGATTGGCCTGGCAGAGCCCGAAGCCTACGACAATAAATATAAAAAATGGAACATTAATGATCTGCCGATCATTCCTGAGGAGTTCAAGCTGCTGCCTAACGCACGCACCATGGATCAGCTGAAGGTGATCGGGGAGCTGGCGAAGCGCAGCGATCTGCTGGTGAACTCCTGCGATGCCGGGCGTGAGGGCCAGCATATTTTCTCGCTGATCCAGCGCTACCTGGAGCTGAACCAGCCGGTGAAGCGGCTGTGGATCTCCGATCTGACGCCGGAGACGATCCGCAAGGGCTTCCAGGAGCTGAAGGACGGGTCGGAATACGAGAATCTGACCAAAGCAGCCCGGGCGCGCAGCGAGGCGGACTGGCTGATCGGGATGAACGGCTCGCGCGCTTTTACCACCAAGCATAATGTGCTGCTCTCTGTAGGCCGGGTGCAGACCCCGGTGCTGGCACTGATCTATGACCGTCAGAAGACCATTGAAGCGTTCTCCTCGTTGAAGTTCTTTGAGGTGGAAGGGTATTTCACCCAGAATGAGCTGACCTATAAGGGAATGTGGCAGGGCGACCGGTTAACGGATGGAGCGAAGGCAGAGGCGCTTGCAGCCAAGGTCAAAGGCAAGCCCGCCCGGATTGTTCTCTATGAGGTCAAAGAGACCAAGGAATATCCGAATAAGCTGTACGATCTGACGCTGCTGCAGCGTGAGGCGAACGGGAAATATGCCTTTTCCGCCAAAAAAACACTGGATATCGCCCAGGCGCTGTATGAGAAGCACAAAGTGATCTCTTACCCGCGTACCAACTCCAACTATGTCACAGAGCAGAATATTCCTGAAATGCACAAGACGCTGTCGGCCCTTCGGGGCACGCAGTATGACGATTGGGTAAAGGGTGCGAACTCCAACCTGGTTCATAAAGGCAACAAGTTTATCTGTAATCCGTCCAAGGTGGAGGACCACCATGCGATTCTGCCGACGAACCGTAGAGCGAACGGTCTAAGTGTGGATGAGGCTAAGCTCTATGATCTGATCGTCCGCCGCTTCCTCTCCCAGTTCTATCCGGCTGCGGAATACAAGGTGCATACGGTGATCACCGAAGTCGAAGCCGAGAAGTTCAAGACTACGGTCAAGGAGCTGCTCAGCCTCGGCTGGAAGGTGATCTACGCAGACCAGAAGAAGGACAAGTCCAAACCGGCCAAGGGCAAAGGCAAGGAGGACGAGGAGGAAGAGGAGCTTGAAGTGAACGAGCCGTTCTCGGTTCAAGCGGAGGGTGAAGTGATCTGCAGCGATGCGATTGTGAAGGAGAAGGATACCCAGCCGCCGAAGCATTACACCGAAGGAACATTGCTGAAGGCGATGGAGAGCGCGGGCAAGCAGATTGAGGACGAAGAGCTGCGCGATGCCATGAAGGATTCAGGGCTAGGCACACCGGCGACCCGGGCTGCTACAATTGAACGGCTGAAGAATGTCGGCTATGTAGAGATGCAGGGGAAAAAGATCGCCATCACCCAAAAGGGGCGGACGGCGGTTGAGCTGATCCGCGGGGCAGGTGTGGAGCTGCTGACCTCCCCGGAAATGACCGGGCAGTGGGAGCGCCGCCTGAATGAAATTGCCCGCGGCACCGCAGCGGACGGACAATTCATGGAGAACGTCAAGCGGTTCGCTTCGATGATTGTAGACAAGGTCCGCGTGCAGTCGCGCGCCGCTAAGACCTCCTTCGAAGGGGATACGCCTTCGCTGAACAGCGGCGGCAAGGGCCGCAGCCCGGCTGCTTCGCCGCGCAAGACCGCCGAGTCCAAGGCGGCTGAGCGCAAGCCGGCAGCGGCCAAACCGCGCAGCGCGGCGTCTGCGGCTGCCGGGAAGAGCGGGGATACCGGGCCGAAGGTTATCGGCTCCTGCCCGCGTCCCGGCTGCGGCGGCATGATCTTCATGGGCCGCAAGGGATACGGCTGCTCCCATTATAAGGAGGGCTGTGCCTTCGTGATCTGGAAGGAGAATCACGGGCGCACGCTCACCGACACCCAGGTGAAGGCCCTGATTGAGAAGGGCCGAACCGGGAAGCTGAAGCTGACCGGTGAGGACGGCGCGCCGCTTGAAGGCAAGCTGGTGCTGAAGAATATGGATACCGGCCAGCTGGCCGTGGAATAATTCATTCATACAAGAACGCCCCGGCCATCTTTTCCCGGCCGGGGCGTTCTTTTAATAGTCTTTTAATACAATAGTAATTACTTAGCTTCACTTAAAGCCGCTTCAATGGCGGCACTTAAGCCTTCATAAGAGGAATCCGGCAGCAGGACGCCGTTCACCATGAACTTTGGTGTGCCGTTGACGCCGTAGGCTCCGGCGATTTTGAAGTCCTCTTTGACATCGTACATATACGTATGGTTCTTCAGATCCTGCTCGAACCGCTTTTGGTCAATCCCTGCAATATTGTCCTTCACGAACCCCAGGATGAACTTCTGGGTTGCCCAGATCTGGCTCTCATCGCCCTGGCTCTCGTAGAGCTTGTGGAGATACTCCCAGAACTTCTCGTTATTCTGCTGATAAATAGCTTCCCCAGCACTGGCGGCCAGGTAAGAGTCCCGGTCGATGAAGGCAAAGTTCATGAAGTAGAACTGGACTTTCCCGCTGTCAACGTAGTCCTTGATGAACGTATCCAGGTAGGAGGCGGTCCAATTTTTGCAGGCAGGGCATTTGAAATCGGCGAATTCGATCACCTTTACTTTGGCGGCTTCGCTGCCCAGATGCGGCTGCTTCTCGTATTTCAGCCCGTCCACCACGATCTTGCCCTTCACATCGGTGTAGTTGGGGAGATTATCGAGCGCCTCAGTACCGGATGACTTGCTCTGTGTAAGGAAGAAAGCAAGAAGGGCGATCAGCAGCACAGCAATCACAGCAAGCAGCATATGGAGCAGACGCCCGTGATTCGGGGTATTCCTGGAACGGTTAGCTTTGTTATTCATGGCCAGCCTCCTGCACGGTGTGAAAATCTACTCAAATAGTATAATCATACCGGCGGCAGGCTGCCTATGCCATTTGTAACAATCGCCTGATCCAGATGAAGCCGTCCATCAGCCGTGATGCTCCCGCAGCGCAGCGGTGCGGATCACCGGAGGGACTTCGTGAATGGCAGAGATGGTCATGACGGACTGCTGCATCTCCCGCTCCAGCTCAATTAGATTGTAGAGCCACTCCGTCGGCTGCTTCAGATAGATGCTGTTGATCCCGGCAGTCAGCGCGGGCAGTACATCCGTACGCAGGGAGTTGCCGATCATCCAGGTGGTTTTGCGGTCGAACGGGTAGGTGGTCAGGATATTCTCAAGCGCCTCCACATTCTTGTGCTGGCGGATATAGATGCGGTCATCGAAATAGGCGTCCAGCTTCATTTGGGCGATTTTGCGCTGCTGGATGGTGTCGTCGCCGCCGGTATATAGGTAGAGGGAATGGCCGTCCTGCTTGAGAGTATCCAGCGTCTCTACCATGCCGGGATAAGCTTCCACCTCCTGGTCGTACACGCTCATTCCCAGCTTCATCAGCTGGCGTTCCTCGAAGGCATCCGGTTTGCGGTTATATTTGCTGCAGAAATAACGGTAGGTGGCAATCAGCGATTTCGGAAAATTGTCGCTGGCCAGGCCGCTTGTGCTGACAGTCTCGACATCGATCTCCACCTGCTTGCTGCGCAGTTCGCCGATCGTAGGCTGGTAATCGCTGAACCAGTCAGACATCAGCTCGAAATACTGTCCAAGAATGAGATCAAAATACTTATTGCAATGCACCAGGGTATCGTCGAGATCAAAGATCACTTGTTGGGTCAAATACTTCATGAGGTTCACTCCTAAGTTGGTCTGTTAGATACGGATGTAGGACTCCAGAAACATCTGGAGCTCCGAGGCCCCGTCAGGGCGTATGCTGTAGCGTTCGGTGCCTTCACCGCGCAGATGGACCCGCAGAAGTCCGGCGACTCTTAGACTAAGCAGATGATGCATCAGCATCTCCCGGGACAGGCTCAGCTCGGACTGCATCTCCCACAGCGTCTTCGGCTCGTTCGCCACGAAGCGCAGCAGTCTCAGCCGGGTAGGATCAGAGAGAGCCTGTGTTAAACGAAGCAGCACGGTGGGTGGCTCCTCCTCATTGTCTGAAGGAACATCTACCGGGTATTGCACCAGCATCAGGTTCTTGAAGAAGCAATATGTGTTAATCGGCCGGTTATGCACCGTAGGCAGCAGGACAATTGTTTTTAGCCCGGGAATGTCCTCGATGACAATCCCGCCGGAAGCATATTCGATCAGCGGGACCATGTCCATTTTGCTCTCCAGCATTTTTTTCTCAGAGGCGTCTTCAATGAGGAGCGGAAGCAGGGTATGCTCGACATGGCGGAAATAATGCTCATACCATATACGCAAAAGCGGCATGTACCCGTTCTTGATCCGCGCGCATTCCTCGGCAGTGAAGTTATGGAAGAACGGCTCGGTGCGCCGGAGGCAATCCTCCAGAGATGAGCTCTCCAGCTCCGCTAGGAACTGCAGCACCTTGGAAGCCTCGCCCCGGCTGTAGGCCCAGGCGTAGAGTACATCATAATCTTCGAACGGCCACTCGGCGGCCTGCTTCAGTGCAGCCAGCTGCGCGGGTGTGAAGCGGCCGTCCACATCCCTGATCCAGTCGGTGCCGATGTCCAGATTAGAGGTCCATTTCTTAGTCACATATAACATGAAACTGTCCAGCAGTTCGTATACGGGGGAAACATCAATTTTGAGTTCATAGTTCATTTAAGCCGGGTCACCTCCAGAAAATCAGTCACTTCTATATATTATCTCTTGTTTTGAAGAAGGTTGTCCACTATAATGTTCGGTGTTTGCCGCATAGACACAAGGTTCCAGTCATCACAGAATTACATAGGAGGATTTATTCGTGCCTACTTCCACACCGATGCCGCTTGCGCAGAGCGGTAGAATGAATTATTTGATTTTGATTGCTGTGATTATTCTGGCCGGATTGAGTCAGGGGATGCTGCTGCCGGTCTTATCCATTCTGCTGGAGCAAAAAGGCGTCTCGTCCTCGCTGAACGGACTTAACGCAGCTGCCCTGTATGTAGGATCGTTCGCCATGACCCTGATTGCAGAGCGGGTGCTTGGCGCCATCGGCTTCAAGAAGCTGATCGCGTCCGGCCTCGCGCTGGTGCTGGTATCGCTGCTGCTGTTCCCGCTGCTTACAGGTGTGAAGGTCTGGTTCGTGCTCCGCCTGCTTGTCGGGATCGGCGATTCAGCGGTCAACTATGCAGCGCAGCTCTGGGTGCTGCTCATGACACCGGCGGAGCACCGTGGACGGAACCTGTCCCTCTATGGGATGTCCTACGGCCTGGGCTTCAGCCTGGGGCCGCTGGGCATCAGTCTGCTGCGGTTCGGGCAGCCGGCACCGTTCCTGATTACAGCCTTGCTGTTCGTGATCGTGCTGCTGATTGTGGGCTTCAAGCTGAAGGACTCCCGGCCGGAGGCTATGGATCATAGTGAAGGACAGGCGAGCAGGTTCGGCCGGAGCTACCGGCTTGCTTGGTATGCGCTGATCCCGGCGCTGCTATACGGTTACATGGAGGCCAGCCTGAACAGCAGCTTCCCGGTATACGGGCTGCGTATCGGCTTCAGCGCAGACCAGATTGCCGCCTTGTTGCCGTTTGCGGGCATCGGGGGCCTGCTGCTCCAGCTGCCGCTCGGGATATGGAGCGACCGGCACGGCCGTAAGGCCATCCTGATTGCTGCCGGGACAGGGGGAGGCCTGGCCTTCACGCTCCTTCCGCTGGCAGGTGACCATTTCCTGCTGACCTTGTTGCTGCTGATGGTGGCAGGGGGACTAGTCGGCTCCTTTTTCTCGCTAGGGTTAAGCTATGCCGCCGATATCCTTCCGCGTAAGCTGCTTCCGGCTGCCAACGTAGTCGCTTCCTTCCATTATAGTCTGGGAAGTATAGCGGGGCCGGGCATCGGCGGGCTGCTGCTGCAATTCGGCTGGGGCGGCAGCGTGTTTGCCGTGATGGGCGGCCTGTATATCGTATTTGGGCTGGCAGGGTTATTATTCTCGCCACGGAAGACGATATGAGGTAGAATAAGAACGAATGCTCGCATGGAATTTGATCCCGCTTTCAGAGTACACTATAGAGTAGAGTCGAAGACAGGAGAGGCTGACCTATGATTACAGTTGAACATTTGGCCAAAGCGGTCGGGGAAGATAAAACACCAGTGCTTCAGGATATCGGATTTCAATTAGAACCGGGAGAATTTGTAGCGCTGCTGGGAGCCAGCGGCAGCGGGAAGTCAACGCTGCTGCGCTGCCTGGCCCTGCATGAGAAGTGGGACAGAGGGAATTTCAGGGTAGATGG
Source organism: Paenibacillus rhizoplanae (assembly GCF_042684125.1). Lineage (NCBI taxonomy): Bacteria > Bacillati > Bacillota > Bacilli > Caryophanales > Paenibacillaceae > Paenibacillus > Paenibacillus rhizoplanae. The sequence goes on along the minus strand of NZ_JBHUKY010000054.1, from coordinate 169,109 downwards.
GCAGGATATTATGAAGAGCCCCTTCGCCGGCAAACGCAAGATCCGGCGGGAATGGGCCTATCTGGAGCAGAACGCGGAGCTGAATCCGAACCGTACTGCACTGAAGAATGTGCTGATCGGACAGGCCTCCCAGACGCCGCTGTGGCGGATGGCTACAGGCATGGTCCGTTCCGATGATTATATGGGGGCGATGGACCAGCTCGATCTGCTGGGTCTGCTCGACAAGGCCAAGCTGAAGTCCGGCCAGCTCAGCGGCGGCGAACGGCAGCGTGTGGCGATTGCCCGGGCATTGGTCCACGGTGCCAAGGTCATCCTGGCGGATGAGCCGGTGACAGGCCTTGACCCCAAGACAGCGGAGAATGTGCTGGAGACCCTCCGCAATCTGTGCAAGGAGACAGGACTTACCGTGCTTACGGTGCTGCCGATCGAGCTGGCTGAGCGTTATGCCAGCCGTCTGTGGGTGCTGGAGGACGGAAGAATCAAGCATGATGTCAAAGGACGCCGGCTGACTTCACAGGAGCGGCTGCATTTGTGAAGTAAGGCCAGGCGTTCAGTAAGGAGAGCGTAAATGAAGTTGAATATGCATATGCGTATGCGTTTGCTGGGAGGGCTTGCCGCAGCCGCTCTGTCGCTGTTTGCCTTGTCGGGCTGCACCTTTATCAGCGATCCGGTATCCCAGATGAGGGTGCCCCAGCTGCCTGCGGACAAGGCTTCGCTGATGGCAGCCATCAACTCTTCCTTGAAGGCGCTGGATGGCACCCTGACCCGTCCGGCCAATGATGATAATAGCTCTATTTTTACGGAGGACCTGGACCGGGATGGCGTGATGGAGACGCTTGTGTTCTACCAGACGAAGAATGAAGCCGTGGTTAATCACGGAATGATTCTGGAGAAGCAGGGGGAGTCCTGGGTCAAGAAGCTTACGTTTGACGGTGACGGTAATATACTGGATTCTGTAGATCTTAAGGATGTAACTGGTGACGGTAAGCTCAACATTATTGTCGGTTATTCACGCGGGGAAGAGAAGGGCGTGAAGGGCATGGTTGTCTACAGTTATTCCGGGGGAGTGCTGGAAGAGATTCTTACCAAGCCGTATACCCAATATATCATCGATGATCTGAATGAAGACGGAATTGTGGATATTACCGTGGTGTACTTCAAGCGTAATGAATTCGCTACATTAACTACCTACCAGTATGACGACAGCTTCAAGGTGCTGGATGAACTCGACGATCTGGACCCGTATTTCAATGGTTATTACAATATTGTCTCAGGAAAAGTGGCTGCGAACAAAGAAGGTATAGTCCTGGATTCTGCTGTGGATACGCGCTCCGCTTATACAACCTTAGTTGTAATGGAGAATAACAAGCTGCGTGTGGTCATTCCAGGGGATGTCCGTACCTTCAAGGACCGCAAAATCGTCAGCGAGGATATTGATCTGGATGGGATTATTGAGATTGGCATGCTGGTTCCTCCCAAGGGCTGGGAGTATTTTGACCCTGAGACCATTCCGTATTTCAATTCCTATTACAAATGGGACGGCAAAGAAGGTCTGACCTTCAGTACCCAGCTCTATAATGATCCGCTGGACCGGTTCACCATTAACTTTGCTCCCGAATGGCAGGAGCGGGTAACCGTGGACACCAAGTCTGTGCAGAACAAATCACTCAAATTCATTATGACGGATACCGGAGAGACCGTAGCCGAAGTCTCATTCTTCTCGCCAGCGGAGTGGGACAACGTAAAGAACACCGGCTGGAAGCTGCTCGGACGCGATCTGGATAAAATGATCGGGTACCGGGGAGACCTAGAACAGAGTACAATTGGAGGAGAGGACGGACGAATCAAATCCTCTATTGAAAGGAAGGGTATCGATGAGTAAAGTACTGATACTGGAGGATGAAGAGTCCATCCGCAGTTTTATTGTCATTAATCTGAAACGCAACGGCTTTGAAGTGCTGGAGGCGGCGGACGGCCATGAGGCACTGCATAAGCTGAGCACAATCCATGATATCGATATTGCCTTGCTGGATGTTATGGTACCCGGCATCGACGGGTTCGAGGTCTGCAGACGCATCCGGGAGACCAATGAACGGCTGGGAATTATTTTCTTGACGGCCAAGGTACAGGAGCAGGATAAGGTCTATGCGCTGTCCGTCGGAGCAGATGACCATGTCAGCAAGCCGTTCAGTCCAACTGAGCTGATTGCCCGTATCCAGTCGCTGCTGCGCCGGGTCAATGTTCACCGCGAGCAGTCGGCCAAGGTATCGTTCCAATCGGGCCCTTTCACCCTGGATCTGATTTCCAAGCAATTCAAGCGGAGCGGGGAAGCCATAGAGCTTACGCCAACGGAATTCTCGCTGGTGCAGTTCTTCCTGGAGAAGGAGAATACGCCGCTCAGCCGTGATTCCCTCCTGGATCATGTCTGGGGTAAGGAATATATGGGTGACCCTAAGATCGTTGACGTCAATATCCGCCGCTTGCGCCAAAAAATCGAAAATAATCCATCGGAGCCTGAATACCTGCAGACAGTATGGGGGCACGGCTATAAATGGAAAGGCCAGGTACAATGATCAAGAAGGGGATGCGCAGACAGATCGTACTGCACTATATTCTGGTAGTCTTTGTAGCGCTTCTCCTGGTTGAGACGATCTTCCTGCTGTCGATCCGCACCTATTATTACAACAGTATCTACAGCAAAATCACCACGCATATCAGTGTGGCCGAGACATTGGTGAAATATGAATTTTCGGAAGACAGGTCGCAGGCCCAGCTGGAGAAGCTGCTCAAATTATTTAATGTGGAGTTTACCGAGCTGGAGGTCCTGACACTCAAGGGAGATATCATTACCAGCTCCACCGGGTTCCAGCCGGACCGGACGATCACGACCAGTGATGTCCCTGAGGCAGTAGGCGGTAATATCGGCCGTTGGGTGGGCCGTCAGGCGGGCACCAATGAGAATGTCATGGCCGTATCCAAGATGGTGCAGATCACCGCCCATGACACATATGTCCTGCGTTATCTGACCTCGATGGAAGGGGTCAATAGCAATCTGCTCAATCTCACCCTGCTCTCCATTGGCATCGGTGTAGCAGTGTTGATTATCGTGCTGCTGCTCAGCTTCGGTCTTGCCAATTCAATTGTGCGTCCGCTCAATAATATTACGGCAGTGTCGGCGCAGATGGCCAAGGGCAAGTTCACGACCCGGATCAAAGGTGATTACCGTTATGAGATCGGGGCACTTGCTTCAACGTTGAACTATATGGCGGACGAGATTGTCCGCAGTAATCAGATTAAGGATGATTTCATCTCCTCGATCTCCCATGAGCTGCGCACTCCGCTGACCAGCATCAAAGGCTGGAGCGAGACCTTGGTCTCCGGCGGTTATGACCCTGAAGAGACGAAGCTTGGCGTCGGAATTATCTCCAGGGAGAGTGACCGGCTGATCGGGCTGGTGGAAGAGATTCTCGACTTCTCGAAGCTGCAGCAGAATGAAATGAAGCTGTCGATGGGGCAGGTGGATATTAAGGTTCTGCTACAGGAGACGTTGCTCAATATCTGGGCCAAGGCCGAGAAGAAACGGATTCATCTGCTGCTGGAATGCGAGGAGACGATCTTCATCAAGGGGGATGCCAACCGCTTGAAGCAGGTCTTCCTCAATCTGGTGGACAATGCGGTGAAGTTCTCGCCGGAGGATTCCAGTATCGTGCTGTCAGCGGAGCGCCTGTCGGGTACCGAGATGACTGTCACCGTCCGTGACAGCGGTATTGGCATCAGCGAAGCGCATCTGTCCAGAGTGCGGGACCGCTTCTTCCAGGTCGATGCCCTTAACGGGGGGACGGGCTTGGGGCTGGCGATCTCCCAGCAGATCGTGGAGCTTCATAGCGGTAAGCTGGAAATGGACAGCGAGCTGGGCAAGGGCACTCAGGTTACCGTCATTCTGCCGCTTGACGATAGCCAGCAGGGGAATGCTCGCGTGAGCAATCCACCAATAACTTGATAAGTAAGCCAAGTGGAAACGGCCTTGCCGTCCTTTCAGGGACGGCACCCGTTTCAGCGAGAAATAGAAGGATAAGTTATCGTGTGAAACCTATAATTTCTTATATTTATACAAAAGGGATACAGCTTTCGTCCGGACGGACCGGAGCTGTATCCCTTTGTATGTAGCAGCCCTTAGGGCTGAACTATTGTTATGAAGGCATTCCTTCCGCACGCAGACGGCCGGTTTTCTCATAGACCTCCTGAAGCAGGCGGGAAGGCTGGGTACGGACCAGCGGTTTGGCTGCGACAATCTCATGCGGGCCGACAACGACAATGTTATCTGCACTGCCTTTGATTACAACACCATCCTTGATCACTGCACCTTCACCGATAATGGCATGTTCAATCATAACACCGCGCCCAATGCGGGCACCCGGCATCACCACGCTCTGCTTGATTCTGCTCTGCTTGCCGATCTCCACACCGCCGAAGATGACAGAGCGCTGCGGGCTGCCTTCGAGCTGGCAGCTCTCGTGTATCAGACAATCTGCCGAAGCAGCTTGAACCCGGGGTCTGATCGCGGCCAGCTTGGTGCGCTGTGCACGGCTGTACATCGGCCAGCGGGAGTTGTCGAGCTTGAAGCCATCCTCTGTCTGCAGAAGATCCATATGTGCTTCCCAGAGGCTGCTGACCGTACCCACATCTCTCCAATAGCCCTTGAAGCGGTAAGCGAACAGCTCATCGCTTGCATCCAGCATGGACGGAATCACATCTTTACCGAAATCATGACCGGAGTCCGGATTTGCCGCATCGCGCACCAAATGAGCCTTGAGGTATGCCCACTCGAACAGATAGATGCCCATGGAGGCCAGATTGCTCTTCGGAGCCTTTGGTTTCTCGGCAAACTCGGAGATTTTGAAATCCTCATCCACGTTCATCACACCGAAGCGGCTCGCTTCCTCCCAAGGTACCTCCATTACCGAAATGGTGGCATTTGCGGACTTGGCGATGTGATAATCGAGCATTTTGCGGTAATCCATGTGATAGATATGGTCTCCCGACAGGATAAGAACATGCTCCGGATTTTGACTGTCAATATATTCTATATTCTTATAAATAGCATCGGCGGTGCCTGTATAGCTGTCTCTGCCTTCAACTCCTGAAGGGAGCAGCTTCACACCCCGGTCACTATGGCTGTGCAGCCCCCAGGGCTCGCCTTCACCGATATGCTGATGCAAAGACTCTGCTTCGTACTGAGTAAGTACTCCGATGGTATCAATCTTGGAATTCACACAATTGCTGAGGGGAAAATCAATAATTCTGTACTGTCCGCCGAAAGGGACTGCAGGCTTAGCCATGCTGGTAGTCAAGGGGGCCAGTCTGCGGCCTTCTCCGCCTGCCAGAAGCATGGCGATACATTCTTTTTTACTCATTTGTATCCCTCCCATTTTTTTGTCAATGCTTGTAATATACACGCGCTTTGGGCGCTTGAAACGGCATAGGGGAATTATATTGCTGTGAATCAAGAAAAATTACATAAACATTTTCTTTATTCAGAAATCGGCGGATTTACTCGCAAAATCATTTTCAAATGCTGCATATTCGGGTAATGTAAAAGGTGCATCCTATATACAAAGGTGGTGATGATTTGGCCGATTTATCAAAAACAGTAAACCTCCCGTCATCTGAAGATATTTATCTGTTCCATGAAGGCACGAATTATCGCAGCTATACGATGCTTGGCGCGCACATTGCCGTCCAAGAAGGGCAAGCCGGTGTTCGCTTTACCGTGTGGGCTCCTCATGCGGCATATGTAGGACTGGCTGGTGATCATAACAGCTGGGATGGAACATCCGATCTTGATACGTTATATAAGATACCCGATTCAGGATTTTGGAGTCGTTTTTTTCCGGGTATAGAGCCGGGAACTTTTTACAAATACAGGATTATAGGGGCGGATGGGACAAGCTTCCTCAAGGCAGACCCCTACGCCTTCAAGGCAGAAGTACGTCCGGCAACAGCATCCGTCGTGGCGGACCTGGACGGCTACAAATGGGGGGATGCCGCCTGGCGCCGGAAGAGCAAGGGACCTTACCAGGCACCGATGAACATCTATGAGATGCATCTGGGCACCTGGCGGCAGAAGGAGGACGGAGAGCTCTATACTTATAGAGAGATAAGCAGTCTGCTGATTCCTTACCTGAGCGAAATGAGCTATACCCATGTGGAGTTCATGCCGCTCGCGGAGCATCCTTATGATCTGTCCTGGGGCTACCAGGGAACTGGTTATTTTGCAGCTACCAGCCGTTTCGGGGAACCGCAGGATCTAATGTATCTGATCGATCAGCTGCATCAGGCAGGCATCGGGGTCATTCTGGACTGGGTTCCGGCTCATTTCGCGAAGGATGCCCATGGTCTGCGCTTGTTCGACGGTTCGCCGCTGTATGAGTACGCCGATCCGATGCTGGCGGAGAAGCCGGGCTGGGGTACCTTGTCCTTTGACTTCAGCAAGCCGGAAATCTCGTCGTACCTGATCTCTAATGCGCTGTTTTGGTTCGAGAAGTATCATATTGACGGCATGCGTGTGGATGCGGTTACGAGTATGCTGCGGCTTGATTTCGAGAAGGAACACCATCAGTACCGGACGAATGAGCATGGGGGGCTGGAGAATCTGGAAGCCATCCGGTTCATTCAGCAGCTCAACCAGACGATTTTCCAGTATTATCCGAAGGCGCTCATGATGGCGGAAGAATCCAGTGCCTGGCCGGGCGTAACCTCGCCGGTGCATGAAGGGGGCCTGGGCTTCAACTACAAATGGAATATGGGCTGGATGAATGACACCTTGGGCTACATAGAACGTGATTTCGATTCGCGCCCTAATCATCATAATTTGTTGACCTTCCCGATATGCTATGCTTATGCCGAGAACTATACGTTGCCGCTCTCACATGACGAGGTGGTGCACGGCAAGAAGTCGCTGCTGGACAAAATGCCCGGGTCCTATGAGCAGAAATTCGCCGGTCTGCGCCAGCTTCTCGGGTATCAGATGAGCCATCCGGGCAAGAAGCTGCTGTTCATGGGCGGAGAGTTCGGACAATTCATTGAATGGAAGGATCAGGAGCAGCTCGACTGGCTGCTGCTGGATTATGAGAGCCACCAGCGGATGCTGGCCTATACGGCTGCGCTCAATAAGCTATACCTTGCCGAGAAAGCGTTGTGGGAGCTGGATCATGACCTGGAGGGCTACCAGTGGATCGATGCGGATGACAGCGGTCAGAGTATCGTATCCTATATCCGCAGAGGCAAACGTCCGGTGGACACGCTGCTGATTATCATCAACTTCCAGCCGGTAGAGCGCCGTCATTACCGTATCGGCGTGCCGCGTCCGGGCGTATATGAGGAATTATTCAGCTCGGAGACCCTCGAATACGGCGGATCAGGCTTCCATAATGAGCCGCTGAAGAGCACCAAGACCGAGTGGCATAATCAGGTGAATAGTGTGGAGCTGACCCTGCCGCCGCTTGGCTTCCTGGTGCTTAAGAAGACAGGCCGCAAGACCGTTTAAGGGCAGGAAATGTCCGAATAAGCTACTATCCTAAGGGGGAGAATGGAATGAAAGTACTATTTGCCGCGGCGGAAGCCCATCCATTTATCAAAACAGGCGGGCTGGCCGATGTCATCGGCGCCTTGCCGAAGGCCCTCAAAGCAGCCGGAGTCGATGTCCGGGTGATTTTGCCCAAATACAAAGGGATTCCTGAGAAGTATTCCGCACAGATGGAGCATGTCGCTACACTGGAGGTCCCGATTGGCTGGCGCAATCAGTATTGCGGGATCGAAAAGGTCGTGTTTGAAGGGATTCCCGTCTATTTTGTCGACAATGAGTATTACTTCGGCCGTGACGGGATTTATGGCTACATGGATGACGGTGAGCGCTTCGCCTACTTCAACCGGGCGGTGCTGGAATGCCTGCCGGCCATTAGCTTCCAGCCGGATGTGATCCATTGCCATGACTGGCATGCTGCGGTTGTTCCGTTGCTGCTGCAGGCGCATTACCGGCATAATCCGTTCTACAGTGAGATGCGTACGGTATTCACCATACATAATCTCCTTTACCAGGGAGTCTTCCCGTATACGGTGCTGGGTGAGCTGCTAGGTCTGGATGACAGCTATTTCCTTGGCGTCGAGTACTACGGGAACGTGAATTACATGAAAGGCGGGATTGTCTACAGTGATCATGTCACGACGGTCAGCCCGACCTATGCGGATGAGATTCGGACCCCGTACTACGGGTATGGTCTCGATGGCCTCCTGACTGCGCGCTCTGACGCGCTGAGCGGTATTGTTAACGGCATTGATACCAAGAGCTATAATCCGTCCAGTGACAATGCTATCTTCACCAAGTACCGCTCCAACCTGGCCAAAAAAGCCGAGAACAAGCTGGGACTCCAGCAAGAGCTTGGACTGCCGGTGGCACCGTATATTCCTATGGTAGCTATGGTTACGCGTCTGGTGGATTCCAAAGGACTGGATTTATTGACCCGCGTGATGGATGAGCTGCTGTACTACGATGACATTCAGTTCGTGCTGCTCGGGACGGGGGATGAGGCCTACGAACGCTGGTTCCGTGAGGCACAGTGGCGTTATCCGACCAAGCTGTCGTCACAGATTACCTTCAGTGATGCCTTGTCCCGCAAAATCTATGCTGCCAGCGACATGTTCCTGATGCCGTCCAAATTTGAGCCTTGCGGCATCAGCCAGCTTCTGGCGCTGCGTTACGGCAGCATTCCGGTGGTCCGTGAGACAGGCGGGCTGAACGATACCGTGCAGGCATACAAAGAGGAGACCGGAGAAGGCAACGGCTTCACGTTCAAGGACTATAACGCCCATGATATGATGTACACGCTCCGCCGTGCCGTTTCGTTCTACCACAAGCCCGAGCACTGGAAAAAAGTAACCAAAAACGCATTCTCCGGCGACTACAGCTGGAACGTATCCGCTCAGCAGTATATTGATATTTATAACAAGATTACTGTTGATGCTGAGGAATAGAGGCAGTAAGGTTTAGGAAGGAAAGGGGGGTGTCCCATAAGCCATGAAATGGCTGGGACGCCCTTTGTTTTGTAGTGGCATCAACGTGGGCACTTGGGTGGACGCTCCGCGAACGGACCGTTGTTCCAATCGCTGTTTAAGCGGGATACGAAAACACATTTTTCAACAAACAAAAAAAGAAATTGCCTTTTTGGTGAAATGGAGGTACCACCCAACCATTTCAAAAGGAGCGATTTCTTTGTACATTCTATAGTCTATGGACCAACTTTGCTTGCCAATGGACCTCGAAGAAGATATTCTATAACATCACCTCGTTCGTGTCGTAAATGCCGCTGTCCATCGGCTCGACGACGCCATCTTTGACGCGGCCTACCCCGGTGGCGGCCGTGACAGCTACCACCCCAAAATGCTCACCAAAGTCATTAATTACGCGTACACCCAGCGCATCTACTCCTCTCGTCAAATCGCCAAAGCGGTACGAGAGACTATTCCCTTTATATTGCTAGCTGGGCGGCAGGGACCCGATTTCCGCACGCTGAATCGTTTCCGTTCCCAGCGGATGAAGACCGTTCTCGAAACCGTATTTACCGCCGTGCTCCAGTTTCTGGCTGACGAAAAATACATTTTACTGGAGCGGACTTTGTGAAATGTACAGATCGGGACCGAAAACCAGTTTATTTTAGCCTACAGTCTACAGCAAAGACCGACCGACACCCGCTGTTTACAGCCGCACATGGAAAAAGCACGGCAGCTTGGAAAGCGAATGCCGGAAAGGTCGAGAACTGGACGTATGACGAAGCTGAGGATCGCTGGACATATTAAAAAAAATAACAAAAGGCAAAAGGAGCGGAGGGGAAATTTGGAACTGGAGGAGCGGTAGCGACCGCCTTTGTCTGCGGATTTCCACCCGCTAACAGCGGTATGAAAATCAAGAAATCTGCAGACAACAGCGGCCGGAAGTCCAAATGTTCACCGCAGCGACGACCATGCGACGTGTTTAAAGCTTATATGTGCCTTATAGTACGTTTTCCTGAAAATAAAGTCATGTATAAGGATAAGAATGCGGTATTTTCGATTGGAATTCTTTTAGACACACTATCTGGTTCTCAGGATTAAATTCGATTAAGGAGACTCCGTCAAATGCATCGGTCACGGCATCATACTCACACTTAAAGTACCATTCAACCACAGTCATATGGCCTTGATGGATGAATTGCTTGATCGTCCAACTTAACACCGTACCACGCGAATTCCAGTCCTCGAACCACAATAACAGGGTGTCTAATCCCCGATACTGAGGGCCGTAGCTTTCGGTGTAGACGATGTTCGGATCGAAGATGGTGCTCAATATAGAGTTGTCCTTGTTGATCCAAGTATCAAAGTAGTGTCTGATCTGCTGCTCACGTTCAATCATTAGATCCCTCCTCCATAATATGCCGGAACAGAATCCGGTACCCGTACGGCTCCAGCGCCACATTCATCATCCCGCGTTCGGGGACTACCGCTTCACCGGTGAGCGCATCCAGCCAGTCACTGGTCTCCATCGGGTGGCTGAGCGTGCGGGGCTGCGATGAATTGTTCATCCAGACCGTGAAGTGAATCAGCTCATCTGCACGCTCATAGACGATGCACGGGTCATGCTCATAGGCCTGAAGAATCCGGAAGCGGCCTTCACGAAGCGCCTTATTCTCCTTGCGCAGATTAATCATCATCCGGTAAAAGTCATACAGCTCGCGGTCCTGCTTGCCCTGATCCCATTCCATACATTTGCGGCAATCCGGGTCCTCGTAGCCGGTCAGGCCAATCTCATCGCCATAATAAATGCAGGGAGTGCCCATGAAGGTAAACAGGAACACGACCGTCAGCTTCAGCTTCCGTTTGTCTTCACCAAGCACGGTGAGCAGGCGGGGGGTGTCGTGGCTGCCGAGCAGATTGAAGACCACTTCGTTCGTTTGCTGCGGATAACGCATGAGCAGGCCGCCGATCCGGTGGCCGAAGGTGATGCCGTCCATCCCGCCGTTGAAGAATTCCAGCACCGTCCCTGAGAAGGGATAGTTCATCACCGAATCGAACTGGTCGCCGAGCAGCCAGGTTAAGGAGTCGCTCCACACCTCGCCGACAATGTAGGCATCCGGGTTCGCGGCTTTGACCACCTTGCGGAAATCGCGCCAGAAGTGATGGTCCACTTCATTGGCCACATCCAGCCGCCAGCCGTCCACCTTGATCTCCTTGATCCAGTATTCGGCCACCTCCAGCAGATAAGATTTTACTTCATGATTGGCGGTGTTGAATTTCGGCATATTGCTGTAGAAGCCGAACGTGTCATAGGTGGGAATACCGTCCACAATCTCAGCCGGAAAAGAGTTCACATGGAACCAGTCCCGGTAGACTGAATACTCCCCTTTGGCCAGAACATCCTGGAAGGGCGGGAACTGGTCGCTGCAATGGTTAAACACCGCGTCAAGCATGACGCGCAGGCCCCGTCTGTGGCATTCCTCGACGACCTGCTTCAGCAGCTCATTATCGCCGAAATGCGGGTCGACTCTCCGGTAATCCACAATGTCATATTTATGGTTGGAAGGGGAGACGAACAGCGGCGTGAAGTAGAGGGCGTTGACGCCCAGCTCCTGCAGATCATCCAGATGGTCCAGCACGCCCTGAAGGTCGCCGCCGAAGAAATTATTCAGCTCGGGCTTGCCGCCCCAGGGCTGCGTGCCTTCCGGATTAATCAGGGGATTGCCATTCGCGAAACGCTCGGTCATGATCTGGTAGAACACGGCATCCTTTGCCCAGGGAGGAACCCGAAACAAGTCGATCCCGTGGATATAGGGAAATTCGTAGAAGTGATTCGGCGGCGGAGGACACTCAGAGCGAATACCGTTATCAAGCAGATAGACCGTCTCCATACCCTTACTCACGCGAAAAGTATAGCTAAGCCGCTTATATTTGGGCCGGACTGCGGCTTCCCAGTAGTCGAATTTGTCATCGGAGGCGGCCTTCTCCATGATAATGTCATAAGAGGTATGCTGCCAATCATACTTGTCGCCGGTAAGGGCGACTACGTAGTCCACATCATCACGTTTGGTGCGCACACGCAGATGAATCGTTTCAGTATCATAGGCATAGGCCCATTTGTCACGGGGAACATGGTACATCGCTTCAAGCAGCATAGTAGCACCTCCTGTAAGTTGGGTGGAAGCTGTAATGATTCGTGCGGCAATTGGAGATAATCTATAGTAGATAGTATTATATACCACCTTCTTAGGATGTGCATTTTTTTGTCGCCGTAACAGGTTTTTGTCACAAAATTGTCTTTGCATATTCATGCGAAGTGATTTATAATAAATCGGTCAATGGGACGGAATCGTAGAGAGAAACTAAATAGAACAGGGGAGACGGGACAAATGAACAAATGGGGTAAACTTTCTATGGGACTGCTGCTGGCAGCAGGACTCTTGGCCGGATGCGGCTCCAATAACGATAAGAACAATACCGCAGCAAGCGGAAATGGCGGTGCTGCAAGCACGGAGGCGCCGGCCAAGAAGCTGATTATGGGTACAAGCGCAGACTTTCCTCCATATGAATTCCACAAGATGGTTGAAGGTACAGATACGATTGTTGGTTTCGATATCGAGATTGCCAAGGAGATCGCCGCTGATTTGGGCCAGGAGCTGGAGGTTAAGGATCTTCCGTTCGACTCTTTGCTGAATGAGCTGGCAAGCGGCCGGATCGATATGGTGATCTCAGGACTTAGCCCGACACCGGAACGCGCTGAGGCTGTAGGTCTCTCGGACATCTACTACAAGGCGGAGCAGGCTGTCGTAGTGCGTGAAGCCGACAAGGACAAATTCGCTAACATGGACGCACTGAAGGGCGCCAAGATCGGAATTCAGACCGGTTCCATCCAGGAGGATATCGCCAAGGGCATCGAAGGCGCACAGCTGACTTCCCTTAGCAAAATCTCCGAAATCGTCCTGCAGCTGCAGTCGAACCGGGTGGATGCTTCCATCATGGAAGGACCGGTTGCCAAGTCCTTTGTGAAGAACGTCAAGGGCCTCGTGATCACCGATGCCAAGCCGGAGGTTGAAGATGACGGCTATGTCATCGGTGTGAAGAAGGGTAACACCGAGCTGCTCGATCAAGTGAATAAGACACTCGGCCGCCTGAACTCCGAAGGCAAGATTGATGAATTTGTAGCGGCAGCCAGCGAGCTTGCTGAGAGCAAATAACACGCGAACCCGTGTATAACGGTTAGCAGAGATCAAGTATAGACCCGCAGCTGGCTGCGGGATCATGCTCTACAATGCAGAAAATGGCGGTGATCCGCCGTTTTCTATTTTTTTGAGAAGAGGAGGGTTTGAGGGCAATGAATGTATTCGATATGGCTTATGAGTACCGCAATTTATTCTTATCCGGTCTGAAGTACACACTGTTGCTGGCGGTGTTGGGGGTATTCTTCGGTTTCGTACTTGGCATCCTGGTTTCGCTCCTGCGGATGTCCAAATGGAGAATTCTGCGCTTTATCGCTACCGCATGGGTGGAATTCTTACGCGGGACGCCGATGCTGGTGCAATTGTTTCTGATTCACTACGGGTTGACGGAGCTTGGACTTGAGTTTACGCCTATTCAATCCGGTGCGATTACATTAACCATCAACAGTTCTGCTTATCTGGCGGAGATTTTCCGCGCAGGCATTCAGGGTGTGGACCGTGGTCAGGTTGAAGCGGCGCGTTCACTCGGCATGAAGCAGGGGATGACGCTACGCTACATTGTGCTGCCACAGGCGATTAAGAACGTGCTGCCGGCCATCGGTAACGAATTTATTACCATCATCAAAGAATCTTCAATCGTGTCTATGATCGGGGTTGCAGACCTGTTCTTTCAGGCTAAGACCATTACAACGATTACGTATGAGGGTCTAACTCCCTATGTTATCATTGCAATCATGTATTTCGTACTGACATTCACACTATCCAAGCTGCTGGGTATATTGGAACGGAGGCTGAACACGGATGATCGAGGTTAAGAACCTGCGGAAGAGCTTTGGGAAGCTGGAGATCCTGAAGGGCATTGATCTGAATATTCACAAGGGCGAGGTCGTTGTCGTCATCGGCCCCAGCGGATCGGGCAAAAGCACCTTTTTACGCTGTCTGAACCTGCTGGAGCAGCCTACAGGCGGCGAGATCAGCTTCGAGGGTCAATCCATTACCGCAAAGCGGCATGACATCAACGTGACCCGCGAGAAAATGGGCATGGTGTTCCAGCAATTCAACCTGTTCCCGCATAAATCCGTGCTGCAGAACATTATGCTCGCCCCGCTCAAGGTGAAGAAGCAGCAGGCTGCTGAGGCGGAGAAGTTCGCGATGGAGCTGCTGCGTACTGTAGGCCTTGAAGATAAACGCAATGCTTATCCGGCCCAGCTCTCCGGCGGACAGAAGCAGCGGATTGCGATTGCCCGGGCGCTGGCTATGCAGCCGCATGTCATGCTGTTCGACGAGCCGACCTCGGCGCTGGACCCGGAGATGGTCGGTGAAGTGCTGGAGGTTATGAAGCAGCTGGCCGTGAATGGCATGACCATGGTGATTGTAACGCACGAGATGGGCTTCGCCCGTGAAGTGGGGGACCGTATCCTATTCATGGACGGCGGAGTGATTGTGGAGCAGGGGACACCGGCAGAGGTGTTCGGCAAGCCCAAGCATGCCCGCACGCGCGATTTTCTCAGCAAAGTATTATAGAAGGCTGGCTAATAACCCCATCATATGGGGTTATTTTATTTTGGCGGAGTGCACAATGGGTGATATAGTATACAAATGATCAATCTACATGAAAAGGAGTACATACAGATGAGAGATGATCTTTGCCGGATCGGCATTATTGATATTGGTTCCAACTCCATACGACTTGTAATTTATGATACAACACAGGCAGGCGGCTACAAAATCATCAAGGAATGTAAGTACTCTGCCCGATTGAGCGAGAAGATTACGAAGGAAGGCAGGCTGGAGAAGAAGGATATGAATACGATCATACCTGTTCTTCAGCAATTTAAGGAGATTTGTGAAGATTTTGAGGTGGATAAAATCCGCGCAGGCGCCACCGCCGCCATCCGTAATGCAGCGAACTCAGCGGAGATCATCAGCTATCTGTCGGAGGCTTCATCCATCCAGATTGAAGTGGTCAGCGGATATCAGGAGGCGTATTTCGGCTTCCTTGGGGTGATCAATGCTTTTGACGTTCAGGATGGCTTCGTGATTGATATTGGAGGGGGCAGTACCGAGGTCACCTTATTCCGCGGACGGCGTTATCAGCAGAGCATCTCCTTCCCGTTCGGTGCGGTCAATACGAATCAGATGTTCAGCCAGGGCGGCAACTGGAATGCGGAGCAGATCCGCAAGCTGCAATTATATGTAACCGGCAGGCTGGTAGAGCATGACTGGCTTACGACGGGCACAGGGCTTCCGCTGTACGGGTTGGGGGGAACACTGCGGTCAATGGCTAAGCTGGATCAGAGGAACCGGGATTATTCGCTGCCTAATTCCCATGGCTATGTCCTGGAGAATGAGGCGATCGAACGGTTCATGGAGGTTTTGCCCGCCACTCCGTTTGAGAAGCGCAAGGACCTGGACGGGCTGTCCAAAAGCCGGGCGGATATCATCGTGTCCGGGCTGATTATTTTCCATACCGTCTATCATTACATTGGGGCCAGCCGGGCACTGATCAGCGGAGAAGGCCTGCGTGAAGGCATGCTGCATGATCTGCTGGAGCCGGAGCAGCCGGTGCGTGACAGCGCGCTGGAATACAGCCTGGACACCATTATCCGCTTTGATATCCGCACCTCGAAGCGTCACCTGGATCATATCAACAAGCTGGCGCTGAGCCTGCTGGGAGCCTTTGAGCGGGAAGGGGACCGGGCGGAGCATGAGATGCTGGTCTATGTAGCGATTATGCTGCACCGGACAGGCTCTAACATTAACTACTATCAATCCAAGCGGCACACGCATTACTGGCTCATGAATTCACCCATCCGCGGACTGACCCACCGCCAGCTGATTCTTAGCGCGTACATTGCTTCCTACAGCACAAAAAGCCGGAAGCAGAAATTGTCCCTGATACATAAGGACATTTTGCTGCCTTCCGACGAGGAATGGATTCATAAGCTGGGTACATTAGTGCAGTTAAGTATCGCGCTGGACAGCACCGAGATCGGCATTGTCAGCGGGCTGAAGTCCCGTCTGCATAATCATACGCTGGATCTGGAGCTTCAGGGCGGACAGGTGCTTATCGGCCTGGAGGACATTGAGAATGCGCTCAAAGCCTTCAGGAATGCTTGGTCGGTGAAGGTAAAGCTCGGCTTCCCTTCCAGCGGGTAACATCCATAGCGGCGAACTGGCTCCGGAGCGGGGCCTTTTTGTCGTCGATCCGTTCATAATATCCGTTCGGCTGAAGGAAGCTGGATTTGACATTATCCATCAGCGACAGATCCAGAATCTTGACAATCTGATCGCGGATACCGCTATCCTTCACCGGACACATCAGCTCGATCCGCCGGGTCAGGTTACGAGTCATCCAGTCAGCACTGGACAGGTAGACCTCGGGATCGCCGCCGTTCTCGAAGTAATAGATGCGTGAATGCTCCAGGAAGCGGTCCACAATGCTGCGCACCGTAATGCGTTCACTGAGGCCTTCAATTCCCGGACGCAGGCAGCAGACTCCCCGGACGATCAGGTCGATGGATACTCCTGCCTGAGCCGCGCTGTAGAGATAATCTATAACCTCCTGGTTCGACAGGGAGTTCATCTTGGCGATAATCCGTGCAGGCCGGCCTGCGGCGGCATGATCAGCTTCGCGCAGAATCAGCTTCTGCAGCGACAGACTCATATTGGTCGGTGCAACGATGAAGGAGTTCCAGTTGTAGTTGGCGGAGTAGCCCGTCATCTGATTGAACAGCTCTGAGGCATCCAGCCCGATCTCATGATTAGCGGTGAACAGGCTGAGGTCAGTATAGGCTTTGGCCGTGCTGTCATTATAATTGCCTGTTCCCACATGAACATACCGGCGCAGCTCAGAGCCTTCCTGGCGGACGATCAGCGTTACCTTGGCATGGGTTTTGAGACCGACCAAGCCGTAGACGACATGGCAGCCGGATTGCTCCAGCTTACGCGCCCAGGCGATGTTACGTTCCTCGTCGAAGCGGGCCTTCAGCTCCACGACCACCGTAACCTGCTTGCCGGATTCGGCAGCATTGGCGAGGGCCGCAATGAGCGGAGACTTCCCGCTGACCCGGTATAGCGTCATCTTAATGGCCATTACCTGCTCATCCTCGGAGGCCTGGATAATGAAATCCGCCATGGCATCGAAGGATTCATAAGGATGATAGACCAGCACATCGCGTTCACTGAGCACCTCGAAGAAATCTTCATTCTCCTCGAATTCCGCCGGATACAGCGGCTCGACAGGTGGATAATTCAGATAGGAGAAGCCCTTCAGGCTGCTGGCGAAGCTGCGCAGGAAGCCGAGATCGAGCGGGCCTTCAATCTCAAACATGAAGTCCTCCAGCTCGAATTCAGCCTGAAGCTGCTCCAGCGCATAGGGATGAATGCCTTTCTGCACTTCCAGACGGGCAGGGATGCCGCGGCGGCGTTTGCGGAGCTCCTTCTCAATCTCCTCCAGCAGATCCTCCGCGCCTTCTTCATCAATCGTCAGGTCGGAGTTGCGGGTCAGGCGGAATTCATTGACGGCTACAGGATCATAACCGCTGAATAAGGTCTGAATATGATGGCGGATCACATCTTCAATGAAGACGAATTGCCGTTTCTTGCTGTTAGAGCGGTGCGGCAAGGGAATGCAGCGCGGCAGATTGGACGGTATTTGCAGAATAGCGAAATACGGATCTTCCTCCTGGCTGTTCTTGCGTGTCAGCACCACTGCAAGATAGATGAACTGGCTGTGAACCAGCGGAAACGGACGGCTCTGGTCTACTGCCATCGGGGTCAGCACAGGGAAAATAATATCACGGTAGTATTCCTCTATTGACAGCTCCTGGGCAGGCGTTAAGTCCTCATAATCAACGAAAACAATGCCCTCTTTATGAAGACTGCGTGAAATATCCTTGAATGCGCGGTATTGGTCGGCGACAATTTTGCTGACCCGTTTGCTGAGGCGTTTGTAGAGACCGGAGGGGGTGTAGCCGGTGAAATCTTTTTTGGTATACCCCGCCCGGATCTGATCCTGGATGCCCGCTACCCGCACACTGATGAACTCATCCAGGTTACTGGACACAATGGCCAGGAATTTAGCCCGCTCAATCAGCGGATTCTCCGGGTCCTGTGCCTCGCTGAGCACCCGGCGGTTGAATTCGATCCAGCTTAAGTCACGGTTAAGATAGGCTGTTGCAGGACTAATGGTGTTGATTTTTTTCTCATCTGTATTCACGTTCATGGACCCTCCAAGGTTGCTTCATGTCTACTTAAGATAATCGTATTCTTTCATTCTACTATTTGCTTAAGCGAGAAATGTTAAAACTGTGTAAAATTTTTGCGAATATTCAGGAAACATGGCATATTTCTGCTGAAGCCCTTCATAATGATTAAGAATATGTAATAATTACATCCCTGATAACGCTGTATTAGGGATAATTATTTCCAATTGCCACAAAAACATAGCCAATGGTTACAAAGTTGTGATATATTCATTACTGTTAGTTTACAAACGGGCATCACCAATGAAGGAGGCTATTCATGAAATTCAAGATCAGAGCCATCACCGCCCTGGCGGCTGTACTGGGACTCGGCACCTTGCTTCACGCAGCTCCCGCTCAAGCCGACAGCGTACATATTGCTGGAGAGGCTACTACCTATTATACGCTATCCAATCATTATGGCATAAGCGTTGAAGAGCTTATGAATGCAAATCCGCAGATTTCTGCGCTTAATATCTATCCCGGGCTGAAGTTCACCGTTCCTGGCAATGTTCAAGCCAAGACTGTCGCAGTAGCCAATACTACGGCAGCAGCGGTTGAAGCTGTAGAGGCTGCAGAAGCTCCAGCTCTAAATGTACAGCAGGCAACCAACACCGTTCAAGCCTGGGGCAAAGAATTCAATTATGCCAAAGTGCTGCAGGTCAAGGCTTCCGCGTATTCCTCCGCAGCCAGCGAGAATGGCAAGTGGGGCGCGGTCGATTATTTCGGCAATACGCTTAAGCTGGGGACGATCGCCGTTGATCCTAGCGTGATTCCGCTGGGCACGAAGGTACTCGTAACCGGCTATACCCATCCGGGCCTGCCGAAGGAAGCCTTCGTGGCTACCGCAACTGATAAGGGGAGTGCAATCAAGGGCAACCGGATTGATATCTTCATTCCGGGCAGCCAGAGCTTTGTGGCCGATTTTGGTTATCAGTATGTACATCTATATATTATTGAATAAACCGATAATGATAAGTTGCACCACTGCAAGCGTAACAGGTATTAATGAAAAGGAAACAAGACCAGGCTGCTTCCGCCGGTTTTGTTTCCTTTTTTTGTAGAATGACCCTGCTAACCAAGCGATTATTTGCTCTTGCTGACCTGGAGCATCTGGGGAACCGTCACGAAGCTGTACCCGCGCTTACGCAGACTCCCGATGATCTCGGGAAGCGCCTGCAGCGTACCCTGCAGGTTACTGCCCCTGCCGCCGCCCCCGTGCTGAAGGATGATGGCCCCTCTGCCGGCCCGGGAGAGGATGTTATGCTTGACCTGATTTTTGGACAGTCCTCTCCAGTCGAGCGAGTCGACGTTCCAGTTCACCAGCTTATAGCCATGCGATTTCGCCCACTTCAGCTGCGGCTCGTTGATGTCGCCATACGGCGGACGAATCAGCTTCGGCTTGTAGCCGGCAAGCAGCTGCAGAATATTCTCCGTCCGGATAATCTGGATGCGGAAGGCATTCATACTCAGCTTGCTGAACTGGGGGTGATTATAGGAGTGGTTGCCGATGGCATGGCCTTCGCGGATCATCCGCGCCACCAGGGCAGGGTGCTTCTCCGCACGGCTGCCGACCACGAAGAAGGTGGCTTTGACTTTATATTTGCGCAACACATCCAGGAGCTGCGGTGTGAATCGCGGATCAGGCACATCATCGAAGGTGAGAGCGATCATTTTACGGCGGGGACCCTGCGTCTTGAGGGTCTCCGGGTATTTGCGCAGCAATTGGCTGAGGGAGAGGCCTTTGTTCTTTTTATGGCGCCTTACTGAAGACTGGGAGGCTGCTGATCCGGCAGGCACCGCCGTTTCCTCTTCAATAGAAGCTTGTGTCAGGGAAGGTGTCAGGATCTCTTGTGCGGGCACTGGCATTGGCGCAGGCGCTCCTGCTGGTGCAGCGGAGGCTGACACAAGCTCTGCAGCCGGTGAAGTGACGGGCAGACCCAGGACAATAACGGATATAAGCAGCACAATGCGGCGGAATGTTGCCAGTTTCATCGGAACGATGCCTCCTCCAACCACGGGTCCGGTTATTTTAGAATATAAGGATTGTTATTTCCAAGCAGCCGTGAATTTATGCCGTACAGGCAGCAGAGCATTCAAAGATTTATCACATCCACAAATCGTTGTATACTGAAATAGATGTTAGATACGGGAAGGATGGCGACAAGAATGACCGATTTGTTTGCACCTTATGAATTGAAGGCTCTGACCCTGAAGAACCGGGTGGTCATGCCGCCCATGTGCCAGTATGCGGTTGAGAAGCAGGACGGGATTCCCACAGACTGGCATTATGTGCATTATGTCAGCCGGGCTGTCGGCGGGAGCGGCTTCATTATTGTAGAGATGAGCGGAGTTCACCCCGATGGACGGATTACGAACCGGGACACCGGGATCTGGGAGGACGGGCAGATTCCGGCGTTCAAGCGGTTGACGGATGCCGTTCATGCCCATGGAGCTAAGGTTGCCATCCAGCTCGGACATGCCGGCCGCAAGGCCGTGGATGCCGCTCCGCCGGTTGCACCTTCGGCCATCCCGTTCGATGACACCTATGCGGTGCCTAAGGCGCTTAGCCGTGAAGAGATTGCGGAACTGATTATCGCCTTCCGGGAAGCGGCGCGGCGCGCAATTGAAGCGGGATTCGATACCGTAGAGCTGCATGGAGCCCATGGATACCTCATTCACCAGTTTCATTCCCCGCTCTCCAATGTCCGGGATGATGAATATGGCCAAGACCCCATCCTGTTCGGGGAACAGGTAGTAAAGGCAGTGCGTGAGGTGCTCCCGGCTGAGATGCCGCTAATCATGCGGGTCTCCGCCAAGGAATATGTGGAGGACGGTTATGATGAAGCTTATGCGCTGGAATTCTGCCGCCGCTACAAGGAGGCAGGCGTAGACCTGTTCCATGTATCCTCGGGTGGAGAGGGGCCGATAGGCTCGAATGGCGGCCCGAATGCAGGACCGGCTTATCAGGTGGGGCTTGCCGAATACATACGCAGTGGATTACAGGTCCCTGTTATCGCTGTAGGGCGTCTGGAGTCATATGAAGAAGCGCAGGCGGTAATTACGGAAGCGAAGGCAGAGCTTGTAGCTGTAGGCAGAGGCCTGCTAAGTGACCCGTACTGGGCACTTCATGCTGCTGAGGCGCTGGGTGGGATTGATTCGTCTGATCTGCCTGCACCTTATGTGCGCGGAATCTGGAACAAGAAATAGAGGGCTGTAATTGTGAATAATGTCACAGATTTTAAGTTCCTTCTAAGGCATGGTTAATAAGATTAAATTTGAAGGAGCTTGATAACGTGGCGACGGTGATTAGTAATGAGCGGCTGGCTGAAGGAGTATACCACCTGGTAGTTGAAGGGGGGAACAGCGGGGAGATGGGTCAGTTCTACATGCTGCGGGCATGGGGAGCCTATCCGCTGCTGTCAAGACCCCTTAGCATACATCAGGTGAATGATAACGGTGTTGAATTCTTGTATCACGTAGTGGGCGAAGGTACAGAGATCCTTGCCGGACTGAATCCGGGCGATCCGCTGGAGCTGGAGGGACCGTTCGGTACCGGCTTCCCGCAGGTAGAAGGAAAGGTAGCGTTAGTGGGCGGGGGGATCGGAATTGCTCCGCTTTATTATTGTGCGCAGAAGCTTCCGGGAAGCGATATCTATCTCGGCTTCAGCCGCGAGTCTTTCCGTACCGAAGCCTTCCGTCCTCTGGCTGCTGAGCTGACCGTTGATGTAGGCGGACTGATTCTGGACAGCGTGGATTTCTCTGCGTATGACCATATCTTCGTCTGCGGCCCGCATCCGATGCTGAAGGCGGCACAGCTCAAGGGCATAGCCGCAGACACTGCGGGTAAGCGCCCCGACGTCTATCTGTCACTGGAGAACCGGATGGCCTGCGGAATCGGAGCCTGTCTGGTCTGCAGCGTCTCCTGCAAGGACGGGCAACGCAAAGCCTGCGCAGACGGTCCTGTTTTCCTGGCTGAGGAGGTATTGTTCCATGATTAATACAACTGCAACGATTGCCGGTGTATCCTTCAAGAACCCGATTGTGATGGCTTCCGGCACCTTCGGCTTCGGCCGTGAGTATGGCCGGTTATATGATGTGTCCCTGCTTGGCGGCATCTCCGGCAAGGGGCTTACGCTTCACGCCAAAGCCGGTAATCCCGGAATCCGCGTCTATGAGACGCCTTCCGGCATGCTGAACAGCGTAGGGCTTGAGAATCCGGGAGTAGAGGCTTTTCTGGCCAAGGAGCTGCCCTATTGGGAGACGCTGGATACTGCACGTATTGTGAATCTGGGTGGCAACACGTTGGCGGATTACGTACTGGGTGCGGAGCTGATCCAGCGGGATGCGGATGCCCGGCAACTGGCCGGAAATCCGGCCGTGGATATGATTGAGCTGAATATCTCCTGCCCGAACGTGAAGGAGGGCGGGATCGCTTTTGGCATAAAGACTCCGGCAGCCCAGGAAGTGGTCCGTGCGGTACGGGCGGCTACAAGTCTGCCGCTGGCCGTGAAGCTGTCGCCGAATGCCGAGGATATCGCAGAAATGGCTGTGATGTGCGAAGCAGAGGGCGCGGACGCCGTATCTCTGATCAACACGATCTCAGGGATGAAGATTGATGTCCGCCGCCGCCGCAGTGTGTTCAATAACCTCTATGCGGGACTGTCGGGACCAGCGATTAAGCCGGTGGCTCTGCGTATGGTGCATCAGGTATCCCGCAGGGTAACTATTCCGGTGATCGGTATGGGCGGCATCACTTCGGCTACAGATATTATTGAATTTATTATGGCCGGAGCGACTGTAATACAGGTTGGAACCTATAACTTCATGAATTTGCGGGCGGGCAGCACGCTTGCCCTAGAATTGCAGCAATTTATGAAGGAAGAGAATATTTCCTCACTGGATGAGATCCGTGGTATTGTATAGGCAGCAAGCCGGTTTACAATGATCTTTTTGCCGCAGAGTGAGAGATCTCTACAGCCTATGGTTAATATAAAGGGAGGGGGAGTTCTGCTTGACAATGAATCCGGTGCATCCTGACGATATTGTGCTGTCCGAGACAGAGGTGGGCCGTGATCTGCTGCTGCTGATTACCGGGGGAGTGCGCCATATCGGTGCGGCAAGCACGGCGTACATGGACGGAGACCTCGCGCGGGTGATGACCTCTGCCGTTCCCCATCATAAGGAGCATACGATCAGTGAAGCCATTGCGCTGAAGGCCGCTGCCGCATTGAACCGGACAGTCACGGTTGTGATGGGCATTCACTATGACGATCTGAGCACAGAGGGCATCCTTGCGGTCGTGAACATTGTGAATGATAAGGTGGAGCAATATTTAGTACAGAAGGCTGAAACAAATTTTTGAAACGATCCCCTTCTCCCTGCGTAATAGATACCATTGAACCACTAACTTATATTTTGGAGGAATGAACGATGTCTATATTTAAAAGATTGCGTGATCTGACCATGTCCAATGTGAATGCGATTATTGATAAAGCAGAAGATCCGGTTAAAATGACCGACCAGTACATTCGTGACATGACGGAGGATCTGGAGGATGCTGAGAAAGCGGTAGCTGCCCAGATCGCTATTGAGAAGAAATTCAAACAGTTGTACGAAGAACAGGAAGCGTTAGTGAATAAGCGTAATCAGCAAGCCCATGCGGCTGCCGGGGCAGGTAATGTTGATTTGGCCCGCCGTGCTCTAGAAGAGAAGAAATCAGCAGAAGCCAAGCTTGTGGAGTACAAGGCCAGCTTCGACCAGAACAAGGCTTCCGCAGACAACCTGCGCGGCAAGCTTGACGAAATGCGCAAACAGCTTACCCAGATGAAAAACAAGCGGGAGACACTCGTTGCCCGTTACAATGCTGCGAAGGCGCAAACCGAAATCAACAAAGCAATGAGCGGCTTCAGCTCCGACTCTGCTTCTGCCGGACTCAAACGGATGGAAGACAAGATGCTGCAGGCCGAAGCACAGGCGGAAGCCAGCAACGAGATGAGCTCGGGCAACAAATCGCTGGATGATGAGTTCGAGAAGCTGGGCAAAGACCAGGCGGTTGAAGATGAGCTGGCTGCGCTGATGAAGCAATACGAGAAACAATAACATATTGGCATAAGCCGGACTTCAGGCAATTGTCCACAGGCGAAGGGGAGACAGAACCAGCGGTTTCTCCTTCGCTTTATGTTTGTCTTACCTGTTAGGAAATATGAACAAGCGGGGGCTGGAGTAATGGATTTCGATACCCTGGTGTCCATGGTAGTATGGACGGTCAGCGGCGCAGTACTGCTGTGTGTGCTGATGCTCGTGGATTCGCTGTTTACCCGTTATAATGATATGGAAGAGCTGAAGGCAGGGAATATGGCCGTGACTACCCGGCTGGTGTTGAAGCTGCTGTCACAAGGCTATATTTTATCGGCATCCATTGCTGCGGCGAACCGGCTCGGGACCGCCCTTATCGTCTCTATAGTATCTTTTGTCTTGTTATTTGTGCTGGAGAAGACGGTAGAGCAGCTCCTGAGCCGGTGGGGGAACCTTGAACTGGATCATGGCACTCAGCTTGGCAAGGTCGGCTACGGTCTGATGGCAGGCTCGCTGCATGTGACGGGGGCATTGATTATTGCCGCTTTTATTCGCGGATAAGAAGGATTATCGTACCAATCTGTAGGAGGATGATGGCTTTGGGTCTTTGGAAAAGAATCGGCAATCTGTTCTCGAAGCCGGAGGCGCCTAAAGCGCCCGCAAGCATGCTGACCCTGTCTCCCGGGGATATCTGTGAGGTCTCCCTGGTCACCTATGAAGTGACGGGCCGGACGAAGACGAGCGGCCGTAATGCTGTTGTACTGACGCTGCGAGACGGGAGCCGGATCGCCTATCTATATATAGAAGAGCGGGAAGAGCTGCAATACAGATTGTATCACCCGATAGACGGGCGTCTGGATAGTCCCTCCGAGGTCCCGGCTACCCTGGAGCTGGATGACCGGACCTTTTATCTGGAGGAAGAATATGAAGGGTATGCCGCCGTTACCGGGCAGACGCCTTATATGAACGGCGGGGAGCAGCATGTCTGGCAATACCAGTCGGATGATTCGCGGCTCCTGCGTGTGGAATGGCAGAATGGACGGTTCATGCTCTATGAGGGTGAAAGCATCCTTTCAGCTGATGTGAGAGTGATCCGCGCGTCTTAAGCTGAGCTGGAGCAGGGCGTAGTTGCTGACAGCTGAATAGAATCGGGATTGAATAAGGGATGCATGCGCTTGTTACAGGCCTGTGCATCCCTTTTGTTATGCCTTCATGTTAGAATAGGGCGTAATTGGTTTAATGAGCAGCAATCTACCGGAGAAGCAGAAGGAGTGAATTCAACAGTGACTAACCGAGAGCATCATAACAAGGAATATAACAACGAATACAGTAATGATAAATTTCAGCGCGCAGCGCTTCAAGTTACAGAGGCTCAAGGCAGGCTAATGCCTTATGCTGCGCTGCTTGCGCAGGAAGCTGTACCTCTGCATCTCAGCAGCGGGCGTTATCTGGCTCAGTCTGTTGCTGCACCACATCCCTATCCGGCATTTGACCGCTCCAGCATGGACGGCTTTGCAGTGATTGCGGCAGATACTTTAGCGGCAGGAGCCCCTGACACAGTGTGGCTTGAAGTCATCGATGTCATACCCTGCGGCGCAGTAGCCTCAAGAGAGATTACGGCTGGCACTGCTGCGCGCATTATGACGGGAGCGCAGATTCCTGGCGGCGCAGACACCGTAATTATGATGGAGGCTACGGAGAGCCGGATAGAGGGCGGAGTCACTTATGTCGGTATCAGCAAGCCGCAAGAGAGGGGTCTGCATATTACCCCTTGCGGGCTGGAGCTTAGTACAGGTGATCCAGTGCTTCCTGAAGGGGCTCTAATCGGCGCTGGCGAAATTGCTGTTCTGGCAGCGCTCGGGGTGCCGGAGGTTCCTGTCCGCCGCAGACCTAAGGTGGCGGTCTTCGCTACCGGGACTGAACTGCTGGAGGTGGACGAGCCATTAGTTCCGGGCAAAATCCGTAACAGCAACTCTCCCATGCTGGAGGCGCTTATCCGGGAGGCAGGCGGAGAGCCGGTGATGCTGGGTGCGATCATCGATGATCTGGAGCTGGCCCGCAGTAAGGTACAGATGGCACTGGAGAGCTATGATCTGGTGATTACTACCGGCGGCGTATCGGTCGGGGATTATGATATTATGGGGGATCTGGTCCGTGAGCAGAGCGGAGAGATGCTGTTCAATAAAATAGCAATGCGCCCCGGCAGCGTCACTACGGCAGCCGTTCGCGGCGGGAGCATCCTGCTTGCCTTATCCGGCAATCCGGGCGCCTGCTTCGTAGGATTCCAACTCTTTGCCCGTCCGGTCATCGGGCTGATGCAGGGTGCGGCCCAGCCGTATCTGCCGGAGTGGACAGCGGTGCTGGGTGAGGATTATAAGCGGGTCAACAGTTTCACCCGTTATGTCCGCGCCCGCTTGGAGATCCGCCAAGCAGTGCTCTATGCTTATCCAGCCGCTGTGGACGAGTCATCCGTTACGGTTACGATCAAAGACAGCGACTGTCTGATCGTCATCCCGCCGGACAGCGGACAATTGTCTGCCGGGGACAAGGTAACCGTGCTGAAGCTGCCGGGTGAGATCAGAGGGTGAATTCAGTTAAAAGTGAGATGCGACAATGGATGGATGGATTTCATCATCTAATTGTAGCCTGTACAACTAATTAATATTAATTATTAAATTTCAACATATGAAAAATTCACAACAACAACAATTGATAAAAATCAATTATTAGAAGATCAAGTAGAAGATCAAGGAATATTGGGACCGTAGGACCAATTATCCAATAGTATCAGTTGAATTCCAAAATTTCAACATATGAAAAATTCACAATAGAAAACTCAAAACACTAACCAGCAGCCAACAAGCAGTACCATCCAATCGTGCGACAGCATCCAATGCCGTATCCGCAAAACCCGGTCACAAAGGCAACAAACAAAACCCTCCAGTTCTCTGATAGACAGAGGAGGGAGGGTTTTAGGTTCTTAAGAGCACAACAAGATCTAGCCTATGTGTGTTAACGTCTACTACAAAGATTACTGGGCCGTTAAAATTAGCGGTCCATCTGCGGTGATGGCAATCGTGTGCTCATACTGTGCGGATAGCTTGCCGTCAGCCGTTCTTGCTGTCCATTCATCATCGTCGATGGTGATCTGGTACGTGCCTTCGTTAATCATGGGCTCAATCGTAAATACCATGCCTTCTTTGAGACGGATGCCTTTGCCTGCGGTGCCGATGTGCACGTAGCTCGGCTCCTCATGCAGGCTTCGTCCGATGCCATGCGCCAGCAGATCGCGCACGACCGAATAACCGTGTGCTTCGGCATGCTGCTGAATGGCCGATGTGATGTCACCCAGCCGTCCTCCCGGGACAGCCCGGGCGATTCCCAGATCGAGGCATTCCTTCGTTACCTGCATTAATCTTTGCGCCTCCGGCCCAATCTCACCGACAGCGTAGCTCACGCACGAATCTCCGAACCAGCCGCCGTATTCCGCAACAATGTCTAGCTTCAGCAAGTCGCCTTCCTTCACGACCCGTCTGCTGGTTGGAATGCCGTGTGCTACCACATCATTAATGGAGATGCAGGTCTCAGCAGGGAATCCGTTGTAGCCTTTGGTGAACTGCTTGCCGCCAAGCTTGGTGATATGTTTTGCCACAAAATCATTAATTTCAAGCGTGGTGATTCCGGGTACAATGTGTTTGGACACCTCACGGTAGCAGTCGGCAACAATTTGGCTGGCTTGCTTCATCTCTTCGATTTCTCTGGGGGATTTAAGAATAATCATGATATGTGCATTCGCTCCTTAATCTTTCAATAGTGTCTGTCTTTTATAGTTTCAGAACTCTGACGATCTCCGTTGCGTCTTCATTCAGCTGCCCTCGGCGGAGGGACAATGCAGCACAGCCGACCAGAGCAGCTAACAGCATCTCCGTGTGCTGCAATCCATGCTGCGGATCGGCTGCTTCCCCGCCGGCAGATAGAGAGTCCGCCGTAAGTCCGCTACCAAGCATCGTAGACAACGGGGTCAGCACCTCCCGGCGGAACTCGGCAGTGAGCGGGGAAGAGCGGGCGTCAGGCAGGGAAGGGAATCCCTCACCAGCCTGCTTACACAGCAGATAGATAGCGTGATCCTCCGCCCATAGCTGTAACAGCCGCACCCCGGCGACAGATCCCCCCAGCGGGATCTTTAACGGTAGCTCCGGCTCTGCCATAGGCGGGGACTTCAGCCATTCCCCGGCCCGGTCGAGCGCATCCCATAACAAGTCGTGAAGCAAATCACCCTTGTTGCTGTAATAATGATAGACCGTACCATAACCGAGACCAGCCGCCGCAGCCACATCCCGGATTTCTAATAAAGGCCCTTTATTCAAAAATACGTCCGCTGCTGCTTTTCGGATCTGCACCAGCCGCCGCAACCGGATATCTTCGTTCTGTTCCTTCGTACGGGGAGTCATCTTATCCGTTCACCTCATTTATTTTAGACCTACTGTCATGTCAATATAAAACATCGGCAGGCAAATGGCAAGGGGGAAACGTTGAACCAACCATCTGAACATAACAAAAAACCGGATAGAACATCATCCGGTTTATTCTCCTCAAGCCCAGTGCTCCGGATGCCTTAAGGATTCCGGCAGCTTGGTGGACGGGCTGCCTTGGGCTGCTTGCAGCTGCGCCTGAGTCAGGAAGAGACTGCCCCGCAGATCAGCTCCGCTTAGATTCGTGTCGCGGAAGTCCGCGCCAATCAGATCGGCGTGCCGTAGGTCAGCATCGCTGAGATCCGCAGCGATCAGATACGCGCCCCGTAAGCTGAGACAGCGGAGGTCGGCCCCGCGCAGCTTGGCCCCAATCAGATCGGCCCCGCGGCCATAGTTCTTCTGGCGCTTCGGAGCCGGAGCGAGCTGCTTGCGGGCAGCGGTGCGCGCTAGCTCGCTGGCACGCAGCAGCAGCTCGTTGACTTCAGCGCGGTGCGCAGGCACTTCGAGCTGAAGCAGCTTTTCCGGGCTGAGCAGGGTGAGGGCCTGCGTCTGCTCCAGCATTTTGATAAGCGAATCATGCAGGGTATCGGCCCCGCGCAGTGTCAGTGCCTCGTGCAGATACCATAACAGCTCATGCAACTGACGCATTACAGGAAGAATCTCGAACATCTGTCCAGCAGTCTCGGGAGCCTGACGCCAGTCGCGTCCGCCATAGGTCAGATTGGAGATTTTCTGCCCGGCCCCGAAGCAGTCGTACACCGTACATCCCCGGAAGCCGCTTACTCTTAGCTCAGTATGAATGCCGCAGAGGAAGTCCTCCCGCAGATTGGGACAGGGCTGTCCGGCAGGCTTGTCTATGGCGAAGTCTGAGGAAGCAGAGAAATGAAGCGCTGCACAGCATAGCCCGAAGCAGTTCAGGCAATCCGATTGCAGCTCCGGCAGTCCGGGATTCGCAGGAAATTCAGTAGATGAATGATTGTCTAACAAACGTATTCCTCCAAAAATTAATGTCATTAATTTAGTAGTCCATGCAGCCTACTGCGGCGGCTCGTTGTCGAGACGGCGTTCAATCGCATCAGACATCGTTTTATCTGTAAGATGGGCATAAATCTCGGTAGTCTCCGTAGAGGCATGGCCCAATTGTTCCTTTGTCCGGTAAATATCGTTCTGCAGATAATAATCGGTGGCAAAAGAGTGCCGCAGCTTATGCACCGTCAGATAAGGCTTGCCGAACCGTTTGGCGTATTTGATGATCATCTCCTGGATCGCCCGTTTGGTCATCCGTTTGCCTTCTTTGCTGCCGTTGGGCAGGGCAATGAAGAGGGCTTTTTCCCGTTTCGGCGTCTTGTACCTGCTCTGGCGGAGGCTTAGATACAAGCTGAGATCATCCTTCGACTGTTCCCGGAAATAGACCGGGGTCTTGAAGGTCTCGTCGTTATGACCCTTGCGGAATACATAGAGCAGCTTATTGTTGACATCCACATCATCCACGCTCAGGTTAACCACCTCGGAGACGCGCAGGCCGGAATTGAGGATCAGACTGGCAATACAGGCATCCCGTTCACGGTTAAGCTGCCAAGAATAATAAGCCTGCTTATTGGCTTCCACATCTGTACCATAGCCTTCATAGATGTAGCCTACGAACTCCAGCAGCTCCTCGTCCTCCAGAATTTTACCTTTGAGCTTGGCGGCGGTGTCCTTCGGTTTGTGAATACGCTTGATCTCAACCTTGGCCATAATGTTACGCTTCAGCAGCGGGTAGAAATTCTCATCCTCAGCAATCTGGCTCAGATAATGGAACAGGGAGCGCAGCGCAGACAGTTTACGGGATACGGTCACCCGCGAATTGGCATTCTCAGCCCGGGTGGTTAAGTGCAGACGGTAGCCGACAATGCTGTCCATATGCAGGGTCTCCAGCTCAAGCAGAGTGATGTCAGCATTGCTGGCCGCTACAGACAGACCTTCACCCCGCAGCCAGCCGAAAAAGGATTCATAGTCCCGGATATACTCCAGCAGCGTGGAAGGGGACAAATCCGGCCGTTTATAATCGATAAACTGCTGGACAAACCAGGGCATCTGCGGCAGCCGCTGATCCAGGTTTGCCCGGTCGGTCGCTTTTTGAATACTGATGTTCTTCACCTTCTTTATAGTTTCCCCTAAGGGGGAGGGCTGTCCTTTTATATTACCATGTTTTTGGCGGGGAATGGCTTGGAATTGCTGCGGGAAATGGACTAGCCTTGCTCCTGATGAGACAAAGTTATATGATGGGTAGTAAACGAAAACGGCAGAGGTGAATCTTAATGGAACTTGGAATCGAGCTGGTTCCTAAAGAGCAGAAGCAGATGATAAGCAGATTGATGCAGTTCTATTTTTATGACTTTACCCGCTATCTGGAGCTACAGGTGGACCGTGAAGGATTGTTCCCTTCTTATCCCGGTCTGGAGGCTTACTGGAACAGCGGTAAAAATAAATTTGTCTACCTGTTCACCGTAGACGGCAATGTCGCAGGCTTTGCCCTGATCGACCGTCTGCTGCGCGACCCGGAGGGCGAGTTCTATATGACGGAGTTTTTTGTGATGCAGCGCTACCGGCGCAGCGGCGTAGGAACCTGGGCGGCACACCGGCTGTTCGACATGTTCCCCGGCAGCTGGAAGGTGTCACAGATTCGTGCCAACACCCCTGCGCGGGACTTCTGGCACCGGGTCATTGGAGCTTACACCGGCGGTGAATTCCAGGAGCGGTTCAACTCCCGCCAAGGCAATCCCAGTCAATACTTCAGTACATTAAATTCTAACAGGGTTAAGAAATGAAATTACCTATTCCTGTCAGACTTCAGCGCAACTTTGGATCGTATCCGGCGTCTGGTAACTGAGGTGATTAGATTGTCCAAGCGAATAAGCATATGGGGAGCGGGCTGTATAGCAGTTGCAATAGCAATCAGCACAGGCTGCAGCAATGCTGCGGATCAGGGTTCTTCGGATGGAGGGCGTACGGATCAGCCGTCAGCATCGCCCGCAGCCGCTGCGGCTACAATAGCTGCTCCTGCCACCGCAGTTCCGACTCCGTCGGCAACAGCCGTACCTGCTGTTAAGTCCGTGTCGCTGATTCCCGAAGTACGGGAGTATACAGGAAGCGGCAGTGGCTACGAGCTGGATGGCGTCAATGTTCAAGCGGATTACTCCGCAGACAAGACTTTACCGCTCGGGGTGTTTCTGCCGGAGACGATGATCCGTTTTGAACAGGATGGCAGAACGGCGTGGGGAACTGCGGACAAGCATAACTATATTACGTTAATTATGCTAAGCTCTGAGAAGGATGTAACTGGCGGGAAGCTTGAACCGGGCACAGATCGGGAACTGTTGAAGTTCAAGGAATATGAAGGGAGCAGGGTGGAGGGGGACCGGAGGGTTGAGGCATTTATTTTCACAGCCCACAAGGATTCTTACCGGGCCGAAATTCATATTCAAGATGAGCAACGGGATGCGCTGCTTCCACTCTTCACATCCATGCTGAGTAGTATTGAATATATGGAGAAGCAACCGCCTATTAAGCCCGGAGTCTTCTTCAAGGTCCCTGATGTAGGTTCCAGTCCGGGCAACAAGCAAGCGCTCCAGGAGACACTGGACTGTATTGCAGCCTGGGCCGCCGGAGACAAAGAGAAGTTCGCTGCCACGATGTATTCACCGCTACTTAATGACAACTTACAGTACTTACTGGATCATAAGAATGTTTACCGTTTCCATAAACTGACCGTAGTCGGAATTCCTGTCGAGGGAGCCAAACGTGCGGCCTTCTATGTGGAGTTTACGCAGATGACCTCTGAGGGCTATATTACTGAGAGAAACAATGAGATTTCCCTGCTGCCTAATAAGCAAGGGGAGTGGAAGATCGCTAGTATTGATTAGGCAGAGCACCTGCCGAAGCTCGAAAGCTTGAGACACCTGCGGGGTTTCAGGCTTTTTTGCTGTACAAATAATCACAACCTTTCCAAGTTCCGGCGTCTATAATCTATATTGAACGATGTTCAAAAACATTACAGTGTTCAATCCGGTGGAACAGCAACACCCTAACAGAAGGAGTCTAACGATCATGGGTAAAGCAGAGAGACAAGAGCAGGAGCGCGAAGCAATGCGTAATCTCATTCTGACTACGGCTGGCGAGCTGCTGGCGGAGAAGGGGATCAGGCAGCTGTCGATCCGCAGAATCGCTGAACGGATGGAGTATTCGGCCGGTATTATTTATCACTATTTTCAGGGAAAAGAGGAGATTGTGGAGCAGCTTCTTCAGCGGGGCTACCGGGAGCTAATGGGCGGACTGATTGCCGGATCGGAAGCTTCACCGGATGAAACATCTCCAGAAGAGTGCTTAAGACGAACGCTGAGACAGTTCATTAAGGTCACAACCGCAGAAGGCTCACAGTACCGGAGTATGATGCTGAATGATTCGCCGTCCGTGCTTAGCCACACCGGGGTTTTGCATCAGGGAGCAGCCCTGGAACGCAGCGGGATCGCGGGTCTCTGTGATACGCTCCGTAAATTCAGCGGGATGGTCTCCTGTGAGCAGAGGGAGCTTGAACTCACCGCCCAAATCATCTGGAGCGCAGCCTTCGGGTTGATTATGAGGCTGATGGTGGAGGGAAATCTGCCTGATGAGCAAAAGGAGGCTCTGATTAACCGGCACATAGAAGCCATGGTGCATATTGCACAAGGATCGGGGGATTAAGGTGAGACATAGACGAACCATTAGCTTTTTAACGTGGATGGTGATAGTGCTCGGTGTTGTTGCGACAGGCATCGGGCTATTTTCAGGTGAAGGATCTGAGAATGAGGGGAGCCATCCCATCTTCACCTCCATCCGGGGAGAACAGATTGAATTGTACGGTACCGGCATCTACAAGAATGATTCTTTGTCCGCAGCAGCCCAGGCCATCGCTCAGGATGGCGTTACTTTAGTGGTGGGCATTCCTTTGCTGCTCGTATCCCTGCTGCTGAGTCTCAGAGGAACGATCCGGGGGCGGCTGCTGCTGGCCGGAGCGCTCGGATACTTCACCTATACCTATGCTTCATACTGTTTTCTGGCCATGTATAATGATCTGTTTCTGGTCTACGTCTTGCTTTTCTCGGGCAGCTTATTTGCATTTATTTTGGTCTTTCGCTCGGTGGAGCGGGAGGGGGTGTTGATGAAGACGCAGCTTCCGGCGGTAAGCATTGGCTTCATCCTGCTGCTGATCGCCTTCCTGATTATCATGCTGTGGTTGGGCCGGATTGCCGGCGGCTGGCGGGATGGAACCGTACCTGCTCTGCTTGAGCATTACACCACGCTGGTGATTCAGGCGCTGGATTTAGCAGTATTGCTTCCGCTCATGGTGCTAACAGGGGCATTGCTCGTCCGCAGACAGTCTTACGGTTACCTTCTGGCTCCTGTTGTTCTGGTAAAAGCCGCAACCCTGCTGACCTCCATATCCTCCATGATGATTGGGATGCTGAGGGCAGGAGTTCATGTCTCCATGGTAGAGTTGATCCTGTTTCCAATGTTCAATCTGGCAGTCATCTGGTGTCTCATTCTTGTACTGCGCAACGCGCAGGAACCCGCACCCCCTGCAAGCCCATTACCTATAGAATAGAGGCGGACTTAAGTGAGCAATCGGATCTTGATCGTGTATGCAAGCAAATACGGATGTACCGAAAAAGCCGCATTACTGCTGCAAGCCAGGCTGAACGCGGCCGATGTGGTGAATCTGAGCTCTGGCCCGTTGCCGGATCTAACTGGCTACGGCACAGTAATCCTAGGCGGCTCCATCTACTATGGCAGAATCCGTAAGGAGATGGCTGCATTCACAGCCCGGCACAAGCAGGAGCTTTTAACCAAACGGCTGGGCTTGTTCATCTGTGCAGGAATGACAGGGGAGAAGGGAGAGCAGGAGCTTAAGCAGGCGTATCCCGAGATCATCTACAACAAGGCGCTTGCCAGGGAGATAATGGGCGATGAGATCTATCCGGACCGGATATCTGCGCTGGATAAGTGGGTTATACGTATGGTAAAAGGCAAGGAGCACAAGACAGGAGGCGGGCTGTCCATGGTTAAGCTGGAGCGCTTCGCGCATACGATGTCGGCAGGCGAGTAGGGGAGAGGAGTAGTGAGGGCTAGCGGTGATAAAACGAAGTGGAGCAGGAGTGCTTTGAAGCAGCAACGCGTTAAGTCGAAGGGATAAGCAGGTAATAAGGTAACATAATCAATATTATGTTACCTTATATACAAAAAAGACAACGAAAGCGTGTCGCGAAACGAAAACACACTAACTTTGCATTTACTAATTACAATATTTCAACATATGAAAATTTCACAATAGGAGGAACAAAAATACCAGCTCCCCCTCATTACTACACCTAAACCCAAACCTTTATCTTAACTTAGCAACTAACAGACGGAAAAAGAGAGGTTAACCCCTGCCAAATCAGGTCTTCGCTGTCAACCCCACTGGGCGGCATAATCACAAAGCTACTGTGCCCGCTGTAAGCTGATTCGTCAGCTTAGAGGCCATGTCCACGGACTTCAGCGCAGATTGCAATGATAGCTGGGAGATGGTCCCGTTCTGCAAAGAGAGCAGGGCATGGCGCAGGCTTTTCTCATAAGGATTGTTGGGCATTACCGGGATCGCCGTCTTACCCTCAGAAGTATAGCTGGTCAGGTTGGCTTCAACCTCTCCGTCCGCAGCATTGGTCTCGTGGAATACCAGCTTGCCGCGCTCGAAATACGCTTCGTAACCAACCGTGAACGGGTACGCTTCAGGCATCTGTGAAGAGACGGTTAACTGCGCGCTAGCACCAGCGTTAGCGAAAGAAGCATGAACCAGCGCCTGACCGTCCACACCTCCAGAGGTCCCCCAGACGGAAGTGGGTAGAGGGGTGTCCAGCAGCCACGCGATAGCATCCAGGTCATGAATCATCAGATTGGCAGCGATCGCGGACAGGCCCAGATCTCCCCACACCGGTGCGGTCTCCCTGCGGAAGCTGACATGCAGCAGTTGGCCATAGGTTGATTCACGGGTAGCCTGTTCCAGATATTCATAGGCATAATCGAATTTGATGAATTGATTGACGAGGATTCTGCGGCCATACCGCTGTTCGGCGTCCAGTAGCTCCCGTCCTTCTTCAGGCTCCAGAACAACCGGCGTCTCGCAAAATACATGTTTTCCCCGTCTCAGCGCCTCTACCGCATAGGTCTTATGTAGCGCAGAAGGCAAACAGAGATCGATGACATCCACTTCGGGATCAGACAGTAGGTCCTCGATGGACGTTGTGATCTCTACCCCCAGCTCTTCCTTCAGCTTCAGCAGCTTGGCCTCATTTCTCCCGAAGACCACAATCCGGTTCACGAACTCCATTTGCTTCAGCAGAGAAGCGTGATACGCCCCGAATCCAGTTCCCAATATGCCAATATTCATTTGCAGCAGCTCCTTACATTTGATACATTCATCTTAACGCAGTATTGTTGACAACAGAGTGGCAAGAATAAATAACGAATAATAAGACTTGGGGGAGACGCATGCGGCTGCACCGACTGATTGCTATACTTCTACTACTTGAATCCCGGGGCAAAATGAAGGCGAACGAGCTGTCTATCGCCCTCGAAACGTCCGTCCGCTCCATTTACAGAGATATCGATGTTTTGGCGGAGTCTGGAATCCCGCTGGTCAGCACCACCGGGCCGAACGGCGGGATTTCGCTCATGGAAGGCTATACGGTGAATCTGCGGAGGCTGCAGGGGGAAGAGGTGGTCCAGCTGTTTTTGACCGGGATGGGAATGCCGGCGGGCGGTTCAGGAGAGACCAGTCTGCTGCTCAAAAGTGCGCTCCTGAAGCTGGAAGCAAGCTTACCCGCACCCTACCAGGAGGATATCCGTACCGCGCAGCGCCGGTTTCTGTTCGATGATACGCCGTGGTGGAGCGGTCAGGTAGCGGTGCCATATCTTGAGACTCTGCGCACGGCGGTGTGGCGGGGGCGGAAGATTACGGCAGATTATCTTAAGGTGAATGGAGAGAGCTCGCTGCGGAAGCTGCAGCCCTATGGACTGATCGTGAAGCAGGGGGAGTGGTATCTTGCCGCCTATTGTGAGCGAGCAGGTGGGGTCCGAACATTCAAATGCGAACGGTTCACTGCCGTTACTTTGTTGGACGAGACCTATGCCATCCCTGAGCAGTTCTCCCTCCAGGCATACTGGCAACAAGCAGAGCAAGCCTTCGTTCAGACCAGCAGAGCGCGGGAGTTCTATCCGGTGGACATCCGTACTCGTGTTAACAATGAGCAGATATTGCAGGGGCTTGAGGTCATGAATACCGAATCTGATGGAGAAGCAGTGCTGGTAACGGTAAATATGTATGATTATAGCTCGGCCTGTGCGAGGGTGCTGCCGCTATTGGTTCATGCTGAAATTGTAGGACCGCCGGAGCTAAGAGAGTACGTCAGCAATCAAGTACGAATGTGGGATAAAATGTATAACTGCTTTTAGGGTGACATAATCAATATTATGTTAACTTATCTACAATCGAAGAGTGAAATAATAAACCCCAGACCTTGCTTGTCAGCAGGTTTGGGGTTTATTGACTTTGTTGAACCGTACCTTTTCCAAACACAAGAGGATAGAATTCAATTACGGAACAATATACGATAAGCTGTATAGAGGTTTAGATGTCAGATTACTTAACAAAAGGAGGACTTGAGATGCTGCGGGGGCTGATCCTACGGTTGAGAAGAAGTAAAATGCGCACCAGACTGCTGCTCTTGTTCACCATGCTGACGCTGCTGCCGTTAAGTGTGCAGGGGATGGTGACGTACCGTCATTTCTCCTCCACCCTGAACGAGAAGACAAAGCAATATACGGTGGATGTCGCCGGACAGGCCAACGCTAATCTGGACAGACTGCTCAAGGATTTGGAGCGGTTGTCGCTGATGCCTCTGTATGACGAACAGGTGTTATCTATTCTGGCTAAATACGATGGTCCTATGGGCTCAGGCACATGGGCGCTGTCTGACGATTATCAGAAAATGAAGCTATATACCTCCGCACAGGCCTACGATCGTCCGGAAATCCGGGGCATTCACCTGCTGAGCAACAGCGGAACCCTGTTCTCCAACGTGGAGCCGCTGGCGGTCAACACCTCGTGGGATGGCAGGCATGACGAATGGTTCAACGCACTCAAGCGGTCGGACGGCGAGTGGATCATTCTTCCTCCGCATCATCCATCTTATTATGCTGGAACCGACCCTTCATCCTATATTTCGGTAGCAAGGGTGATCAAGGAACCCAGAACGCTGAGGCGTCTGGGCTACATCCTTATCGACGCTAAGCAGTCAGCCTTCGGCTCCGTCTTCTCTAAGCTGAAGATTGAAGAGTCTACCAACCTGATGATCTTGGACGGAGACCAGCGGCTGCTGTATGAGCAAAAGCCGGATAATGGGCAGTCGGCCTACGGCGAGCTTATGGGCTCCGGGCGGATCAAGGAGCTGCACGGCGGGGAGCGGGAGAGGCTGGGAGGCACAGATTATTTGTTTATCAGCCATAAGTCCCCGTATTCGGGCTTGTCCGTCATCGGCCTGACCCCCATTGGAGTCATGCTGAAGGAATCACGCGCGATGATGATTTTCACGTTATGGCTTGCCCTCTTTTGCCTGGTGACAGTGCTGCTGCTGGCTTATGCGGTATCGTACCGGATCACCCTCCCTCTGGTGGAGCTCAAGAGCAATATGTCCAGGGTGGAGCGGGGCGATTTCAACATGCGGGTCAGTCCGCTGGGGGGAGATGAATTCGGGCAGCTCGGGCGCGGATTCAACAAGATGATGGACGAAATCAACCGCCTGTTTCATGAGGTGCTTGTGATTGGACTCCGGGAAAAGGAGGCTGAGCTGTCCGCCCTGCAGAGTCAGATCAACCCGCATTTTATCTATAATACGCTGGAATCAATTAATATGATGGCCGTCCAGCGCAGGCATGATGAGGTATCGGATATGGTATCCGCACTGGGCAAGCTGCTTCGTTATACGATTGACAAGGCCGGCCGGCTTGTATCGCTGGGAGAGGAAATTGCGTTCGTAGACTCCTATGTGCGTATCCAGCAGATTCGTTTCGGCGGTAAGCTGACGGTGCATAACGAGATTGAAGAAGAAGTACTGCATTTGCGCATTCCGAAGCTCACCATTCAGCCGCTGGTGGAGAATGCTATTGATCACGGGATCGCCGGGCGCGAAGAAGGGACGATCTGGGTGTCAGCGCTGCGTTTTGACAACGAGCTATTGATTACCGTGCGCGACGACGGGAACGGCTTAGAGGAAGAGGAACTCACGGCGCTGAACCGGGAGATCGAACAAGATCCTTCCATGGATTCGCTCAGGCGCAGCGAGGAGGAGAGTCTGGGGCTGCGCAATATCGGCCAGCGGATCAAGCTGCTGTACGGGGAAGGCGGGAGCCTCACGGTTGACGGAAGTCCGGGGCAAGGACTGGCCGTGACCATTACGATAACGATACCGGAATCAGGGGGAGAAGAGGATGTATAAAGTGCTGCTCGTAGAGGACGAAATCGTGATTAGACAAGGGATGCGCGAGCTGATTAGCCGGTCGGCGCCCTTTTTCGAGGTGACGGCTGAAATGCCGGGTGGACGGGAGGCGCTCCTGTACTTAAAATCCGAGCTGCCGGACGTGATGATTACCGATATCCGTATGAAGGAAATGGACGGACTGGCGCTGGCCGCGAAGGTGAAGTCGATGTACCCCGGGCTGCTCGTCATCATTGTGAGCGGATACGGCGAATTTGAATATGCCCAAAAAGCCATAGAATACGGCGTTCTCCATTACCTGTTAAAGCCCGTAGAACGTCACGAGCTGGTTAGCGTGATGGAAAAAGCTCGTCTGCTGCTCGATAAGCGTCATGGCATATCTTCCCTGGAACAGACGCCAGGCCCGCTGCGGGTGGAGAGCGGAGGGGATACACGCAAGATCATACGGGATGTTAAGGAGTATGTCAGACTGCATATTGACGGTGATCTGCGGCTGCAGACGGTAGCTTCCCATGTCAATCTGAACGCTACGTATCTGAGCCAACTGTTCAAGGGGGAGGCGGGCTGCAATTATTCAGACTATGTAACCGATTCCCGGATGGAACGTGCGAGATGGCTGCTCAGCCATACCCAGCTCAAAATTTATGATGTCGCCCGGCTCTCCGGCCATCAAAGCCCGAAGCATTTCATGCTGGTGTTCAAACAGCAGACAGGGGTGACGGCGGGAGAGTACCGCAATCAATTTAATCATTAGGAATGAAACGTTAATTAATCTAACATAAATCATAAACAAAACGAACCTTTCCTGTATTCTGGGTGATTTATCCGTCAGATGAGTCTCCTTTATACTAAAAGAGTCATTAAAACTAACATATCAAAGGGGGATATTCATGAAAAAAGCAGGAGTAGTGCTTCTTTCAGCCATGCTGCTGGGCTTGATGGCAGGTTGTGCCAAGCCGGCAGCAAGCGGAAATGCCGAGAGTCCCGGGAAACAGGAAGATGTGGAGTTAAAGTTTCTGATGTGGGGCAATCAAGGGCATATGGATGTGTACAACAAGCTGATCAGCCAATTTGAAGCAGACAATCCGGGCATTAAGGTGACTATGGATTCGGTGCCATTCACGGATTATCAGCAGAAAATATCCGTGCTGGCCGCAGGGAAATCCCTTCCGGATATCGCCTGGGTATCGGAGCGGATGATCCCGCAGTTCAAGGCCAACGGCATTCTGGCGGACGTCTCCTCCTTCAAAGACGATGCGTCCTTTAATCTGGACGATTATATTCCGAGCACGCTCGATTTGTTCCGGGACGGGGATCAATTACTTGGCCTGCCATTCTCGACCCCGCCGGTGGTCATGTTCTACAACAAGACGCTGTTCGACAAGGCGAACCTGACCGACCCGAATACGCTGGCCTCCGAAGGAAAATGGACCTGGAAGACCTTTGAGGAATCCGCCAAAGCGATTGCTGTCAAAGACGCGCAAGGCCGGGTATATGGCGCGAACTTCTTTCGTGACTGGAAGACCTGGGCCATTCTGTCTTCGTACGCCTGGTCTTACGGAAGCGGCCCGTTCAATGAGGATCTGACCGCGTTCACCTGGAATGACCAGTACGGCGTGGAGACCATGGAACTGCTGGAGCGGATGATGTACGAGGACGAATCCCACCCGAAAGCAGGCGAACAGATCAGCTTCGATGCAGGGAATCTGGGAATGTTCTTCGACAACTACAGCTATGTCTCGAAAGCGCGTGACATTACAGGGTTTGAATGGAGCATTGCGCCGATGCCGTCCGGCTCCGCCGGCAGTGTTCCGATGCTGGGCCAAGCAGGCTATACGCTGTTCAAGGACAGTAAGCATCCGGAGGAAGCCAAAAAGCTGCTCAAACTGTTCGCCAGTCAGTCAGGCATTGAGGCGACATCCACATATTTCGTACCTCCGCGCACATCTGTGCTCAATTCTGATGCGTTCCTGAATCAGCCGAACAACCCGCCAGCCGAGCACATCGTGCAAGCTGTTATCGATGAAATGCCTAAAGCGCGTATCATTCCGGGCCACATCCGCTGGCAGGATATCGATAATGCGGTGCTGCAAGGCTTTGACCGCCTGTTCGGCAGATCAGCGTCCGCCAAGGACAACATGAAGCAGATGCAGACCGATGTCGAGGCCATTTTGAAATAAGATTCCGGGCAAGGGGCCGTCAACCGGTGTGCGGGACCATGGAGCATCCGGCTTGACGGACCGCCCGGCAAGGGAGCGAAAACCATGGGTAAATTGAAACAGAGATTGGAGCACAGCGGCCTGTCCTTGATCATCAGCCTTCCTGCCAATGATGTGAGATTGGCGAAGGCAGCGCTTGAGGAAGGCGCGGATGCTCTGAAGGTTCATTTTAATGTCGGGCACCGGGCCAGTGGTACGCACTTCGGTCCACTTGACAGCTATGAGGATATTTTTAGCGAGATCCGGTCTGCCTTTGACGGTCCCTTTGGTGTAGTGCCTTCAGGCAGTTTAGAGGGTGTGGCGGAGGAAGAGATTAAGCGGCTTGCTCCGCTCGGGTTCGATTTTTATTCGATCTATGCCCATCATCTGCCGTCCTTTATGCTGGAGGACCATGGGTTGGACCGGACTTTTGCCATTAATGACACCTATGATCTCAGTCAGGTTCGGGAGGGGGCGCAGTTCGGGATCACGGCGCTTGAAGCTTCAATTGTGCCTGGCAGCGAATACGGTACGGGTCTTAGCTTCGCAGACCTGCTGAAATACCGGTATTTGGCCGACCATTCCGGTCTTCCTGTGCTGGTGCCTTCCCAGCGTAAGCTGGTTACAGGAGATGTACCGTCCTTACAGCGCGCGGGAGTGAAAGCAATCATGTTAGGTGCAGTGGTGACGGGCAAGACAGAAGATGAGCTGCGGCGTGCGGTTAGCTCGTTCCGTGGTGCAATAGACAAATTGAGCTAGGGGGCGGTGAATTCCGGCATGAACAGAAAGGTCAAGAGACGAAACAAGGGTCCGCTTGCCCGCGAGGCACAGGTGACTGGATGGCTTTTTATATCGCCAATGCTGCTTGGTTTCACGTTATTATTGTTATTTCCAATGGGGAAAGCGCTCTATATGAGCTTAAATGACTGGCCGCTGCTTGGCGAGCACCGGTTCGTCGGTCTGGATAATTACAAGGATATTGCGGTGGACCCGCTCTTCTGGAAGGTTTTCGGCAATACGGCATATTTCACGCTGGGTCTGGTGCCGTTTAACATTGTGCTGGCTCTGATGCTGGCGTTGCTGTTATCCCGGAGCTTAAAGGGCATCGGCATCTTCCGTACCGCGATCTTCGTTCCCGTAATGACTTCGCTGATCGTATGGTCCATCGTCTGGAAGTACATGTTCGCCACCGATTCCGGGCTGATCAATCAGCTGCTGATGCTGTTCAACATTAAAGGGGCAGCTTGGCTGTATGATGAGAGACTGGCGATGCCGGCCGTTATCGTGACAAGTGTACTGAAGAACGTGGGCCTAAATATGGTGTTATTTATCGCAGCGATCCAGCAGGTATCGCGTTCGTTATATGAGGCGGCTGAGCTGGACGGGGCAGGTAAGACCAAAACCTTTTTCAACGTGACCCTGCCTATGATTACGCCAACCGTATTTCTGACCGTGGTGATGACCGTAATCGGCTCGCTGAAGGTATTCGGCCAGATCTATGTCATGACCCAGGGCGGGCCGAGTAACAGTACCAAGGTACTGGTCTATTACATTTGGGAAAAAGCGTTCAAGCTGTTCCAGATGGGCTACGCTTCAGCGCTGGCATTTGTGTTGTTCTTTGTCGTGTTGATCTTGACTCTGCTGCAGTGGCAGCTGCGAAAGAGGTGGGTATTCAATGAGAGCGACGCTTAAGCCCAGCCGAAAGTGGTCTGTAGCAGGAGTGTATGCTGCATTAACAGCGGTATCGCTGATTATGCTTGTTCCGTTTTTGTGGATGCTGTCCACCTCCTTCAAACGGCCGCAGGACATTTTTACCTACCCGCCACAGCTGATTCCGCCGGTCTTCCAGTTTCAGAATTATGTGGATGTCTTTACACTGATCCCGTTTCACCGCTTCTATTTTAACAGCGTCTATATCTCGTTTGTCGTCGTGGCGGGAACGGTGTTTTTCGCTTCGCTGGCCGGTTATGCTTTTGCCAAAATTCCCTTCACCGGCAGAAATGCCGTGTTTCTGGTGTTGCTCAGCGCCATGATGATCCCGCATGAAGTGACGGCGATCCCGATGTTCCTGTTCATGCGCGACCTGGGCTGGATTGACACGCATCTGCCGCTGATTCTGCTGCCGATCTTCGGCGCAAGCGGCGTGTTCGGAATCTTCGTGATGCGGCAATTCTTCATTACTGTACCCACTGAGCTTGAGGAGGCGGCGATGATTGACGGCTGCAGCCGGTTCCGCATTTACTGGACAATTATGCTGCCGATTGCCCGTCCCGGCATGGCGACACTGACGATCTTCACGTTCGTGTCCATCTGGAATGAGTTCTTCGACCCGCTTATTTTCATTAATACGCGTGAACTGATGACCTTGCCGCTGGGATTATCGTTGTTTACAGATGAAGTGGGCACTTCCTGGCATTATCTGATGAGCGCCACCGTTATGGCAACCGTGCCGCTGCTGATCGTCTTCTTCATGGCACAGAAGCGGTTCATCGAGGGCGTAGCTATGACGGGGCTGAAGGAATAGCACACACTGAAAAGGAGTAGATGATATGAATCCTGTAATAGAGGCAGATGTCGTTGTCGTGGGGGGAGGCCCGGCAGGAATCACGGCGGCCATCGCCGCCGGACGGCTGGGGGCACAGACGGTGCTCATTGAACGTTACGGGTTCGTGGGCGGAATGTCCACCGCTG
Organism: Paenibacillus rhizoplanae; assembly: GCF_042684125.1. Classification (NCBI taxonomy): domain Bacteria; kingdom Bacillati; phylum Bacillota; class Bacilli; order Caryophanales; family Paenibacillaceae; genus Paenibacillus; species Paenibacillus rhizoplanae. Next base: position 124,633 of record NZ_JBHUKY010000054.1, on the reverse strand, counting down.
CTATGGTCTATCCGTGGATGACCTTTCATACGGATAGTGGCGAGCAGGTTATCAAGGGCATCGCCCAGGAAATTGTAGACCGGCTGCAGGCAAACGGCGGTTCACCGGGCCACCTGCGGGATACGGTCGGCTTCGTGCATACACTGACGCCTTACCATCCTGAGATTTATCAAGTGGTAGCTACAGATATGCTGCGTGAAGCGGGAGTGAAGCTGCTTCTGCACAGCTTTGTGGATGAGGTGATGGTCAGTGACGGCGTGATCGAACATGTGGTAGTGACTAATAAATCCGGGCGTACGCCTATAAAAGGGCGCATCTTCGTGGATTGCAGCGGAGATGCCGACGTAGCCAAGCTGTCCGGGGCCGAAACGCTGCAGGGACGGGAGGGGGACAGCCGCTCCCAGCCGATGACGATGAAGTTCAGAATGCGCGGCGTCGATTTGCACAAGGTCAAAGCTTATATGATCAGCCATCCCGAAGAATTCTACAGCAAAACGCCGATTGCCGAGCTGCCGGACCTGCCGCTCACCGGGGTAAGCGGATTCTACTCGCAATGGAAGCGGGCTGAGGTGCCGATCAACCGCGATCAGGTTTTGTTCTTTACCGGTCCTGCAGACGACGAGGTGCTGATCAACTGCACCCGCGTCCAGGGGCTGGACGCAACGAGTGCGGAGGATCTGACCTTGGCGGAACAGGAGGGCCGCAAGCAGGTGCTGCTCATGGCCGAGTTTCTGAAGCGCGACGTTCCGGGCTTCGAACGGGCCTCAATCTCAGCGGTTGCGCCGCAGATCGGCATCCGCGAATCGCGGCGGATCAAAGGCTATTACCAGCTGACCCAAGAAGATGTCGTAGAAGGCCGGAAGTTCAGTGATGTCATTGCCCGCAGCGGCTACCCGATCGACATTCACGATCCGTCAGGCAAGGGGGTAACAGCCTCCTTCATCGCCGGAGACGGCGCATACGATATTCCGTATGGCTGCCTGCTCTCAGCCAATGTGTCCAATCTGCTGGCCGCAGGCAGATGCATCTCGACTTCGCACGAAGCACTGGCCACGACCCGGCTGACGCCAAGCTGCATGGCCACGGGCCAGGCGGCCGGAACAGCTGCGGCGCTCGCTGCGGCTGCGGGGGTGAAGCCACAGGCGCTTGACATCCCGCAGCTGCAGGAACAGCTGAAGCGGGATGGGGTTGTATTATAGAGCTGCGGAGCGGGAATGTAGTCGGAAAACCGATTACATTCGGCTAGGCAGCGGCGTTTAGTTGCAGTATAATCATTATTTGAAACATAATAATTATTATGTTAACTTATTGACGATCACAAGAGTTAAAAACAATGATAAGTATGTATTAATAAACCCCAAACCCGCTTTACAGCAGGTCTGGGGTTTATTTTCGTCTCAAATACCTCACACACCAAGCTCACGCTGCGCACTTGCTTCGGAAAGCTCCCGGATGCGGAGTCTTTTATGCGCGGTAATCAGGAAAGGAAGGCCGAGCGCGGTGGTCAGCGCAAGCGGTACGAATACAGCGGGCCCATTCAGAGCGCCGAACTGATCCAGCAGCAATCCTCCAAGAATAGGCGCCATGACGCTGCCAATATTATTGAAGCCAATCGTGCCGAAATAGGTACCTTTCCACTCCGGCTTGGCAATCCGGTCGATCAGCATATCCATCATCGTGAAGAGCAGGACCTCCCCGACAGTGAACAGGACCACGCTGAACATCAGCAGGGGAACCCCTCCGGGCATCCCGAACAGCAGCAGACTAAGCGCTACGCAGACATTGCCCAGAATGAGCGGGATAATCGGCGCGAACTTGCTGGCTGTACGCACGATGGGATACTGTACGACCAGCACCGTGACTGCATTAAGCGACAGCATATAAGAGAAAACTTGGCTGCCATTGCTGAAATGGGTGTTCATCGCCAGAAATTGCGCCAGTGTAGAGCTGAAGTGTCCATACCCGAGGACGCAGAAGATGGTTCCCAGCAGCACGGGCAGAAACACCTTGTCTCTTCCGGTGACGGCGAGCGCATCGAGCAGCTTCGGCGTCCGGGCTTCTCCATGAACAGGCAGGCTGGCACGGTGCACCGAGAATTGCAGGAACAGAACAAGGCCATAGGCGATATAGACGATCCCGGCGATCATGAACGGGAAGGTGGACTTGGCGGAGCCTAGCTGGAGGCCGATAATAGGGCCGAAGACCACACCCAGATTCACTGCCGCATACCGCAGGTTGTAGACCAGTAATTTTTGATCTGGAGGGGTGATATCCGACAATAATGCCCGTGAAGTCGGTTCAAATACGGCGCGGCACAGTCCGTTGAGCGTGTTCACCAAGAAAAACACCCATAAATGCTGCGCTGCGGCGAAGCCGAAGAATACGCAGGCCCAGCCGAATACCGAGACCAGCATGACGATCCGGCGCCCGATCACATCCGAGATATAACCGCCGTAAAAGCTGATCATTACCCCTGCCAGCGAGCTGACGGCCACCGTCAACCCCGTCTGGGTAGCGGAAGCGCCAAGCACCTGCGTGAGATAGATAGAGAGAAAAGGAATGCTCATTGAAGTAACCAGCCGGCCGAACATCGTTCCGATGATGATGGTCCAGGCCAGCGGGTGAATGTGGCGCAGATGTTGTTTCATTTGAATCCCTGTCTCCTAGTCCATGTTTTGAATTTGAAGCATGCTTCTTATCGAATGATTAAGTATAATTGTATAGAACAAAGGGGGAAATAAAAGTGTAAGGATTACATGTAACTTTTCACCTTTTAAAGGGAGGTTAATCATATGGACACCAGCAGCATGCATTATCTCTGTCTGGCCGCAGCTCTGTCTCCCGCATATAGCCTTCAGCAGCCGATTCCAGTGACGATTGAGCAGTTGACCGGTATCCTACACTGCACACCGCGTAATGTGAAGTTTATTCTGCGGAAGCTGGAGGAGCAGCAGCTAATTGCCTGGATACCCGGAAGAGGGAGAGGGAACCGCTCGCAGATGACTTTTTTGCGTCATATAGATGAGGTGCTGGAGGAGAGGTTTCAGGAGCTGGTCAGCAAAGGCCGGATTAAGTCTGCCATCGAATTAATTGGTCAATACCCGGTTAACGAGCCGCTCAAAGAGCGCCTGCTGGCGGTTCTCGATAAGCAAATGGGCTTCTGGAGCGAAACCGGCTCCACATTCGGGCAGGAGGTGCTGCGAATCTCCCGTAACCGTGCGATGGAGAAGCTGGACCCGGCTAGCGTATACACCGCTTTTGAGACTTATTTGCTGGGGCATATTTGCAGTACCTTGATAACCTATGATGCACAGAACGGGGTTTTCCTGCCGGGGCTGGCCCACACGTGGGAGGCTAACGAGAGCAGTACGAGTTACCTGTTCTACCTGCGCAAGGGGGTGCGATTCCACCACGGCCGGATGATGACTTCACGGGATGTAAAAGAAACCCTCCAGCGTCTGATCGGACTTAAAAGTCCGGCGATCTGTCATTTTGAGGATATCATTCATGTGGAGCTGGAAGGGGATTACGTTATCCGGTTTGATCTGGTGCAGCCTAATTTGTTCTTCCTGCATCTGTTCAGCTCGATCTATATGTCGATTGTTCCGTATGATGTGGATTTCGCAGCGCATCCGGTCGGCACGGGGCCCTATCAGGTACTAGATCTGAGCCAGGATGTGCTTGTACTCAGCGCTTACGATCTTTACTATGGAATCCGCCCTCTGCTGGACCGGGTCGAGATCTGGTACCTGCCGCATCTAGCCTCGGGGGTACGTCAATATCAGCTGACGGGTGCCAGTACCAGTCTGAGCAGTGTGGCCGCAGCAGAAGAAGGGAGGAGCCACAGTATCGATTATCCGGCTGTCGGGTGCAGGTACATGCTGTTTAATTTTCGAAAAGAAGGCGTTCACCATCATCCCGCTGTCCGGCAGGCTATGCGTATCCTCTATAATCAGCTTGCGCTGATCCGTGAGCTGGGAGGCAATCGGATTATGCCGGCAGACAGCTTCCTTCCCTGGCAGAGCAGTAAGTATGAGTTTGCTGAGCCGCAATTGGAGGAAGCGCGGGCGCTGCTTGAGGAAGGCGGATACAGAGGAGAGGTAGTGAAGCTGGCCTACCGGCCCTGTAAAGAGGATCAGGATGAGGCGATTTGGCTGCAGGAGCGCTGCAGGAAGATTGGATTACAGCTTGAGCTGCATCCCTTAGCAGATTATGATCTGCCGGACTTGGTGAACCATGCGGATCTTGTGATCTGCGAAGAAGTGCTGGAGGATGACTGGCAGTGGGGGATGATCAATTATTTTCGCAATGAGTCCAATTATCTGCATCACCTGCTGCTGGACAGCCAGAAATCTGAGCTGACAGAGGTGCTGAAGCCTTTCGCCCGGCTGGCCGCCGGGGAGAGGGCAGAGGTACTGGAGCTGGCCGAAGGCAAGCTGAGAGATAACGGCTGGGTACTGTATGGCTGTCATATGAATAAAAAGGCGCAATTAAGTCAGAACTTGTTCGGACTGGAACCCGGTTCCTTCGGATTTCTGGATATCTCCAAGCTGTGGGTGAAATCGGGGTTTCAGTAGACACAAAGAAACGGCTGTTCTCCTGAAGGAGGAGGTAGGCCGTTTTTTTTGTATGGTACATTTAAAGTTACACCGTAATTCAGACCGCTTGCTGCTGCTTACCGTCACATTTTTTGCAGACCGTCAGCTTCTCACCCTCCGGGCCTTTGCCGAAATACAAAAGCTTGATCCGGGTGCTCCCGCAGATCGGACAGGTGCCCCTGGCCCGGGAAGGGGTGGTATAAAGTGCTTTGCCACGCTTATTCTTGGACATGTGAATTCCCACTTTCATCTGTAATACACTATCCTATGCTTTATTCAGCTGAAAAATCATTCGAAGGAGGGCATTATGAAAAAGCTTGTGATCGTAAACGGAACCATGGGAGTCGGAAAAAGTACGATTGTCAGTAAGCTGTATAAAGAATTACAACATTCAGTGTGGCTTGATGGAGATTGGTGCTGGCTAATGAACCCCTGGAAGGTTACCGAAGAGAACAAAACGATGGTAATGAATAACATCCATTATATGCTCAATCAGTACCTTGACAATTCCATGTTCGAGTATGTCTTCTTCTCTTGGGTGATTCATAAGGAAAGTATATTCGATGAAATTCTTGCAGGCTTAAAAGGAAATGAATATGAGCTAATAAAAGTCACGTTAATGTGCTCTGAGGAAGAATTGATAAAGCGTATGCGTCAGGATGAGAGGAGCGAGAGTGAAATTGAAAATAGCATTAACAGGTTAGCAAATTACAAAGAAATGAATACACAAAAGCTGAATACGAACGGCAAGGAGATTGATGTCATCATAAAAGAGCTCCTGCATATGATTGACAGCGAATTAAAAAAGAGAGCTATGAAGGCGGATAATAACATCGAAAAAAACAGCGTATAACATAAATTATACGCTGTTTCACTTCAGATCAACTTTTATATGACTTCTCGCACTAGTTGTCACCTTAAATAGAGTGATTTTGCTAGAATAATATAATTTTAATGGAATTATTATCCTCATGGAGGTTTCGTCTATGCTTTCTCCGCTTCAAGGTTCTTGACCCGTGCTATACTATCAAGTGGAAACTGCATTGAAAAAACATACGCTGGAGGGAGTCCATTGATTCATAGCAGCAAGCAGCATAAATGGAGATCAGACAAGCTGGCTCATCTGGGATCATCGATCTTTGCTGAGGTGGCTGCCTGGAAGGCCGAGGCCCGGCAGTCTGGAATGGACATCATCGATCTTGGAATTGGCAGCCCCGACCGGGCGCCTCTGCCCGAGATTCGTCAGACGTTAAGTGAAGCGGTGCTTCGGGAGGATAGCTATGCTTATCCGTCATCCAAGGGGAGTGCGGCGTTCCGTAATCAGGCGGCGAGATGGATGCAGTGGCGATTTGGCGCAGAGGTAGATCCGGAGGAGGAAATGGTGTCACTGATGGGCTCGCAGGATGGGCTGGCGCATCTGGCCCTGGCCATCTGCAATCCCGGTGATCTGGCGATTGTGCCGGACCCTGGTTATCCCATTTATTCAGGGGCGCTCGCAATTGCAGGGGTTAGGTCTTGGCCGCTGCCGCTCTTGGAGGAGAATGCGTTCCGGCCGGATCTGGACAGTATTCCTGAGGAGGTCTGGCGCGAAGCCTCTTTTATCCTGCTTAGTTTTCCCGGCAATCCGATTTCGGTTACTGTGGACTTGGCATACATGGAGCGGGTTGTGGCGCTTGCCCGTAAGTGGGATGTGCTGGTTGTGCATGATCTGGCGTATTCAGAGATGGGGTTCGATGGATACCGGCCGATCAGCATCCTCCAGGTGCCTGGGGCGAGGGATACCGCCGTTGAATTTCATTCCTTCTCCAAAAGCTTCAACATGGCCGGCTGCCGCATCGGCTTCATGACGGGGAACGCGCAGGCCGTCGGGGCGCTGCGGGAGCTGAAAAGCAATGTGGATTACGGCGTCTTCGAGCCAATCCAGGAAGCGGCGGTTGTCGCGCTGGAGCAAGCGATGGCCTCTGGGCCGGACCAAGGAGTAGCTGTGCTGTATGAGCGGCGGCGGAATCTTCTGGTAGAGGCGCTACATCTTGAAGGGTGGGCGGTGCCCTCGCCGGAAGCTACTATGTTTATTTGGGTGAAGCTGCCGGATGCCTATGGGAGTAGCGGTGAAGCCGGAAGTTCGCGCCGCTTCGCGCATGACCTGCTGCTGAGAACCGGGGTAGCGGTCATACCGGGAGATGCTTTTGGCAGCCAGGGGGAAGGGTATGTGCGGATTGCGCTGGTAGAGGAGGAAGAACGTCTGCTGGAAGCTGCCCGGAGGATAGGGGAGTTTCTGCGTTCGGAGAGATAAAGTTGAGAAGTGCCATTGAGTAACATAATCAATATTATGTTAACCTATATAATTCGCTAATCTGAATTTGGGGTAATAAGGATCAACTACAGTTATTCAGGAGGTTGACCTTATGGGCTTTAACATTGGAGGCTTAGGCGATAAACTACAAGGAGTAGTCGGTTCCCTTAAAGAAGGACGGGTAGGAGAGCTGCTGCAGAAATTGCCGCTGGATAAGCTGCCTGTCGAGCAACTGCTACAGAAGCTGCCGCTGGAGCAGCTGCTATCGAGTTCTTTTCTGCAAAAGTTCACTCCCTTCGAGTCCTTGAAGGAGCTGCTGCAAAAAGGAGGATTCTCTGCCGGCTCGGCAGAGGAGATAAAGTCGCTCCCGCAGGATCAGCTGGATGAGCATGTATCAAAGACCACCTCCTTCGGTTCGCTGAAGGATATGCTGATCAAAGCAGCGGAGTTCTATTCCCAGCGGAAATAGAGGATACCGACAAGCAGATATACACGAAAAGAAGCCCGCAGCGGAGTGATGTTCCGTTACGGGCTTTCTTATGATGCGGGAGCTAGTGCTTCAACCAAGCGGTTGCCAGCAGCAAAGCTCCCTGGTTAGCCTTAGTGTCTGCCAGCGCGTTCAGCATCACGAAATCGTGGATAATGCCCTGGAAGCGAACGGCCGTAACGGGAACGCCTGCTTCACGAAGCTTATTCGCATAAGCCTCCCCTTCATCACGAAGCACATCAGCTTCACCGGTGATAATCAAGGCTTCCGGCAGACCGCTAAGCTGGTCCAGACTGGCCCGCAGCGGAGAGGCCGTAATCTGTGCCCGCTGCTCAGGATCGGTGGTATATTGATCCCAGAACCATTTCATGCCTTCACGCTGGAGGAAATAGCCTTCTGCGAACTGATGATACGATTCGGTATCGAAGGAAGCGTCTGTAACCGGATAGAAAAGCAATTGCTTAGAGATGGCCGGACCGCTGCGTTCTTTGGCCATCAGGGTGATGGCAGCAGTCATGTTGCCGCCGACACTGTCTCCGGCCACACTCAGTCTGGTAGCATCCAGTCCGTACATGGAGCCTTCACGGGCAATCCATTCCAGGACCGTATAGATTTCTTCAATGGCTGTAGGATACTTGGCTTCCGGGGACAGGCTGTACTCCGGGAATACCACGGCAGCGCCTGTACCCACAGTCAGCTCGCGGATGAGCCGGTCATGTGTATGGCTATTGCCGAATACCCAGCCTGCGCCATGAATATAGAGAATGACCGGCAGGGAAGTGCCGGAGGTGCCTACCGGACGAAGAATGCGGACCTTTACTTCACCGCCGGGGCCGCCGGCTACGGTCAGATCCTGAAGATCTGCCTCGGGTTTTTCAATTTCGTCAGCCTGAACAGTGTTGACCGTTTCGCGGCCTTTTTCCGGACCCAGATCGGGCAGGAAGGGAGGCTTGGCATTATCATCGGCGAATTTCTGAGCTGCAGGTTCAAGAATCACTCTTTTATAATCAGACATAGGTTTCAGTCTCCTTCTTCTAGCAGATTAGGTCAAGCTCTTCTCATCCATAACCGCCTGACAACTTTCTGAAACGTAAAGCGAACGGAAGAGCCGGGTCAAAGCGTATATCCAGTAAGAAAGGGGAGGAAGCGAGCGTGAAGGATTATCCCATCACAGAACAGCAGGCCAAGGACATGTTTGAAGTACACTCCTCTTATATTTATGGGATTGCCCTTATGATGACCAAGCAGCGGGTGCTGGCCGATGATATTACCCAGGAGACTTTTCTGCGTGCTTTTGCAAAATATCATTTGTATGATCCCTCCAGGCCGCTTCGGCCTTGGCTGTACCGGATTGCCGTAAATACGTCCCGTAATCTGTTACGCAGGAAGACCTGGATACAACTGCTGGCGGGCGTTCCTATAGAGGGAAAAGAGCACTCCGCCGAGAGCTTCGCTCTGCATAGTGAGAGTCAGCTGGAGTTATGGCAAGCGGTCAGCCATCTGTCCGCGAAGCTGCGGGAAGTGATCACCTTACACTATTATGCCGGATTATCGCTTCCCGAAACCGCAGAGGTACTAAGTATTCCGCTGGGAACCTGCAAATCCAGGCTTCATGCGGCACTGCGCAAGCTGAGAGAATGCGGAGAACTTGACCCCGGCGTGCTGATGATGAAGGAGGGGCTTAAATGACGACAGCTAAGGACAGGCTGGATGTTGAATCCGAGGCAGTAACCGCACAATTACAGAAGGAAGCTGAACACATGATACACAGTATGCCTTCTTCCGTTCATTTTGATGAGCTGTGGCAGCTACATATAGGAAGAGTAAAGGAAGCTCCAAGGGGCAGACACCGGTTATCAACGTACAGGAAGCGAATCATCGGGGCCACAGCTGCGCTGGCAGTTACAGCCGGATCAATTATAGGGATCGGATTCGTCTCGCCCCCGGTTGCTGAAGCGCTGCGTGTCATTCCTTTCTTCGATTATTTGTACGCTAAAGATGTGTACACAGCAAACCTCAAAGTTATTGAGCAGAAGCAGCTTGGCAGCCCAGTGGGCCTTGAAGCCAAGGATCAGGGGATCACTTTTGAGATGGCAGAGGTGTATTATGACGGTATTCAACTGGTGCTTAATTACGAAGTAACTTATCCGGCATCCTCACCGCCGATTTCACAGAAGGACGCGGAGGTCTACTATGAACTACATCTGAGAGGCCATGAACCGCAGTCTATTTACACACATGATTTTACGATTACAGGAGATCACACCTTTATAGGGACCACCCGGAAATCTTTTGGAGATAAGGATCTGCCCGGTCAGTTGACGCTGGATATGACCATTAATGCAATCGGAGCCACCAAAGGAAATTGGGATCTCACCATCCCGCTGGATAAAAGCATGAGTGAAGCGCTGACTTCAACCGTGTACCCGAAAGATCTGAATTTCACTTACAAGAAGTCATTATATATGCTGGAGAAGCTGACTCTTGGTCCAGTCAATACACAAGTGATTGTGCGGAATCTATACCCCCGTGAGAAGCTGAACGTTATACTCCAGGATGATATAGGAACCTTGTATACGGATCAGGGAGGAGGCGCAACCAATGACTACTACTACTTCAACTTCTCACCGCTGACAGCGCTCAATCCTAAGCCGGCCTATGTGAACCTGATCGTTACAGAACCGCTGGAGAATGGAGCAGTGAAGCAGACAGAGGACCGCCGACACCTGAATGGGTCGTTCCCTATCATGCTGAAGGGTAATGAAGGAGGAACGGTGAAGGTAACTTCCGTTGATTATGAGGAGAAGCAGACGGTTGTATATTATGAGGCCAGTCAGGTGATGAGCCAGAATACTCCGCTTAGCTTAAGGGAGGAAGAGGATGATCCAATCTTCCCCAAAGGACAGCCGGTGCGCATTAGCCGGGATAAACTGGCATTTAAACTGATTTTTCCGCCCGTGCAGCCCTCTGATAAGCTTGAGATTATGGCCCGGTCCTTCTCATATCCGGAGGATATACAACAATTCCGTCTGCGGATTCCGGTTCAGTGGGCCAAATAGCTTCTGAAATTCATCGCTATATAAAAGAAAGGCCGCGCCTGTCCTGTCATGGATGGGCTTGGCCTGTTTGAGGATAGCCTGGACCAAATGTATGCGAAAAACGAAATACAATATGCTGACATGAAGACAGCGAGCAGGATGTATGCGAAAAACCGAATACAATATGCAGGCATGAAGACTGCGAACCGAATGTATATCAAAAGCCGAATACAAAGTGCAGGCATGCAGGTACACGGGATGGATGCGCAGTCGCAGATCATTTTGTTTTAAGCACTTAAGAAATTAACAAAAAGCAAAAAGAAGCGGAGGGGAAATTTGGAACTGTAGGAGCGGTAGCGTCTGCCTTTGTGTTTGGATTTCTACCGCGAAGAGCGGTTATAGTCAGGAAATCCAAACACAACAGCGGCCGGAGGGCCAAATGTTCACCGCAGCGACGACCAAGCTTCGAGTTCCACTCCAAAGTGTGTAACAGTAAATTACCCCTCACCGCTTCCCCACACGCCTTACCCCGTATCTCAAATAGTCCACCCCGGCAAACAACACTGTAATCAGCAGCGGGTAGAGAATTGCCCAGCCAGTGAACGGGAACACGGCCAGTGTGGCGGCAAAAGAAATGAAGCTGATCGTTACCCCTGCACGGCTGCCGCGCAAGAGGCGGATTCCGGCGGCACAACCTCCAATATAGGTAAGAATGAAGGTGGCGTTGAGGAATGATATAATAGTTGTACTTAAGAGGGGGGACAGATCATGAATGAGCTGGAATTAACATACGAAGAAGAGCTGGAGGCCTTCCTGATCTGGATGAAGGATGCCGGTTATACAGCACATACCCAGAAATCCTACCTTGCCGATGTGCGGGAGTTCCTGAACAGCCTGAACGGCAGGGAGCTGGGAACGGTCAAGAAGCTGCATGTGGTGTCCTACCTGACCTCGGTCCGTGAGCGGGGAGTCAGCGATGCCACCCGTAACCGTAAGCACGCTTCGGTGAATTGTCTGTTCAAGGCACTGTCGGAGCTGGAGCTGTTATCCATCAACCCGGCGGCAGGAATCAAGAAATCCAAGACTGACAAAAACCGTGAGCCGGTCTATCTGGAGGAGCAAGAGCTGGAGCGTTTCCTCTCGGCGGTAGACGGCAAGTATAGAAGCCGTAATCTGGCCGTCTTTCTGCTCATGTCCTATATGGGGCTGCGGGTAGGGGAAGTACATACGCTGAATCTGAGTGATTATAATGTAGACCGACGTACTCTGCGGGTCTTCGGCAAAGGGCGCAAATGGCGGGGCATTCCGGTTCCGGAGGATGTGGCCCCGTATCTCGATCAGGCGATTGCGGACCGGCTGGTCCCTTGGCGCAGCAAAGAAGAAGCTATGTTCATCTCGCAGAAGGGCCGCAGGCTGTCGATCCGGGGGATTCAAGGCATTGCCGCGGATACCTTCAGCCGTTACCAGAGTGAGCTGCCTTCCTCCCAGCAGCGCGCCTATTCGAGCCATAAGCTGAGGCACTCGTTCGCCACCATGCTGCTGCGCAAGGGCACGGATCTGCGGACCGTGCAGGAGCTGCTGGGTCATTCTTCCATTCAGACGACTACAGTATATACGCATATTACGAGCCGTGAGAAGGAAGAGGCCATGTCCCGACTGCAAATCAGCAGTGCTGATAAGCTGAGCGGCAGCCTGTAATCGGCCTGTCCAGCATTATTATCAATTGAACTATGAACTTTTGTTCATACCCTAACGCATAAATTACATGAAATGTGCATTTTGAGGATGACAACTTGTCTATGAATTGCTACCATGAGAAAGGGAAAAACGGATTGTGAAATCAACCGCATAATTTACTTTAGTCGCTTAACGCGTCTTCGCGGCTTGTAAATGCTTGGATTCTAGATTTCAATGCTTGGATTTCAAAAAAAGGCCGCCAATCCCTGCGGATTGGCGGCCGGCTTGTTCCGGCTGGAATTATAGCTCCAGCTTGGAAATTTCACCCTTGAGCTTGTCAGCGGACTGCTGGAACAAGCTCTGTTCTTCTTCGCTGAGCGGAAGATCCAGTACTTCACGTACACCCGAGCGGTCCACAACACATGGCGCGCCGAGGAACACATCGGAGACACCGTTGTAGTTGTTCAGCAAGGTGGATACATTAAGCACGGAACCTTCATTGTTCAGGATAGAGGAAACAATGCGGTCCAGGGCCAGAGCGATGGCATAGGATGTTGATCCTTTGGCATCAATGATCTCGTAAGCGGCGTTCTTCGTATCCTCGAAGATTTCTTTGCGTTCGGCTTCATCGAAGCCTAGATCAATCCCCGCGACATTGGCGAGACTCCAGACCGGCAGCTCGGAATCGCCATGCTCCCCGATGATCTGCCCATGGATGCTGCGCGGGTCAATCTCCTTGTGCTTTCCAATCAGGTAACGGAAGCGGGCGCTGTCCAATACAGTTCCTGAGCCGATAACCCGTCTGCGATCGAAGCCGCTGATCTTCAGGGTGGCGTACGCCAGGATATCGACCGGATTGGTCGCAATCAGCAGGATGGCGTGCTGGTTGTATTTCGTGATTTTCTGGATGATATCTTTGAAGATCGAGATGTTCTTGCGGAGCAGGTCGATCCGGGTTTCACCAGGCTTCTGGGAGGCTCCGGCTGTGACGATAATAATGTCGGCTTCACGGCAATCCTCATAGGTACCGGCCCATAGCTTCACACCTCCAACAAAAGGCATGCCATGGTTCATATCCAGCGCTTCACCAAGCGCCTTCTGGTGGTTCACATCGATCAGTACAAGCTCGGGCATACGCTTACGCAGCAGCAGCGTGTAGGCTGTAGTGGTTCCGACTGCACCGGTACCGATGACTACAACACGATTGGGCTTAAATGGGGCCATGGTTAAATCTCCTCCAGCATTTGTATTTTGGTAGTATAAGGAAGGCTGAGCCATTCCACATGCGGTCCAATCTTATCCATCATAATCGCTAGGGATAGTGTTTTCAAGCTGTCCGTTTTTCATCCATTACCCGAAATAGGGTAAGCTAACAAAGGTTTTTCTATTATCCACTCAACCACTTGACAGGAGCGAACTGAAGTATGGATTTATTCCGCAAAAAACCGCTGGCCATTCCCCAGAATGCCGGAGCGGAGAAGCTTAGCAAGACACTGGGCGCCATGGATTTGACGATGCTTGGGGTGGGGGCCATTATCGGCACCGGGATCTTTGTAATGACGGGAGTGGCTGCTGCGGAGCATGCCGGCCCGGGACTGGTGCTCTCCTTCATCATCGCGGGAATTGCCTGTGTGCTCTCCGCCCTGTGCTATTCTGAATTTGCGTCCACCCTGCCGGTATCCGGCAGCGCTTATGCCTACAGCTATGTAGCCTTCGGCGAATTACTGGCCTGGGTGCTCGGCTGGGACCTTGTACTGGAATACGGGGTTGCCGCCGCAGCGGTAAGCAGCGGATGGTCCGGGTATTTCCAGGGTCTGCTGGAGGGCTTCGGGATACATTTGCCCACAGCTTTGTCTGGAGCGTATAATGCGGATAAGGGAACCTTCATTAATCTGCCTGCCGTCATCATTATCCTGCTGATCTCCTATCTGCTCACGCGGGGAGTTAAGGAAACCGCCCGTTTTAACGCAGTGATGGTCGCAATTAAGATTTCGGTGGTGCTGCTGTTCATCGTCACCGGTATTTTCTATGTGAAGCCGGAGAACTGGACGCCCTTCCTGCCGTTTGGGATTCATGGCGTGATGAATGGCGCGGCCACTGTATTTTTTGCCTACATTGGCTTTGATGCCATTTCAACCGCCGCAGAAGAAGTAAAGCGCCCGCAGCGCGATCTTCCGATCGGGATTATTTCCTCCCTTGCTATCTGTACAGTCTTATATATCGCCGTATCCTTGGTCCTGACGGGCATTGTGCCTTATCAGAGCCTGAATGTCAGTGATCCGGTATCCTTCGCCCTGCGGTTCGTGGGTCAGAATATGATTGCCGGACTGATCTCTGTCGGCGCTATTGCCGGGATGACCACCGTCTTGCTGGTTATGCTGTTCGGTCAGACCCGGCTGCTGTTCGCCATCTCGCGGGACGGGCTGCTGCCGAAGAGCTTATCCAAGGTTAGTGCTAAGACGCATACCCCGGTACGCAGCACGTGGATGGTGGGCAGTCTTATCGCTGTGCTTACCGGCTTCGTTCCTCTGGACCGGCTGGCGAATCTGACGAGCATCGGCACCTTATTTGCCTTCCTGGTTGTGTCTCTGGGTGTAATTATGCTCCGCCGGACGAAGACAGATCTCCAAAGAGGCTTCCGGGTTCCCTGGGTTCCGCTGGTTCCACTCTTAAGTGCGGCTGCCTGCGGCTACTTAATGTATAATCTCGGCAGAGAGACCTGGATTGGCTTCATAATCTGGGTTGCAATCGGGCTGGTCATCTACGCGCTGTACGGCTATAAACGCAGTAATCTGAATACGAAGAAATAATCTTTGAAATCATCATTCATGAAGAAAAGGAGAGAGAGCATTGTCAGCCAAAGCTTCAGATTCCAAGGTTCTAAGAGTGGTGTTGATGCTTCTTATGACTCTGCTTGTTCTCTCGGCTTGCTCGTCCGCGCCTTCGCCAGAGCCGACCCGGCCTCCTCAGCCGACTGAAGCGCCGGAAGAAGGGCAGATGATCACGGTCATCACCCCCGATAACAAGAATATCGATGCCGACAGCGCACCGAAATATCAGATTCAGACCCGGCTGACCGATTTCCGGCTGCTGAACGCTTCAGCGGGACTGGCCTGGGGAGTGACCCGCAACGAGCTGCGAATGTACATGACACTGAATAACGGCAAGACTTGGGCGAATATTTCTCCAGCCACGAATGTGCAGTTTCTGAACAATCCGGTGTATGGCAAAGAGATTTTCTTCACCGACCCCGAGCACGGCTGGATTATCCGCAGCTCGTTCGGCTCCACCGAGACTGTGGTGCTGCGTACCACTGACGGGGGACATAGCTGGCAGATCTCTGCGTTTCCTGATTCCAATAAACTGTCCTCCATCTATTTCAGCTCACCCTCGAAGGGCTGGCTGATGACCAAGTGGGATGCGAGTGCCACCAAAGAGAGCAAAGCCTTGTATGCTACCAAGGATGGCGGAGCGACCTGGAATCTGGTGATGCAGAATGAGCAGTATAATCCGAATCTGCCGACTAGTTCCATCCCGCATGCCGGGGTAACAACCGGGATGATCTTTAATGACGAGAGCCGCGGGTTTGTTATGCTGCAGACCGGCGCTCTGCCCAAGATTTATATGACCAAGGACGGAGGGTCCACCTGGGTATCCGGTTCTGAATTCCTGGTGAATGACAGCTTTGCCGGATGTGACCGGGTCGTTACGGGTGTACCTGAATTCTTCGGAGCGAATGCGGCGGGAGGCTGGATGCCGGTCGGCTGTCAGAAGGAAAAGGAAGGCAGCATGACCTTTAACGGCTATTTTACCGCCAACGGGGGAGAGAATTGGAAGTTCACCACGTTCGGGCGGCCGCCGCTGTCCGGCATGAACCGCAATCTGGCACCCGACTTCCTGAATTCCATGACAGGCTGGTCGCTGGAGGGTAATCTGCTCTATAAGACAGTGGACCAGGGAGTGACCTGGACGGCCCTTCCGGCTAGCACTGTGCTACAGTCCAAGCTGCTGGAGTATCCGGAGGTCGTGAAGCTGCAATTCATCTCAAGCGATGTCGGCTGGCTGCTGATCTCCAAGGAGGAGGACCGCCGGTCGATCCTGCTTCAGACCACCAACGGCGGCGAGAGCTGGCGGGTAATGTAATACTATAGAGGAGGTTGTCCGTTCTGACGGATAGCCTCTTTTTTTCCCAACAGCTCCCTTTAAAGGCCCCTACAATATAAGGAAAAATCTTATTTAAAATTTTCTTTAAAAATGTGAAATAAATCACATGACAAACTTTGAATCCTGTGATATATTTAACACATAGAAAGCAAGTTCATTTTTTCACAAACTTTCAAACAAACCTTCAACCCGAATAGGAGAGATTACAATGACAACTTTTGAAACGGATTATATGACTAGAAACCTGATGCAATTATGCTACCACTGCGATGACGCTCACCTGTGCCAGACGGAAGAACAATGCAAGGCTTGCTGGGCAGAGAACGGTATGATGCCGGAAGAAACGAACGAAACCAGACAACTGTTAGACCTTGTACATGCTTAATGTAACCGCCACTCGGGTATTACCCTAGACCATTTAAGTTCCCGGCAGCACCGGAGCCTGAATGGTCTATTTGCTGTTCCTTCCGGTGCTGTCTGGCAGACAAGAGGCATATACATGTAGAGAAGACTATAGGGGCAGGCAAGCTAACTACCTGGGAATAAGGGGGAAAAGACAATGGGAACGGGAAGTGATCCATCCTGGCTGTTCGATTTTACAGGAACGGTATTGCCGGTCTTTCTCGCTCTGGTCGTGGGGATCATCGCTGTGTCAGCGGGCCGGGGATTGCTTCAGTGGAGCCGGAATAATAATGCCCCCCTGCAGTCCATTCCCGCCCGTATCGTGAGTAAGCGGACCGAAGTACGCCAGCAGCAGTCTCAGGAGGACAGTCTCTCCAGCCGGACCAGCACCACCTACTATCTGACCTACGAAGCTGAGGATGGGATGCGCAGGGAGTTCAAGGTGGAGGGCCAGGAATACGGAATGAGCGCTGAGGGAGATCAAGGCATACTGACCTATCAGGGCACGCGGTATCATGGCTTTCAGCGGCGTCCTCATTACTCCACGGCGGAGTAGCTAAGATGGCAATGTAATATAGATGGTGATTGTAACCCCTGGTTCCCGTTGTGGAGCAAGGGGTTTTTTGGCATATCGCCAGTAAGGGGACGGAGGAAGAGGAGGCGGAATTTGGGCGCAGACTGTCACCTCTTGGGCGAATGCACATACAATACAGCGAGCAGTAAAAGAACAACGGAGACTATCGAAGTCTGTATGGCTTCACCATCAATGAAATGAAGGCAAGGAGGAGAACGCGTGGCTGTCATCAAAACAAACTCGGAGGACGTAAGGGTGCTTGCACGGCTGATGCGGGCAGAGGCTGAAGAGGATGGGGAGTCAGGCATGCTGATGGTCGGCAATGTCGGCGTGAACCGGATTCTTGGCAATTGTCTGGATTTCAACAACATCCGCAGTGTGAACGACATGGTGTACCAGAGCCCCGGCGGCTTTGAAGCCCCGCAGAAGGGATACTTCTATCAACGGGCGCGGGAAGCCGATATCCGGCTGGCGAAACGTGCGATTAACGGGGAGAGAACCTGGCCAGCTTCGAATGCGCTCTGGTTCTTCCGCCCTGTCGGCGACTGTCCCGCGAACTGGTACAATCAGCAGAATACCGGACGCTACAAGGCTCACTGCTTCTTCACTCCGACACAGGGAGATTGTCCGGCAGTATACTAGGCAAGACAAAGCAAGTATTACACTTTAGGAGGTAATCCGTACATGATCGTTCAACCGTACCGCCCAGTTCCTTATATGATGGGCAGCAATCCCGCAGGCAGCATGAACAATATGGATAACATGCACAACATGAACAACATGAACAACATGAACAACATGAACAACATGAACAACATGAATAACATGAATAACATGGGACATATCGGGAATATGGGTAAAATGGGAAACATGGGCACCATGGTCGCCATGCCCCCGCAGGTGAGCAGCGGCAGTCCCATGATGCCTGGCGGCACGGTGGTCTCAACAGCCGCACCTGTGTTTGAACAGTCCTACGTGGAGAACATTTTCCGCCTGAACCTTGGCAAGGTAGGCACCTTCTATTTCACGTATGAGAACAACAAAGACTGGAATGCCAAGGTCTATACCGGCGTGCTGGAAGCTGCGGGCCGTGACCACCTGATTATCAGTGACCGTGCTACCGGACAGCGGGTCGTGCTGCTGATGGTAAACTTCGATTATGCTACTTTTGAAGAGCCGCTTGTCTATCAATATCCGGGCGTTATCGGGAATCCGCTGGGAGTGCGCAACTGCTAATCCGCTTTTCCGGCCATTTATCCATAGAATAACCCAAAAACGGCTGTCCACCTTTGTTTGAAGGGGGTCAGCCGTTACTTATGCTCCCGTACGCGCATATGCTGTATTTTTCAAGGGGACACGCATGCTTGCTGTTTTACCTAATATATTTATATAATGAAAGTATTATTTATAATCCGTGATTTTGTATAGGAGATGAGGGCATTGGGGAATTGATACGCAAGGGCATTACTGGCGTTATCAGATCTGACATTTTGAGCAAACGAAGGAGGTGGGCCTATCCATCCGTACAGATTACGGTGGATAGGAGTATAAATTGAGCGACCCTTTACCTGGTATATTACATGTAGGACTTATTATTTTGCTTGTGCTGCTTAACGGTTTTTTCGTTTCGGTGGAGTATGCGATGGTGAAGGTGCGCAGCGGGCGCATTGAATCGCTGATTGAGGAAGGCAGCAAGAGGGCGCTGGCCGCCAGGAAGATCGTCCATAATCTGGATGGCTTTCTGTCGGCGTGCCAGCTTGGGGTGACTCTTGCTTCGCTTGCACTGGGCTGGCTCGGAGAACCGGCCGTGGCCACGATTGTGGGGCCGCTGATCAGAGGGCTGGGCTTTGACGAGACCACGGTATTTGTCACTTCCCTGATTATTGCCTTCATGTTCATCACGGTTCTCCATATCGTACTCGGCGAGCTTGCACCGAAGACCATAGCTGTGAACAAGGCTGAGGCGGTGCTTCTGTTAACTGCGGGACCGATGAACGTTTTCTACCGGATCATGTTTCCGTTCATCTGGGTGGTTAACGGGCTGGCCCGGGCCCTGCTGCGGATCTTCCGTCTCACACCGGCTTCCGAGCTGGCAACTGCGCATACGGAGGAAGAAATCCGCATTCTGATGCAGGAGAGTAACAAAAGCGGCTTGATCGACAATACAGAAATGACGCTGGTGGATAATATTTTTGGATTCGCCGACACGATGGCCAGAGAGATTATGATTCCGCGCACGGAAATGATCTGTCTGAACACGCATTTGGAGACGGAAGAGAACCTGGAGATTGCCTTCGATGGCATGAGAACCCGTTATCCGGTCTGTGACGGAGACAAGGACCATATCCTCGGCTTCATTCACATTAAGGATATGATCCGGGAGAAGGCGCCGAGCTATACTGAATTGATCCGTCCGATATTGACAGTGCCGGAATCGATTCAGATCAGCAGTCTCCTGAAGGTCATGCAGCGTGCCAAGACCCAAATCGCCATTCTTATTGATGAATACGGCGGTACCTCGGGTATGGTTACGCTGGAGGATATCATGGAAGAGATTGTCGGCGAGATTCAGGATGAGTTCGACGAGGAGCGGGCCGGCATTGAGAAGCTGGGAGAGGATGAGTTCTCCATAGACGGACTGATGCTGATTGAAGAGATCAACGACAAGCTCGGAATTCATATGGATACCCATGATTACGACACGATCGGCGGGTGGCTATACTCCAAGCTGGAGGTCAATCCGCCGCAAAAGGGCCAGTCCATCGAGTTTGACAATCATTTATTCGTGGTCGAAGAAACCGACAATAAGCGGATTTCCCGGATCAAGCTGCTGAAGCTGCAGTTATTGACAGAAGAAGCCGGAGCATAAGCTGCTGCATACACTATAAGCATGGCGCTACTATAGCGCTGTGCTTTTTTGTCATTATACGGATGAATTGTTCTGGCGTTTCTCCGATTCGGGTGGATTTAAGGCGGGTAAGGAAGTGTAAATACATGCAGTATATCCGATTCAAAAAGGGGGCGGGAGCGTTGGAACATCATTTTAACACATACAATGATCTGCTTGTCCTCTTATCGGTTGCTATAGCCTTTCTCTCCTGTTTCACGGCGCTGGATCTGACGGAACGGCTGCTTCGCGGGAAGCGGAGCTCCCGGTATATCCTACTCATCTCCCTGGTGCTTGGCACAGGCCTGTGGAGCATGCATTTCATCGGGATGCGCGCAATGGATATGGGCGTTCCGGTATCGTATAACCTGCCATTATTGGCGTTCTCTCTAATCATTCCCGTGGCAGCTTCATATATGCTGTTAGTGATGTTGAATAACCCGCACACCCGCAGCAGGATCTACCTGGCCTTAGGGGGACTCTTGTTCAGCAGCGGCATCCTGATTATGCATTTCAGCGGGATTCTGTCGATGAGGCTTACAGCAACATATAGTCAAGGCGCCTTTTCCATTATACTGGCGGTATTGTTCGCTCTGATCGTCCCGGTGGTGACCGCATCCTACGATCCGAAGTGGCTGGAGCAACCCTACAATATGTTCAGCTTCAAAAAGCTGCTGCTTGTCCTGACCCTGACCGGCGCGTTCACAGGCATTCACTACGCCGCCATGGCTGGCGCTTCATTCCCTGTAGGAGAATCGTCCAGTGCAGCCGGGCAAGTGCTCTATCTGAAGGATTCCATACTGGGAATGATTCTCTGCGGCTCCTTCCTGTTCATTGTGTCGATCGTCCTGGCTCTGCTGTACAGGGACCGGCAGCGGATACTCGAGTCAGCGGCCTTTAACGAGCAGCGGTATACTGCCCTTTTCGAGCATAACCCTGACATGGTGATCTGTATTGATCCTGCACGCAAGAAGATTATCAGTGCTAATCCTGCTCTGCGGGACATTACCGGATATAGCAGTGAAGAACTGGGGAATTATAAGGCGATACTATACAGCGAACGGGATGAAGCGGCCGTACGGGATGCCATAACGCGCGCTTCAAGGGGGCAGTCCTCCAAGCTGGAGCTGAAGGTCCGAAGCAAAGGCGGGGAGCAACTGATCTGTAGTGTCACCGTCTTTCCTTTGCTGCATCATACGGAGCAGTGGGTCTATATCGTGGCCGAGGATGTGACTGCCTTGATGAAGTATCAGTATGAGCTGCTGGAGGCCAGGGATGCCGCAGAGAGTGCTGTGAAGATGAAAAGCGAGTTCCTGGCTACCATGAGCCATGAGATCCGCACACCGCTGAACGGCATTATCGGCGTCAACCAGCTGTTGGCCGAGGAGATCAGTAGTCCCGAGCATCTGGAGCTCCTAAGACTTCAGAGTACAAGCAGCTACGCTCTGCTGCATGTGATGAGCGATATTCTCGATATCTCCCGGCTGGAGGCGGATGGGCTGGCGCTGAATAAGGATAGTTTCGGGCTGAAGGCGCTGCTCCAGGGCTGTATGGAGCTGTTCATGGTGAGCACACAAGACAAGCCGTTATCCCTGAAGCTGGAGATCGAAGAGGGGCTTCCTGACAAGTTCACCGGGGATGCCCCGCGTATCCGCCAGATTCTGATCAACCTGATCGGCAATGCTGTGAAATTCACGCCATCCGGCACGGTAACGGTTAAGGTGGAGTCCTATGGCGTCAGGGAGACCGCTCAGGCTCTGCAATTCATGGTACGTGATACTGGCATTGGCATCTCACCGGATAAGCTGCAGCTGCTCTTCCAGTCCTTCTCGCAGGTGGACGGGTCGCACACCCGCAAATACCCCGGCACGGGTCTGGGCCTTGCAATCTGCAAGAAGCTGGTCGATCTGATGCAAGGAGAGATCTGGGCAGAGCCGGCAGAGGGGGGCGGCACACAGTTCTTCTTCAGAATCAGGCTACAATCACAGGAGCATTCCCCAGAGGTATTCTTCGGCCAGGATACGGGGGGCGGGGAGAACGAAGCTGTCTAAGACAGCGATTGCCAACAAGAGAGTTAACATTATATAATTTGAAAGTAACTATTCTTTTATCACGACAGTCCAGAGGACGGAAAGGAACTCTCTTTGAGCAAAACAAAAAAGAACAATGTCATGGCTCCCCAGATGAGCAAGCAGGAGAAGCGCAGGGCAGAGCAGGAGCAGCAGAAGCAGAAAACGAGAATTCTGATCGTGAGTACGGTGGCCATCGTCATTATTATTTTTGTAGGCTTATTCATGCTGGCTTCGAAGGACTCTTCGCCTGCCGGCACAGACAGTAAGCCGGTTGCCTTCAATTACAGTGAAATGATGCGGCTTGGCAAGGAGGATGCTCCGGTCAAAATTGTGGAATTCGGCGATTTTAAATGTCCGGCTTGCGCCCAGTTCACCGGTGTCATCAAACCGCAGATCGTTCAGGGCTATGTGGATCAGAATAAAGCCGCCTTCTATTTCGTGAATCTGGCCTTCATCGCCCAGGATTCGAGAACGGCCTCTCTTGCAGCGCTGTCGGTCTATCATCAGAACCAGGAAGCGTTCTGGAAGTATTTCGATGCGATCTATGCCAATCAGGGGAATGAAGACAAGGAATGGGCTACGCCTGACTTCATGGTGAGTCTTGCCAAGCAGCTGGAGCTACCGGTGGATTATGACCTGCTGCGCAAGGATATTGATGGCCGTACCTATGAGAAGGAGCTTGACCGGGATATTCAGCTTGGCACGGATGCGGGCGTAACGAATACACCGTCCTTGTTCGTGAATGGCATCAAGGTGAAGGAGCCTTTCAATATGGAGGCGATTGACGCCCAGATTCAAGCAGCAACAGCAGCAGCAGCTGCAACCGCCCAATGACCGCCTTCTCTGCCTTCTGCCGGCGTAATTGTCTGTACTTGGCCTGGTTCGTCTGTGTGGTGGCTGTAGCGGGTAGCCTATATCTCAGTGAGGTCCTGCATTACGAGCCGTGCAAGCTGTGCTGGTTCCAGCGGATCTTCATGTACCCGCAGCTGTTCCTGCTGGGGATCGCCACCTACCGGGCGGACAAGCGGATCATTCCTTATGTGCTTCCCCTTAGCCTGATCGGCGGGAGCATCTCCATTTATCATTATGCGGAGCAGAAAATACCGGCACTCAGCAAAGTGATTCCCTGTACAATCGGCGTACCGTGCAACAAGGATTATCTGAATTGGTTCGGATTTATAACGATCCCTTTGCTGGCACTCATCGCGTTTGCATTAATTTCCATTTTACTATGGACAGGACGCAAAGAGGAGCCTGTAGAGTAAGAAGCTGACGGACAGAAGGAAGAGAAGAGAATCCCCTTAATTTTAGCAAAAAATAATATGCAAAAACCCTGTAAAATCACGTGATATAGGGATAATGAAAGAGAATGAAAGATCAAGACATACCGGATGATGAATTTGGTTGTTTTGAGTTCTTTTCATTCTTTTTTCATTTGTTTCCACGCTTTACGGAAGACGCATTGTAGCTTAATATTAGTCCTTGTGAGAAGTTGAATATGCGCTGAATTTTCCGGAAGGAAAAACGGGGGAACCACACTTTGGCCAAGGCCAAAAGGGGTGAATCGGAGCAGTCCGCAAGGACCTGTAACCGTAGGGCTACCACAGTCCGAATCCGCCAGCTAACCTCGTAAGCTACTAGTGGGATAATGACCATGCACATTAGGCATGCGGATCATTTCCGTATGCTTATTTTGGTGCCTGCATTTATGAAATCCACTTATGAAAACAGCGCAGGGAAAGCCCATTTCAACTTAACCAAGAGAGGAACTGTTATTACAATGGTAAGCAAGGTAAAACGACTATTGATCGGGCGTCCGATGAAGTCGAACGAACTCGATCATGAAAAGTTATCCAAGGTGAAAGCACTGGCTGTCCTGTCTTCTGATGCGCTATCGTCTGTAGCCTACGGAACAGAACAAATTCTAATCGTACTGGTGGCCGCCGGGTTCACCGCCATCTGGTACTCCTTGCCAATTGCATTAGCCGTATTGGGCTTGCTGGCCATCCTGATTCTGTCTTACCGGCAGACGATATTCGCCTATCCGCAGGGCGGAGGTGCTTATATTGTAGCCAAAACCAATCTTGGGGTGCATACCGGGCTACTGGCCGGCGGCTCGCTGCTGGTGGATTACATTCTGACGGTGGCGGTAAGCGCCTCGGCGGGGACGGATGCGATCACTTCGGCTTTTCCAAATCTTCATAATCATAGTGTACTTATAGCAGTATCTGTTATCTTGCTCTTAACGATTGTCAACCTGCGCGGAGTGACTGAATCGGCTTCGTTCATCGCCATCCCGGTCTATCTGTTCGTGGTCTCCATCTTCGTACTGATTATCGCAGGGATCTTCAAATATGCAACCGGCGGGGCTCATGCCCACGTTCCTGAGATTGGCACGGCAGTCTCCAATGTCAGTATGTTCCTGCTGCTGAAGGCATTCAGCTCCGGCTGTTCGGCTCTGACCGGGGTTGAGGCGGTCTCCAATGCCATTCCTAACTTCAAAGCGCCGGCGGAGAAAAATGCAGCCAAAACGCTGATGCTCATGGGCCTCATTCTCGGAGCCATGTTCACAGGGATTACGCTGCTGGCTTACTGGTATGGCATCATGCCCGATGAGAAGGCCACCGTGGTCTCGCAGATTACCGAATCTACCTTCGGGCGGGGCGGGTTGTACTTCTTCATTCAGGGAATTACGGCGGTTATCCTGTTCCTGGCAGCCAATACAGCATACTCGGCCTTCCCGCTGCTGGCGTTCATGTTCGCCAAAGACAAATATCTGCCCCATGCCTTCATGGTGCGCGGCGACCGGCTTGGCTTCTCCAACGGCATTATTTTCCTCGGCGTGATGTCGGCAGTGCTGGTAGCGGCCTTTCACGGGAATACAGAAGGGCTCATTCCATTATATGCAGTGGGGGTATTCATTCCGTTCACGCTGTCGCAGCTTGGCATGATGGTCCAATGGTACAGAACGAAGCCGAAAGGCTGGCAGAGCAAGTTCGCCGTGAATACGGTCGGGATGCTCACCACGTTAACGATCACCCTGATCTTCATTATCACCAAATTCTCCAGCGTGTGGATGGCTTTCATCTTCCTGCCGGTTGTCATCATTGTGTTCCACCGGATTCACCGCCATTATATGAATATTGCCGATCAGCTGCGGATCTGTCCGGCTACTGACAAGCCTTGTATCAAAGGAAGCACCGTAGTCGTTCCAGTCGCTGGTGTAACCCGCGCTGTACTGCATTCGATCAGTTATGCGAAGTCATTGACCGATAATGTGGTTGCTGTATATGTGGGCTTCGATGAAGAAGAGATACACAAGATGGAACAGAAGTGGGAGGAGTGGGACCCCGGCGTACGCCTGATCGTCCTGCGCTCCCGCTACCGGAGCATTATCCGCCCGCTGGTGAAATTCATCGATACGGTAGAGTGGAAGACGGCTTCAACGGACCATATTACCGTCCTGATTCCGCAATTCGTTACCAAGCACTGGTGGCAGGCGGTGCTGCATAATCAGACCAGCTTGTTCATCCGCTCTTATCTGATGAATCAGAAGGACATTGTCATCGCTACGGTTCCGTTCCACCTGCATAAATAATATAGAAGATTATAAGAAGACGGCTGTTTCTGCTTGATGCGGAGGCGGCCGTTTTTACGTTATTATAAGTTATTGGTTGACATAGAGAATGAGAATCAATATCATCAGTATAGACAAGGTGAAGGTAACAGGGCTTTTGCCAATCAAGAGGGTAACATACAGGAGGGGTATTCAATGTTTTCGTTCAACCTGCAAGGATCCAGAAGCGGGAAGCTGACGGTGGCCGGACTTATGACTACAACACTGCTGCTGTCCGCTTGCGGAAATAATAATAGCAATGCAGGCAGTAACGGTGGAGCAAGCACCGCACCTTCGGCAACCGTGGGAGCCACTGCGGTACCTGCAGCAACTGCTGCACCCGCTGCACCCGCTGTGGAGAAGACCGTAACGGATGCAATGGGACATCAGGTGACCGTCCCCGCTAATCCGCAGCGTGTAATTGCTTCTTATCTGGAGGATTATCTGGTGGCACTCGGCGTGACTCCGGTTGCCCAGTGGTCTACGAAGAACGGTACCCAGGCTTACCTCGCTGCTGAGCTTAAGGATGTTCCGCCGATCAGCTATGACCTGCCGCTTGAAGCGGTTACCAGCTTCACGCCGGATTTCCACATTGTCCAGTCGGAGGGGGCGGTTCAGAACGGTCTTTATGACCAGCTGAACAAGATTGCACCAACCTATGTACTCGGCGACGAGGTCAGCAGTGATTGGCGCGCAGCCTTGCTCAAGGTCGGTGAGCTGCTCAATAAGACACCGGAAGCGGAGAAGGCTATTGCAGACTATGATCAGAAAGCGGCTTCAGCCAAAGCGGCTGTAACAGCGGCAATCGGCGATGATTCAGTAGCTGTTCTGTGGCTGGTGTCAAAGAATTTCTTCATTGTAGATGAGACCCGCAGCAGCGGTGCGGTATTGTATGGCGATCTTGGAGTGAAGCTCCCGAATCTCGTGACCGACATTCCTGCAGAATCCAGAGCACCTTGGAATCCCATTTCACTGGAGAAATTATCTGAGCTGACTGCAGAGCATATCATTCTGGTGAACAGTGACAAGGCAAGCGGAGCTGAGATTACAGAAGGCGCAGTCTGGAAGGGAATTCCGGCCGTTAAGGCAGGGAATGTTCACGAATTCGGCAAAGATACCAGCTGGCTGTACAGCGGTCCTATAGCCAATTCCAAGACCATCGATGATATTCTGAGCAGTTTTGTAAAATAGGTTCTTTACCGGCCGGAGAATTGTGCAGGCTTTTATATCCTCAGGATATAGAAGCCTGCCTCTTTTTTAAGTTGAACAATATTCATATATTTGCGATAATGAGAATCATAATCATTTATATTTCCCTAATAATCCTGATAAGGAGACGGCATATGGCTTCATCCACAGATTCTGCTCTACAAGCTCCTTCTGATGAAGGGAACACTCCTGTTCGGTCGCGGCCGCTTGCCGCTGCTGTTATTCTGGTGCTGGGAATAGCAGCGATTGTCTTCGGCCTGATGGTATCTGTATCGGTTGGTGCAGCGGATATCCGGCTGGCTACCGTATGGGAGGCGGTGTTCCGGTTCAATCCGGAGCTGCCCCAGCATCAGGTCATCCGGGAGCTGCGGATTCCCCGGGCTGCCGCAGGGGCGCTGGTCGGCGCATGTTTTGCCGTTGCCGGTGCGATTCTGCAGGGTATGACCCGCAACCCGCTGGCGGATTCCGGGCTGCTCGGGCTTAATGCAGGAGCGGGTGTTGGCCTGGCCCTGGCTTTTGCTTTCGCGCCAACATTATCCTTCGCGTATATCATGCTGTATTGCTTCCTTGGAGCGGCTGTGGCCTCACTGCTGGTATTCGGGATCGGTTCACTCTCCCATAGCGGATTGACCCCGCTTCGGCTGACCCTCGCCGGTGCGGCAGTAAGTGCCATGCTGCTGGCGGTCAGCCAGGGCATTGCTATCCTGTTCAGCCTCTCTCAGGATATCGCCTTCTGGATGGCCGGGGGGATTGGCGGAGCGAGCTGGAAGCAGCTGCAGGTAATATCTCCTTGGGTCGCGACGGCCCTGATCGGTGCGCTGATGCTGTCGCGTTCGATTACGCTTCTGAGCCTGGGCAGGGATGTTGCAGCGGGTCTCGGACAGCGCACCGGTCTGGTACAGACCGCAGGGATGATTATTGTCGTCCTCCTCGCCGGAGCGGCAGTCTCCACGGTGGGCCCGATCGCTTTTGTCGGATTAATCATTCCGCATATTACGCGTTACCTCGTGGGGGTTGACTACCGCTGGATTATTCCCTGCTCCGCAGTCCTTGGAAGCATTCTGGTCCTGGTGGCCGATATTGCGGCCAGGATGATTAATGCGCCATACGAAACACCGATAGGTGCCTTGATTGCCGTATTCGGTGTACCGTTCTTCATCTATCTGGCCAGCAAACGCAAGGGGGAGCTCAAATGAACCGTTACACCTCATTCCCCCCGGCCAAACCGCGCCGTTCCAGAGAGGCTGGTATTCTGACACTGCTTGCTGTACTTATCGTCATTCTGTTTCTGGTCAGTATGAATACCGGCTTTATGCGTCTCTCACCGCTCGAGGTTCTACATACCCTATCCGGCAACGGCACCAAGCAGCAGCAGCTGATTCTGTTTGATTTCCGGTTGCCGCGGATCGTGATCTCCTTGCTGATTGGTGCCGGCTTCGCGGTAGCCGGTGCAATTCTGCAAGGCTTGTCGCGTAATGCTCTCGCTGAGCCTTCCACCTTGGGGATTAATGCCGGAGCCGGATTCGCCGTACTGATCTTTATATCCTTTGTACCGGCTACTACAGCAGCTCCGATCCTCGTGCTTCCGCTGCTGGCACTGGCAGGAGCCTCGCTTACTGCAACACTGGTCTACTTCCTGTCTTACAGGCGGGAGGATGGGCTCTCGCCGACACGGCTGATCCTGATCGGGATTGCTGTGGGTGCCGGGATATATGCTTTTCAGCTTATTTTGTCATTAAGACTCGACCCGCAGAATTATCAGTTCGTAGCCATCTGGCTGGCCGGTAAAATCTGGGGCGGAGACTGGCGGTTTGTGCTAGCCCTGCTGCCCTGGATATTGATCCTGCTGCCCTTCGCATTCTACAAAGCCCGGGTGCTCAACGTACTGAATCTCGGCGATGAGCTCTCCAAGGGACTGGGCCTGCCGCTCGAACGGGAACGGCGGTGGCTGCTGGCTGCGGCTGTTGCGCTGGCAGGAGCCTGTGTATCGGTAAGCGGCAGCATTGGCTTTGTCGGGCTAATTGCGCCGCATCTGGCCCGCAGGCTGGTCGGTCCGCGCCATCAGATCCTGCTGCCTGCGGCTGCTCTGCTCGGAGCCCTGCTGCTGCTTACGGCAGATACGATCGGGCGCTGGATCCTGCAGCCTGCAGAGGTACCTGCAGGTATCGTGGTAGCGATCATTGGAGCTCCGTACTTTTTATATCTTTTGGCCACATCGAAAGCGTAACACAGGGATGTATATATTAAAAAATCTAAGGAGTGTGTATCATGTCGGAACGTTTAAATACAGAGCAGCTGAGCATCGGATATGCGGAGACTATGATTGTGAAGGGGCTGAATCTGTCGCTTCCGACAGGGAAGATTACGGCGCTCGTCGGGGCGAACGGATCGGGGAAGTCCACGATTCTGAAGACGATGGCCCGGATCATGAAGCCGAAGAGCGGGAATGTCATGCTGGACGGGAAGTCGATTCACAATCTGTCCACCAAAGAGGTGGCCCGGCAATTGGCGATTCTACCACAGAATCCTACCGCGCCGGACGGCTTGACGGTATCCGAGCTGGTGGGGTATGGCCGGTATCCGCATCAGAAGGGCTTCGGCAGTCTGACGCCTGAAGACCGCAGCATTATTGCCGAAGCGATTGCCCTGACCGGCATGAATGAATTCCATGACCGGCCGATTGACCGGCTCTCCGGCGGACAACGGCAGCGGGCCTGGATTGCTATGGCGCTGGCACAGCAGACGGAGATCCTGTTCCTTGATGAACCAACGACCTTCCTGGATATGGCCCATCAGCTGGAGGTGCTTCAGCTGCTGCAGAAGCTGAATGAGCAGGAAGGCCGGACGATTATTATGGTGGTCCATGATTTGAACCATGCCTCCCGTTACGCGCAGCATATGGTAGCGATCAAATCCGGCAATGTGATCAGCGAAGGCGCTCCGAATGAGGTAATGACACCGGCGGTGCTGCGCGAGGTATTCGGCATTGAGGCGGATATTGTTCCTGATCCGCGTACAGGTGTGCCGCTCTGTCTGCCTTATGAGCTGGCTGCGTACAAAGTAGCCGGGCTGTAGGAGGAGGAGCGGCTGGCGAATAGGGTATAATTGGGAAATTTGAAACATAATAATGCAGTATGCAGCTACTTAACAGGCTCCTGTCATTGACAAGGGAGCCTGTTCGTTGATAAAGTTGTGGTTGCTGAAGCCGTGATTGCCCGGCGATGAGCATCACCATTATCTTGTTCATAGAGTTAGGAGTATGAAGGATGAATATTGACAACATATATGAGGATTTGCAGCCGCTAGTTACAGCAGGCTCGCTGAAGCGCCGCGAGAGCCTTAAGAATCTGGTCTATACCCGCATGGGCGGCGAAGCAGATGTCCTGGCGGCCCCTGTTACATATGAAGAAATCCAGAGCATCTCTGCCTATGCCCATGATCATCAGATCCCGCTTACGATTCTCGGTAACGGCTCCAATGTTATTATCCGGGACGGAGGCATCCGCGGCATCGTGCTCCAGACCTCGGATCTGTCCGGGATGGGCATCCGTGGCGGCCTGCTCTATGCGCAGTGCGGGGCGAAGATTATCGATGTCTCGGGCTATGCGCTGGAGCAGGAGCTCACCGGTCTGGAATTCGCCTGCGGCATCCCCGGCACGGTAGGCGGGGCACTGTACATGAACGCCGGAGCCTACGGCGGGGAAGTGAAGGATGTGCTGCACAGTGCGCTCGTGATCGATCAGAACGGGCAGCTACTCACCCTGCACAGCGATCAGCTGCAATGGGGATACCGCAGCAGCATCTTCGCCAGCGGACAATATATTGTACTGGAGGCGAGATTCAAGCTTCTGCCAGGCGATCCTGCCGCGATTAAGGCGTCCATGGATGAGTTAACCTATCTGCGGGAATCGAAGCAGCCGCTGGAGTATCCGTCCTGCGGCAGTGTATTTAAGCGGCCGCCGGGCCGGTTCGCGGGCCAGCTGATTCAGGAAAGCGGACTTCAGGGTACGCGCATCGGAGGCGCAGAGGTTTCACGCAAGCATGCGGGCTTCATTATCAACGCCGACAATGCGACGGCCAGTGATTATATCGGATTGATCCAGCATGTACGCACAGCGGTGAAGCACAAGTTCGATGTAGAGCTGGAGACGGAAGTGGAGATTATCGGGGAAGAATTATAGGCGATAGTTTTTGCCAAGTGGAAACGACTTTGCCGTCCTTTTAAAGGACGGTGCCGTTTCGGCGAGAAATAGAAGGATAATTTATAGCGTGAAAAACATAAATTCTTATATTTGGAAAAAGGGTGCAGCTCTAAGCCGGAATGTTGGCTTATCACTGCACCCTCTTTAGATTCTTACGGCCGGAGCCGCCGGATGATCAGCTTACGGCCAGAGAATATTTCGCCCGGCTTGTCTGCAGATCCACCTTGGCTTCGGACACTTCATGAAGCTGTAGTCCGCTCACTGCCAGCTCATATCCCGGCTGCGGCAGGGGCACCAGCTCTCCATCCGCATTCAGGGTACTGCCTGTACCGCGCAGAATGACCGCACTGTCCAGATAATCATCAATGACATCCTCAGCGTTCCGGTAGTCAACGGTCTCCAGCTTGAAATGGACGGTGTCCAGATCCTCCAGCTCCTGCTTTTCGATGACCAGTGTTGTATCCTTGCGGGCTTCCAGCCACTCGATAAGCTTCTGTACGTTTGCTTCCATAGTATGATCCCATCCTTCGGTTAATAGAGATTGTTAATTCTAAGTTACCCCTTTCAATGCAAATGAATCCGTGAAATATGCAGGGTGTTTGCCTTTCTTCATTCGTGTGTAAACTATTCTTATGCATTGTAATGATGCCAATATCTTATAAGAAGGTGAATCAAATGGGGAACGCTTTATTATGGGGCGCAGTCTCCGGCTCGGCGGTCTTGATTGGCGCTCTCTTGGCCTTATTCCTGCGTATTCCGAATAAGCTGATCGGCTTCATTATGGCGTTCGGTACCGGGGTGCTGATCGGCGCGGCGGCGTATGAATTGCTAGAGGATTCTGCCAGTGACGGCGGGCTGGCCCCGACGATTATCGGGTTCACCGCTGGAGCACTGGTGTTCACAGTGTTCGACTGGCTGATCTCGCGTAAAGGCGGAGCGGGACGCAAGCGCTCAGCCAGAGCGCCTTCAGGGAAGAACGATGCCAAGGGCGGAGGGCTGGCTATTTTTGCCGGAACGGTACTGGATGCGATTCCTGAATCGATCATGATCGGCGCAAGTCTCATTGCGGGTCAGGGCGTTAGCGTGCTGCTGGTCATTGCCATCTTCATCAGCAATATTCCTGAAGGCTTGTCCAGCACGGCTGGACTGAAGCAGGACGGCTATGGCAAAGGCAAGATCATGCTGCTGTGGCTCGGCGTACTGGCGATCTCCACCCTCGCCTCAGGGGCGGGGTATGCGTTCATGGATCACGCAAGCGGGTATACGGAAGCGCTGATTGCCTCTTTTGCCGGGGGAGGAATTATTGCCATGGTGTCCTCCAGCATGATGCCCGAAGCCTACGAAGAAGGCGGGCCGCTCACGGGGTTCATCGCTGCGATGGGACTGCTGTGCTCTCTGATTCTGGATCAGCTGTGAGGGTTGTCAAGCCCGCTGCAATCATGGTATAGTTCAAGACGCACCAAGATAAAGAAGGAATCTGCGCCGCGCGCAGGAGAGGTTCGCGAACTCCCTCTATAAAAAACTAAGCTATCTTAGTAGAGCCAGGTTTTCGAAATCTCGTTCTTCTTTCCAGTTCAGGCCAGGGGCCTAGGGAAAAGAGAGGGGTTTTTTGTCATGTCAGAAGGTAGAATACAAGCGGAAATGCAGGAGGTTACCCTGCTGGGCAACCAAGGCACGCAGTACAAGTTCGGCTATGATCCGGGGATTCTGGAGGCGTTCGATAACAAGCATCCCGGCCGTGATTATTTTGTCAAATTCAACTGTCCCGAGTTCACCAGCCTGTGTCCTGTTACCGGTCAGCCGGATTTCGGGGTGATGTATATCTCGTACATTCCTGATATCCGGATGGTGGAA
Source organism: Paenibacillus rhizoplanae (assembly GCF_042684125.1). NCBI lineage: Bacteria > Bacillati > Bacillota > Bacilli > Caryophanales > Paenibacillaceae > Paenibacillus > Paenibacillus rhizoplanae. Next base: position 91,560 of record NZ_JBHUKY010000054.1, on the reverse strand, counting down.
TCGAAGTCACTGAAGCTCTATCTGTTCAGCTTCCGCAATCATGGGGATTTCCATGAGGACTGTGTCAACATTATTATGAATGATCTGATCTCGCTGATGGAGCCGCGTTATATCGAGGTGTGGGGCAAATTCACGCCGCGCGGCGGCATTTCCATTGATCCTTACTGCAACTGGGGGCGTCCGGGAACCAAATATGAGGCGATGGCCGAGCACCGGCTGATGAATCATGATCTGTATCCCGAGAAAGTGGACAACCGTTAATCCGCAGGAACCAGCTTCGCAGAGCAATCAGGAGGAGAGATCAGTATGGTAAATAGAAAAGCATTAGTCGTCTTCAGCGGCGGCCAAGACAGCACGACCTGCCTGGCATGGGCATTGCAGGAATTCCAGGAGGTTCAGGTGGTCACGTTCAATTATAATCAGCGCCATGCGGCCGAGATTGAAGTCGCCAAGGCGATTGCCGCGAGGTTCGGCGTGAAGCAGCATATTCTGGACCTGGGGCTGCTGAACCAGCTTGCTCCGAACGCCTTGACCCGGGATGATATTGAGATTACCGCAGGTGAGGGAGAGGAGCTGCCCAGCACGTTCGTGGATGGACGTAATCTGCTGTTCTTATCCTTCGCGGCCATTCTGGCCAAGCAGCTCGGCTACTCCAACATTATCACCGGGGTCTGCCAGACGGACTTCAGCGGGTACCCGGACTGCCGCGATGTATTTGTGAAGTCGCTGAATGTCACGCTTAATCTGTCGATGGATGTGGAGTTCGTCATTCATACCCCGCTGATGTGGCTGGACAAGAAGCAAACCTGGAAGCTGGCGGACGAACTTGGCCAGTTCGATTATATCCGGGAGCAGACTTTGACCTGCTATAACGGCATCATCGGCAGCGGCTGCGGCACCTGTCCGGCATGTCTTCTGCGCCAGAGGGGTCTGGAGCAATATGAGGCAGAGTGTCAGGAGGAGGGACTATCATGCGGGGCGAAGTAGCCGTCTGCAAAATATTCACCTTCGATGCTGCCCATCAGCTTATCGGGCACAAGGGGAAATGCAGCAATCTGCATGGGCATACCTACAAGCTTGAGGTAGTGCTGAAGGGCGTGCCGTCCGCGCTGGAAGGGCAATCGGATGAAGGGTTCGTCATCGATTTCAGCGATATTAAGGCGGCTGTGCAGGAGGCGGTGGTTGGGCGGCTGGATCATGCTTTTCTGGCGATGGGCAATGAGCCTGTGCTGGAGACGCTAATGGCGACAAGCTCCAAAGTCGCGCTGCTCTCCTTCCGCACCACAGCAGAGAATCTGTCTGCCTACATTGCCTATGAGCTGAAACGGGCGGCGTTGCCGGTGTATTCGGTCAAGCTATGGGAGACCCCTACCTCCTGGGCTGAAGTGCTGGCAGCAGATATACCCGAGGAGGGACCGGCTTACCGGCTGTACGGAGGCTGCGATGATGAGTAGAATCCCTGTTATTGAAATGTTCGGTCCGACGATTCAGGGGGAAGGGGCGGTCATTGGCGTCAAAACGATGTTCGTCCGCACCTACGGCTGCGACTACCGCTGCGGCTGGTGCGATTCCGCCTTCACCTGGGACGGCTCGGCCAAGGATAAAGTGACGATGCTTGCGCCGCAGGAAATTCTCGACGGGCTGCTGGAGCTGGCCGGGGATAACTTCAATTGTGTCACCATCTCCGGGGGGAACCCGGCATTGATCGGGGAGGCGATGGGAGAATTCATCTCCCTCCTCCACGAACGCGGCATCCAGGCGGCGATTGAGACGCAGGGCAGCCGGTGGCAGGATTGGTTCCATGAAGTGGATGTGCTGACGATCAGCCCCAAGCCGCCCAGCTCCGGGATGCAGACGGACTGGGATAAGCTGGATGAGATTATGCATAGAGTCGCTGGTAACGGCAAGGCTGCGCATAGCCTGAAGGTGGTTGTTTTTAACCAGGAGGACTATGAGTATGCCCGCAAGGTACATTTCAGGTACCCTGAGGTCCCGCTGTTCCTGCAGCCGGGCAACGATAACGTCACCGAGGAAGGCGACATCTCAGGCCGTCTGCTGAAGCGGCTGGAATGGCTGTTCGGGCAGGTCATTGCCGATCCGCAGATGAACCGCGCACGCGTGCTGCCGCAGCTGCATGCCCTGATCTGGCATAATAAGCGGGGAAAGTAAGATTTTCTCATAAGGATTAGGTATACTGAAGACAGGGCTTCTTGAGCAAGGAGGCCCGGTCTTTTACTATTTGCAGGAAACAGAGGTGGAAATAGAATGGGTAATGGATATTACGCAGGCTGGGGTACACTGGCTCTGATTAATGCCGGACTGGCGCAAGGGAAGAACCGGAGCGGAATGAACTGGTTTCTGTTGTCGTTGCTGCTGGGACCGCTCGCTACATTTATTCTGGTAATCTCTGAGAAGCTTCCAGAGTAGAGGATTAATATAATTATAGAATCGGCAGAATTGCTACACGGGGGGGGGGGGGGGGATATGCAATGACGATGAAGGCTATGAAGCCTATCCGGCGTTCCAAGCTGAGGTTGTATGCAGGGAAGCGGTATTTTACCTGGAAAAGATACTGGAAATGGATCACAGCCAGCGGACGCTTAGCTACAGAACAGCGCGGTGAAGCTCTGCAGTACGAAGCGGCCAGCCATGCTACACCGCTGCTGCGCAAATTGCGCAATGTGGATATGCAGCTTCAGCACAACAAAATCGTGAACCTGAGGCTCGCGGTGGCGAAGCTGGACGGGCTTGTCATTCAACCGGGCGAGAGCTTCTCCTATTGGCGCAGGATCGGCAAGCCTACAAGGAGAAAGGGCTACCTGGACGGAATGGTGCTCCATTATGGCGGGTTCCGTTCCGGCACAGGCGGCGGGCTCTGCCAATTGTCCAATCTCATCTACTGGATGACGCTGCATACGCCGCTGACGGTTACCGAACGGCACCGGCACAGCTATGATGTCTTTCCCGATGAGCAGCGGACTCAGCCTTTTGGCAGCGGGGCGACCTGTGCTTATAATTATCTGGATCTCCAGCTTCGCAATGATACACAAGTTGCTTATCAGCTTAAGCTGCATCTGGATGAGACCCATCTGCACGGAGAATGGCGCTGTGAAGGACAGCAGCTCTACCATTATGAAGTCTATGAAGACGGGCACCGTATCAGTCTGGAGCCTTGGGGCGGGTATATCCGGCGCAACGCGATCCGGCGCAGAGTGCTGACGCATAGCGGAGAGCTGGCTGGTGACGAAGCGGTGGCAGAGAATCATGCGCTGATGATGTATTCTCCGCTGCTGCACGGATAAATCCGCAGGATTTGGGGTTATACCATAGTAAGGCTGTTCCGATCAGCTTGCTATGTCCATAATCTTACTTCCGAAGGAGTGACCGACACTTATGAAGGCAGTAACCTATCAAGGCAAGAAGAAGGTAGAGGTCAAGGAGGTCGCCGATGCGCGGCTGGAGAAGAAGGATGACATCCTCGTCCGCATAACCACAACCGCTATTTGCGGATCGGATCTGCATATCTATAACGGGGAAATACCGGGAATGCATGATGACTACATTATCGGACATGAGCCGATGGGGATTGTGGAAGAGGTGGGCCCGGAGGTTACCAGGGTCAAGAGGGGCGACCGGGTCATTGTCCCGTTCAATGTAGCATGCGGGCAATGCTTCTTCTGCCAGCATGAGATGGAGAGCCAATGTGACCATGCGAATGAAGCGAAGGATACCGGCGGCTATCTGGGCTATTCGGATTCATACGGCGGATTCGCCGGAGGGCAGGCGGAGCTGCTACGGGTGCCTTACGGCAACTTCGGGCCGTTTGTCGTCCCGGAGGACGCGGAGATGGAAGACGAGCAGCTGTTGTTCCTCTCGGATATTGTCCCGACTGCCTGGTGGGGTGTCGAGAATGCCGGAGTGAAGCCCGGTGATACCGTCATTGTGCTTGGCTGTGGCCCGGTAGGTCTGCTGACACAGAAGTTTGCCTGGATGAAAGGGGCATCCCGTGTCATCGCGGTGGACTATGTCGATTACCGGCTCCAGCATGCGAAGCTGACAAATTACGTGGAGACGGTGAATTTTGAGCAGACCAAGGATGTAGAGCTGAACCTTAAGGAGATTACACGCGGCGGAGCTGATGTGGTGATCGACTGCGTGGGACTGGATGCCAAGAAGACGGTTGTGGAGAAGGTGGAGACAGCCTTGATGCTGCAGGGCGGCTCACTGGGGGCTTTCCGTATCGCCTCCGAGGTGGTCCGCAAGTTCGGCACCATCCAGTTAATCGGCGTCTATGGCCTGAATTACAATATGTTCCCATTGGGCCATCTGTTCGAACGCAATATCACGTTGAAGATGGGACAGGCTCCCGTGATTCATTATATGCCTGAGCTCTACAAGATGATTAAGGAGAAGAAGTTCGATCCCACAGATATCATCACCCACCGGCTGCCGATCAGCCGCGCAGAGCATGGCTATAAGGTGTTTCAGGAGAAGGAAGAGGACTGTATCAAGGTAGTGCTTAAGCCGTAACAGTAGGAGTAGCCTCTGTCAGTTGAGCTTCTATAAGGCATGGGACCCGTTATCCGCGGATTCCGTGCCTTTGTTTATGCGTTCGGTATAGAATAATTATTGTGAAAAAATGCTGCATTTTTCGCCGATTTACGTTAAATTAACATAATGAGTCTTACATCCCATGAAAGGGCGTTCTGTCATGCGTACCCATAAACCGCCCGTTCCCGTTCCTCTCTTGATGGTAATCGGAATTGTGGCCATCTCGTTTTCTTCCATCTTCATTAAATGGTCCTCCGCGCCCGTATCGGTCCAAGGGATGTACCGTCTGCTGTTCACCTCGCTGCTGATGCTGCCGTTCGCCCGTCCCTATAGCGGGGCACTCTTTCAGCTGCGGCGGAAGGACTGGCTGCTGCTGGGAGTGTCCGGTGTCATGCTTGCCCTGCATTTTCTGCTCTGGATGGGTTCGTTGAATTATACCTCGGTGGCCAGCTCGACGATGATCATGGCGCTGGAGCCGTTATTCATTATGCTCGGTGCGTACATACTGTATAAAGAGCGTAACTCGATCTCTGCCATTCTGGGGATGGCGATTGCCATCTTCGGCGTTACTTTTATCGGCTGGGGAGACATTGGCTTGTCTGCTGAGAATCTGAAGGGCGACATGCTGTCGGTTGGCGGAACCGTGGCGGTAGCCGCACATATGCTGCTTGGACAAAAGCTGGTGGCGCGTATGCCGTCCTATCTGTACAGCCTGATTGTATTTATCGCGGCGGCCGCCGTATTTGCTGTCTACAATCTCGTGACCGGCACCCCGTTCTTCGATTATCCGGCCCGGGAATGGGGAATCTTCGTCCTGCTGGCGGTGGTGCCGACCGTCTTCGGCCATATCCTGTTCAACTGGCTGCTGCAATATACGTCAGCGACTACCGTCTCGATGAATATCCTGGGAGAGCCTGTCGGCGCGAGCATTCTAGCGTTCCTGCTGCTGGGTGAGCAGCTTAGCGGCCTGCAGTGGGCGGGCGGCGTACTTGTCATGGCCGGGCTTGGCGTCTATCTGTATGCCGGGCGCAGGAAAGCGCTGAAGCTCCGGCAGTCTCTGCCGAACGCTTCGTAGCTATACGCGGACAGACCTGTGAGGCAAACTTGATTACATTTTATAGAACATAGATAAAGGGGTAACGAAAGCAATGAATGAACCTAATCAGAATGAACCGGCTGGCCTCCATAAGGAGGCGGCACCTACCAGTGAGGAGCTGTGGAATGAGGATACCTATGCGGCCTGGACCAGCCGGTTCGGAACCCCTGTGGAGGCTGCGGAGAAGCTGCTCAGGGACCCTGCGGGGAAGCTGTATCCGCTGAATACCTATCTCGGTGAAGTGAAGGGCCGGAGGATCATGAATCTGATGGGCTCTAACGGCATGAAGGCGGTGGCACTAGGGCTGCTGGGGGCTGAGGTGACTGTCGCAGATTTTTCGGAGGCCAATGCCCGTTATGCCGGTGAACTCGCGCAGGCGGCCGGGGTGCAGCTTGACTATATCGTTTCGGATGTCCTGGAGTTGCCGGAAGCGCACCTTAACGGCTCTTATGATACGGTTTTTGCTGAAATGGGGATTGTTCATTATTTTACGGATTTGGCTCCGTTCATGGCTACCGCATACCGCTTGCTGGCACCGGGCGGGACGTTCGTGCTGCGGGATTTCCATCCGGTAACGACCAAGCTGATCTCCTCCAAGGGCTCAACGGCCAAGGTGCGAAAGCATAAGGTGAGCGGGGATTATTTTGATACGGCGCTTGAAGAGAAGCAGGTGTCCTATTCCAAATACATGCCTTCTTCAGGAGGAGCATCGGAGGCGGACAAGCCGAATGTCGTCTACTGGCGGCGCTGGACGCTGGGCGAGCTGGTTACCGCTGCCGCAGCCAGCGGACTTGTGATTAAGGAGCTGGTGGAGGAGCCTAACCTGTCGTCGGATGTGTACGATAAGGGAATTCCCAAGACTTTCACCCTGGTTGCTGTCAAAAGATAATAAGGTTCACCACCACACGGTATCCCCGTTAGCGCAGTTACACAGGCGCTCCGGGGATACCGTTTTTTGTTGCAGAACCCGCTGCCATCCCGGCAAAAGCCTGCTGGAGCGGAGACAGTGTATAATCCTTACGCCAAGCCAGCACAAAAGACCCGTTATCCGGAAGTATTCCCGGTAGCCTGGCGTAGGCCAGACGGCCCGCCGCTACTTCAGCCTCAATCCCGGAGCGGGAGAACACTCCCACCATTCTACCTGTGTAGAGCATCCCCTTGACTGCCTCCGGCGAGCCCAGCACCGCATGATTCCATACCCTTACGTTATTAAGCTGTGCCCACTGGTCGGAGATTCCGCGCAGGAAGGAGGCGGCTTCATGCTGGACCCAAGGCTCGCGTGCTACGGCTTGGGCGGTCAGCTCCTGCTCCCCGGCAAAGGGATGCTCCGGCGCAAAGACCAGTACGGTCTCCTCTTCAGCAATCACCTGCGTATGGAAGGTATCATCCTGGCCCTCTGTACTGTGCAGCACGGCGAGCTGGATTTCCCGGCTGCGCAGACGTTCCCGGACGGCGTCATCCGGCAGCACGGACAAATAGACATCGATCCCGTCATAATGCTGTGTGAATTGGGACAGCAGTTTGGGCACAAGATAACTGGCAGGGATATCGCTGGCGGTAAGCTCCAGATTCCCCGAGGCGAGCGAGGTGAACTGCTTGACCGTCCGCTCCGCCTCCGCGCTTAGCGAGACAATGCGGACCGCATATTGATACAAAGCGCGTCCGGCATCCGTCAGCAGGACGCGGCCGCTCCGGTATTGGAAGAGGGAAGCGCCAAGCTCACTCTCCAGACTTTTCATATGGAAGGAGACGGTAGGCTGCTTAAGGTTCATCTCTGCGGCTACATCCGTAACTTTTTTATATTTTTCGATGAGAACTAAGATTTGCAGCTTTACAAGGTTCATGAAGATTCCTCCGGGATGGGGCAAAAAGACCCCTATTGTTGTTTCGATATAGATATTATCTATTTAATTATTCAATCTATATTATAACTTTTATCCTTCGGTTTACAAACTCAGTACTTTTATCTAACGAACGGGCCCTAGAATAAGAAGAGTCAGAAGAGAAGCTGATAGACACACAATAATGCTTCCCAAGTGAGTTTTGTACGAAGCAGAAGGAACGCAGCAGACACTCACAAAACCTTTAGGAGGAAAAAAAACAATGCAATTCAAAAAATCGTGGATCATGGCTTTGACTCTTACAAGCGTACTGGCACTTTCAGCATGCGGCAACAACGGGGGAAATAAGGCAACAACCAATAACGGAGGGAATACACCGGCTGCTACAAACACAGAAACCAGCAGCGGTGCGAAGCTAAGCGGTTCGGTCCTGGCGTCAGGCTCCACAGCACTTCAGCCGCTCGTAGAGCAGGTAGCTGAGAAATTCATGGATGCGAATGCAGGCGTGGACATTCAGGTTCAAGGCGGCGGCAGCGGAACGGGCTTGACTCAGGTCTCTGAGAAGCAAGTCGATATCGGGAACTCGGACGTATTCGCGGAAGAGAAGCTGAAGGATGCAGCGAAGGCGGCTGAGCTGGTAGATCACCAGGTGGCGGTTGTAGCGATTGCAGCAGTAAGCAACCCGAAGGCAGGCGTAGACAGCTTGACCAAGCAACAGCTGGTGGACATTTTCACCGGTAAAATCATGAACTGGAAAGAGGTCGGCGGTGCAGACCAGGCCATCCAGATCATCAACCGTCCGGCAAGCTCGGGTACCCGTGCTACCTTTGAAAGCTTCGCCCTTGGCACCAAAACCGAAGACCTGAAGGGTTCGATCCAAGAGGATTCCTCCGGTACAGTTAAGAAAATGATCGGTGAAACACCAGGAGCGATCGGTTACCTGGCGCTGTCCTACCTCGATGATTCCGTAAAAACTCTAAGTTATGACGGCGTTGAGCCTTCTGTTGACAACGTAGTGGCCGGTAAATATCCGGTGTGGGCTTACGAGCACATGTACACTAACGGTGAACCTAATGAGACTGTAAAAGCGTTCCTTGATTACTTCCTGACGGATGAAGTACAGACTGGCGACGTGGTCGAGCTTGGCTACATCCCGGCTTCCAAAATGCAGGTATCCCGTGATGTTGCAGGTACTGTAACACCTAAATAAGCTTCATTGGTTCACAAGGTTAAATGATTTGAACTTTAATGTGATTAGAGGCGGATATCTTCTGCCTCTCTTTTCACTTTAGAAAGAGGGAGCAATCTTGAGGGGACAACCAACAAACAAGCGGCTGGAAAAACATCATATAGAAAATTTAATCGGACGTATTTATATGTCCTTTTGCGTGCTGCTGCTCATTGTCATCATTGTATCCATGGTCTATTTCGTAGCCTCCAAAGGCGTTGCCAATTTCGTTAACGGTGAGGTCAAGGTCTCAGAATTCCTGTTCGGCACGAAGTGGTCGCCTGAAGCAGACACGCCATCCTATGGAGCCTTCCCGTTCATCTCGGGTTCCTTCCTGGTCACGCTGCTGGCTGCACTTATCGCAAGTCCGCTCAGCATCTGCGCGGCGCTCTTCATGACTGAGATTGTGCCGGGCTGGGGTAAAAAGCTGCTGCAGCCGGTCATCGAGCTGCTGTCAGGTATTCCATCCGTTGTCTACGGCTTCGTAGGCTTAAGCGTCATTGTTCCATTTCTGCGGGATACGCTGCCCGGACAGGGCATCGGGGTGGCTGCAGGCGCGCTAGTGCTGTCGGTCATGATTCTGCCGACGATTACCAGCGTGGCTGCAGACGCGCTTGCTTCATTGCCGCAAAACTTGAAAGAATCATCCTTTGCGCTCGGTGCCACACGCTGGCAGACGATCTCCCGGGTTATTCTCCCGACGACCTTCCCGGCGATTATGACGGGTGTAGTGCTTGGCATGGCCCGCGCCTTCGGCGAGGCCCTTGCCGTGCAGATGGTTATCGGTAACGCGCCGTTCGTGCCGCACTCCCTGTTCGAGTCCGCATCCACCCTTACCAGTGTTATCACGCTGGGTATGGGGAATACAACGATGGGTTCACCGCAGAACAATGCGCTGTGGAGTATGGCGCTCGTGCTGATGCTGATGACCTTTGTATTCGTCCTGCTGGTGAGAATGCTCGAAAGGAGAAATAGAATTTGAAGCCTAGAACTGCTGACAAAGTAGCCACTGCCATTATAGTAACCCTGGCCTTGCTGATTGTAGCCATCCTGGTTAGCTTACTCGGGTATATCCTGATCCGCGGCATGAGTCATATTAGCTGGGACTTCCTGACCTCGGCGCCGCAAAAGATCCGCGCAGGCGGAGGCGTCGGGCCGCAGCTATTCAACTCCTTGTTCCTGCTGGTGCTGACCTTGATCATCACCGTGCCGCTGGGGCTGGGTGCCGGAATCTTCATGGCGGAGTATGCCCGTCCCGGCAAGCTGACCAACTTCATCCGTCTGGTCGTGGAGGTATTGTCTTCCTTCCCGTCGATTATCGTGGGACTGTTTGGTCTCTTGCTGATCGTCAACACCTTCAATCTCGGGTTCTCCCTGATCTCGGGTGCGCTCGCGTTAACCTTCTTCAACCTTCCGCTGATGGTGCGTATTACGGAGCAAGCCTTCCGCACGGTGCCTAAGCAGCAGAAGGAGGCAGGCTTCGCGCTCGGATTATCCAAGTGGAAGATCGTTACCTCGGTATTGCTCCCGGTAGCCTTGCCGACTATTATCACCGGCACGATCCTGTCGGCCGGCCGCGTGTTCGGTGAAGCGGCCGCGCTGATGTTCACCGCAGGAATGAGCAGCCCGCGCCTGGACTTCAGCAACTGGAATCCGCTGAGTCCTTCCTCACCGCTTAACCCGTTCCGTCCGGCGGAGACGCTGGCGGTGCATATCTGGAAGGTCAACAGTGAAGGCCTGGCGCCGGATGCGCTGCAGATCGCAGCAGGGGCTTCAGCCGTCCTGGTGCTGACCGTATTGATCTTCAATCTGGCTGCCCGTTTCTTCGGCAGATTCATCTACCGCAAGCTTACTGCATCCAAGAGAATGAGCTAGGCTTGTTAGATACAAGAGGGCATAGGCTTCCGAAGCGAGTTTTGCGCAGAAGAGTCAGAAGCGAGTATGCTATCATAACTTTTAGGAGGAGTACGAGATGGGAATAGCGGAACCAGTGGTGCGCGAATCATTTCAAACGGAGGATCTGAGTATTTATTATGGCACGTATGAGGCGGTGAAGGGGATTAGTCTTCCTTTTGCCCAGAATACGGTAACCGCATTGATCGGCCCGTCGGGCTGCGGGAAATCTACCTTCCTGCGGTCGCTCAACCGGATGAATGACGATATTTCAGGCTCTACAACCAAAGGCAGCATCTGGATTGACGGTGTGGATATCAATGCTACAGGCACGGATGTAATCAAGCTGCGGCAAAAAATCGGCATGGTCTGGCAGAAGCCCAATCCGTTCTATAAATCGATCTACGACAATATCGCCTTCGGCCCGAAATATCATGGCATCAAGGGCAAGCAGGCGCTGGATGAAATCGTGGAGAGCAGCCTGCGCCGCGCCGCCTTGTGGGACGAGGTCAAAGACCGCTTGAAGGACTCCGCTCTGGCGTTGTCCGGCGGACAGCAACAGCGCCTGTGTATCGCCCGGGCGCTGTCGGTCAACCCGCAGATCCTGCTGCTCGATGAGCCGGCTTCGGCACTTGACCCGGTATCGACCGGCAAGGTGGAAGAGCTGATCAAAGAGCTCAAGGAGCAGCTGCGCATCGTGATTGTCACCCACAACATGCAGCAGGCCGCGCGGATCTCGGACTACACCGCCTACTTCTATCTCGGCTCCCTTGTGGAATACGACAAGACCGAGAAGGTCTTCACGAACCCCGAGAACCAGATGACGCAGGAGTACATTATGGGCCGGTTTGGCTGATCGGGAGACAGGTACAGACGGGTATAGACAAAATCGATAAAACTGATAACACGGGTCGTTCAGACACCATCCATTGCGGGTGGTGTTTTTGATTTTTGCCTAGGTGGAGCGGGTATTTTTAATTAACTCTTGCAAAACTAACCATCTTAGTTTATATTTTAACTAATTAGATTAGTTTTGAGGAGGAAGTTACAATGAGAGTAACAAGAGAAGGCCATTTGCATCAGCTGACGTGGCTGCCGCGTATTTTTCCAGTGAATTGCTATTTGATCGAAGAAGAACAGGAGCTTACCCTTATAGACGCGGGAATGTCCTACAGTCTGCAAGGCATTCTGAGTCAGGCCGCCAAGCTCGGTAAGCCGCTGACCCGCATCATTCTGACCCATGGCCACATGGATCATGTCGGGGCACTTGATGCTTTGAAGAAGCAGGTACCGGAGGCTAAGGTCTATATCTCGGAGCGGGATGCTGCATTATTGGCTGGTGACCGCTCGCTCAGAGCCGGTGAGCTGCAGACTCCCATTAAGGGCAGTGTACCCGCCAAAATAGTAACCCGGCCCGACATTCTGCTGCATGACGGCGATAGTATCGGCTCGCTGACGGCGTTCAGCACTCCCGGACATACGCCGGGATCGATGTCTTTCCAGGACCGGCGCAGTGGGGCGATGATCGTTGGCGATGCGTTTCAGACCTTCCGGGCCACGGCGGTGTCCGGCAAGAAGGTCGCCTGGTTTCCTTTTCCGGCTATGGCGACTTGGAGCCCCGAACAGGCCTTGGTCAGTGCCTACAGGCTGATTGATCTTGCCCCAACTGTACTGGCGGTAGGACATGGTGATCTGCTTATAGCTCCGGTAGAGGCGATGAAACGGGCGGCTGCGGAGGCTGAAGGGCAAGTAAAGGGAGGAGAGAGGGTACATGGCTAGAGCAGGTCTGGACACGCACACGCTGGTGCTGGCTGCCGCAGAGCTGGCGGATGAATACGGAGTGGAAGAAGTGACGCTGGCTGCACTTGCCGCGAAGCTGGGTGTCCGTTCCCCGTCACTCTATAATCACATTAACGGACTTGCGGGGCTGCGTACACTGATGGCAGTATATGGCCTGGAGCAGCTGTATGAGGTCATGTCTGCGGCAATGGAAGGTGTCAGTGGAGAGGTTGCCGTTCATGCCATGAGCCAGGCCTACATTGAGTTCACCAGACAGCATCCGGGACTGTATCAGACAACTCTGAAAGCACCGGAGCAGGGAGACACAGCTCTGGAAGCAGCAGGCGGGAAGATCCTCTCGCTGATCCTCCAGGTGTTATCCGGCTTCGGACTGGATGAGGAAGGGAGGCTACATGCCGTAAGGGGACTACGGAGTATCCTGCACGGCTTCTCCACTCTGGAGCATCAAGGCGGATTTGCAATGCCGCTGGACCTGAATGTCACTCTTACCCGGTTGATTAACACCTATATTGCCGGAATCGGCTGTATGGGATCAGACGCAGCAAGCCTGAAATGACAAAAAGAGCAATCTCCAAGTGAGGTTGCTCTTTTTGTTACGGCTGATTTGGCCTAACGGTGTAGCTGCAGTTTCTGCCTCCCTTTAAAAGGTACTCCCCCCGTTCAATATGAACATCATCGCCTAGAACTGTTTTAAATAAATGCAACTCATTCTTGCATAACCCGGTACATACAGCCGCCGCTTCACAGATCGGGCAATGTTTCTCGATGAATAAGAGACTGCCATCCTCCTGCTCCTTAACCTCGGCCATATAACCTTCATTCGTTCGAATCTCGGCCAGTTTCTCTAATTTCTCTCTAACCTCCGATGCCGCACCAAGATGCTCGAGATATTGTGCCTGCATCTTTTTATTTCGAACATCCAGCAGCTTGTCCAGCCCTTCGTTACCAAAAGCTTCCTTCATCGACTGAATGAGACTGATGGATAAATCCGAATATCCGGTTGGGAAAAAACGATTAGCCGCGGGCGTTAATATCCATAGCTTGGTGGGCCGGCCCATGGGACGCGCCTCTTCCACATTTGTAACCAATCCTTCTTCCTTCAGCGCATTCAAATGTTGGCGAATAGCCATTCCAGACAGCGAAAATTGAGAGGAGAGTGCCACAACATCCATGCCCCCGCGTTCCTTTAACAGATTAATGATCGCTCTTCGGGTACTGGTGGATACATCTTTTTTGATTTCATTCCGGCTCATGGTGCACCTCCTTTTTGCAGCTATTGAAGCTACATCACTCCCTACATTTTAAATAAAAATGTTGACAAAGTCAAAGGCGGACTGTAGCTTAGACATTATAAACAAAAATGTTTACTAAGTATCCGGATACGATGTATACATACCAAACTTTCCTGGAGGTCACCATTCATGTCGTCTAATCATCAAAGTATTTTCAGCCCGCGTTATTTTGCACTATCCATAGGGATTATCCTGTCAGTGATGGCCGTTGGATTCGAAGGTCTATCCGTAACCACCATTGCTCCTTCGATTGCCGGAGACTTGAACGGTCTTAGCCTGTTCGGCTGGATATTCAGTACGTATCTGCTTGCACAGATTATCGGTACGCTGGTCGTCGGTCGAATTATAGATAAAAGAGGACCTGCAGCACCATTCACATATGCGCTTCTGTTGTTTATCGCAGGACTGGTCGCTGCCGCAACCGCAGGCGATATGTATATCATGATTGGATCACGGGCCCTGCAAGGTTTGGGTGCCGGAGCTATGATGACTTGTGTGTATACAGCCATATCCTTAAATTACCCGGATGAGTTACGTGCCAAGATACTTGGAGCCTTTGGTACAGCCTATGTTCTTCCGTCCATGCTCGGTCCATATGTGGCAGGTCTTATAGCAGATCAGTGGTCCTGGCGGTTTGTTTTCTGGGGGATCTTACCTGTGCTGGTTGTTTCAGCAGTGCTTAGTTTACCTGCGTTCAGGAAATTGAAAGTGCAGAATACGGGAGTGGCTAGCGGATCTTCATCCACTTGGATGGCGTTACTCCTAACAATGGGTACTGGACTTTTCCTGGTTGGTCTAAGTATGCTTCCGAGTATGATGGGATTTGTATTCGTCATGATTGGCCTCGTAGGTATGATATTCCCGCTCCGTCAATTGCTGCCGAAGGGAACGCTTACGCTGCGAAGAGGGATGCCGTCGATTCTGGCAACACGCGGGTTGTTCTTCGCGGCCTATGCCAGCACACAGAATTTCCTGGTATTGGCTCTAATTGATGTGAAGGGAATTACACCTTCTCAGGCTGGTTTAATTGTAGCGAGTGCTGCGTTAAGCTGGTGTATCATTGCGTATGTGCAAGGACGTTGGGATGCGGCAGATCAGGGCCGTGGACGTCATATGAGAATTATTCTGGGGGTATTTCTGCTTGCCATCGGGATTGCCATCGTCTTTTGGATACCGGTTGTGTCTGTTGCTGTTGCAGTTATGGGTCAGATCATCGCCGGGGTCGGTATTGGATTGGCGCATCCGGTTAGCGGTGTTGTAGCCTTTTCCCAAGCCGGGGAAGGCGGTGCGGGCCAAACCTCGGCAAATCTGCAATTTGCGGATTCTTTTACACCCGGTGTAGTTATCGGGATTGGGGGTTCCATCCTTGTCGTTTGTCAGGCTGCTGGAATGTCACTGCAATCCGGCTTAATTGTAGCCATGGGCTTCCATCTCTTGTTGATCGTCATAAGTATCATTTCCAGCACTAGGATCTCGCAGCAATCCATCGGAAATGCTGATCCTAAGAAAGAGGGTGTACCGGTCATTGTCCACTGAGGATACGGAGAAACTTCTTATAGCCTTTGACATCATCGGGTCTAAATGGACGATCCATATCTTATTCTCTCTTTCTTACGGTCCGAAGAAATTTAGCGAAATGATCCGGAGTATCCCTTCCATTACGCAAAGAATCCTATCCCAGCGTCTAAAGGAGCTTCAACATCATAATCTGGTCAAGAGAACCAGTCCGCAGCACCCTACAAAAACCACGTATGAACTTACACCAAAAGGAGCGGCTCTCGCTACGTTCATACCTTGTTTAATGGACTGGGGTACCCAAAACTAAATTAAGCTTGTATAGGAGGAATGAAGATGAACATTGAGGTCAGTGAGATCGCAGCAGAGAAAATCGCCGAAATCTTGTTAAACGCGGATACCCGGCACTCTTTTCTTAGAGTAGGTGTTGAAGAAGGGGGATGCAGCGGATTATCTTATACCCTTGTCTTGGATGAGCAGCAAACGGAGGAGGATATGGTATTCAATAAAGATAAATTCCGTATATTAGTTCACACGAAGAGTATTTCATATATTGACGGTCTTGAAATTGACTATGAACAAAGCGGAATGATAGGCGGATTCACCATGAATAACCCTAATGCCAAAGCCTCATGTGGATGCGGGGCCAGTTTTCGGATGGCTAACTATCGGGGGGAAGTTAAAAAATGTGATTAACCTGCGGGAAGTGAATTTTCCCGTCTATAGTGATAAGCTTAATTTGGTGTACAAGCCAGATTGATTTAGGAGGCTGAATGACGTGGGCGAAGCAGGTAATCAAGAGAATGTAACCACCTTTGAAGAGATGGCTGAGGTAGTTGCCAGGCTGGGGATTGTGCCACTGGCCCCTCTGATCCCGGAGCATCCGTCCGTGAACGGGCTGACGCTGGCGGAGAATTGGCATACCGATACAGAACACGACCCCTGGCGCTGGCGGGTCAGATTTCCCGGAGAAGGCTTAGCCGGCTACGGAAAATTCATCAAGAAAAAAGCCGTGCTCGTATCCCGCGAGTGGCTTCCGGCTTACTTGGCAGCGGCCGGGCCTCAGCAGTCTCTGGAAGAGCGGTATCAGAGCGGCTTGGCCACGAGAGAAGCGCTGACTCTGCTGGAGATTATCCGGGCGAACGAGGGAATTGAGACACGCCAGCTGCGCTCTATGGCGGATATGAAGGCCAAGGAGAAGAAGACGGCTTTTGACAATGCGGTAACAGAGCTGCAAGGGTCTCTGGATATCGTAATCTCCGGTGTGAAGCAGCGGGTGAATGCAGATGGAGAGCCGAATGGCTGGAACAGCACCTCTTTTGAAACCTCGGAGCACTGGATGCAGGAAGCGGGCATTCCGCCCTTTGAGGGATCGAGAGATGAGGCGATAGCCTGGCTGCGTTCAGGTATGGAAGCAGCGTGGGCGCCTGAGGCGGTTACCTGGATCAACAAGGCGCTGGGCTGGAAATAAGTAAGTATAAACGGCTTTGCCGTCCTTTTAAAAAACGGTAGTCCTCTAGCTGAAGAGGGCTGCCGCTTTTGGCATTTTGCCAGGGGGACAAATAAAAACGGCTAATCTCATTCCCGCAGGAGCAGACCGGCCGTAAGCGCTTACGAATATGTGATTGTCCTGCGTATCTTGTGTATATTGAAGCAGCCTTACAGCATAGGGCCAAGGTAGGCAACCAGGAAGTACAGGAATCCGAACAGCAGCATGATGTAGGCGGTGTACTTGATGGCGTCGGAGGCAACGATACTTAAGTCTTTGGGAGCCTGGACTTCCAGACGTTCTGTTTCCGTAGAATCTGTGTTGTCATGAGTGAAAGATTCTTTCATCAGAATTCCCTCCTTAGATTATTCATGGACTAAAACATTCCTCTTTTGGCACTGTAAACACTATCTATAATTGTATTGTGACATATTTGTGAACTAATTTCAACAATATTGTGAAAATTCTTTGACTGAATGTTCACATTTGGACTATTTGTCTTGCTTTTACCTCAGTTCAACACAAAGACCCCGCCATTCCTCAAGAGGAAATAGCGGGGTCTGATTCATAGTACAAAGATTAAGCTTAAGCCCAGTCTCCATTACGGAAAATCGGGTCGGTGGAGCCGTCATCGGCAATTCCGTCGATGTTCATCTCCGGGGAGCCCATCATGAAGTCAACATGGGTGAGGCTTTGGTTCATGCCCAACTCCACCAGTTGTTCCTTGGTCATGTTAATGCCGTCCTGCAGGGTAAAGGCGTAGGAAGCGCCAAGTGCCAGATGGCAGGAAGCATTCTCGTCATACAGGGTGGTGTAGTAGAGAATGCCGCTCTCCGAGATCGGAGAGTGGAAAGGCACAAGCGCCACTTCACCGAAGTAGGCGGCACCTTCATCCATCGCCAGTAGAGAAGCCAAGGCTTCCTGGCCCACTTCAGCAGTAAAGTCAGTAACCTTACCATTCTCCAGGGTCAGACTGAAGCGGTCGATGATGTTGCCGCCATAGCTGAGCGGCTTCGTGCTGCGGACCGTACCGTTCGCACCGCTCTTCAGCGGAGCGGTGAACACTTCCTCGGTCGGAATATTAGCCAGGAAGGCCATGCCGCGGCTGTTCACCGCACCCGCCTGACACCAGAGATGGCCTTCAGGCAATTCGATCGTCAGATCAGTGCCCGGAGCCGTGTAGTGCAGCTTGCGGTATTTCTTCGCGTTCAGCAGCTCACAGCGCTGCTTCAGGCCGGCCAGATGGACACTCCAGGCCTGCACCGGATTCTCCTGGTCTGCACGCACAGCCTTGAAGATGGCGTCCCAGAGCAGGTCAATCTGCTGCTGAGGTGCAGCGTCCGGGAACACCTTCGCGGCCCAAGAGGCGGATGGGAAGGCGAGGCCGGTCCAGCTGACCTGGTTAGCCATCAGCATCTCGCGGTAAGGAGCCATAGCTTGACCGGCGGTCTTCTGATGGTCTGCAATCCGGCTTGCCTCTACACCGTTCAGCAAGTCCGGATTCGCGGAGATGATCGTCAGGAACGCCGCGCCGCCCCGTGCCAGATCCTCCAGCTCATCGGCCTGCCACTTCGGCGGCTCCAGGAAGCTCTCGGACGGTGCGAGATCATAACGGGTACGGGTGACGAATTCATCGGAATAGTTAACTTTGACGAGCTTCGCACCTGCTTCATAGGCCTGGCGTACAATCAGGCGGACCAGCTCAGCCGATACGATATCCGCATTCACGACAAGGGTCTGGCCGGGTTGAATATTAACGCCGATCTTTACAGCGAGCAGTGCGTAGTTCTCCAGCTTTTGGTTGAAATCCAGCAATAGCTTCAGCTCCATTCATTATCTAATGAAATGCAATAGCATATAAGGGTTTTAGAAGGCCCAGTTGCCCTTCTGGAAGACCGGCTCGCGCGTACCGTCAGCGGTAATTCCGTAGATATCCATCTCGGCGGAGCCGATCATGAAGTCAACGTGGGTCACACTGTTGTTGAGGCCGCGGGCGGTCAGTTCATCCTGGTTCATTTCTTTGCCGCCTTCCAGACAGAAGGCATAGGCAGTACCAATCGCCAGATGGTTGGAGGCATTCTCGTCGAACAAAGTATTGAAGTACAGAATCCCTGATTCCGAGATCGGCGACTTATGCGGCACAAGTGCGACTTCACCCAGATACTTGGCGCCTTCATCCAGGCTAATCAGATATTCGAGGGCTTCTTGACCCTGCTCGGCGCTCACATTGGTAATCCGGCCCTGTTCAAAAGTGATCGAGAAGCCGTCAATCACATTCCCGCCGTAGCTGAGTGGCTTCGTGCTGCGGACTGTACCGTTAACACCGGTTTTCAGCGGAGCTGTGAATACTTCTTCGGTTGGCATGTTGGCGACAAAAGAATGACCTTTGGCATTGATGCTATCCCCCTGCGCCCATAAATGGCCTTCAGGCAGCTCGATGCTAAGGTCAGTTCCAGGTGCTATGTAATGCAGGCTGGCGTACTTTTTTGCGTTAAGAACATTAGCCTTCGACTCAAGGGTGTCGAGATGCTCCTGCCAGGCGGCAACAGGGTCCTCACGGTCCAGACGGACGGTATGGAAGATAGCCTCCCACAGCTTGTCTACACGCTGGTCAGCAGGGACCTCAGGGAAGACTTTGTCTGCCCAAGGCTGGGAAGGAATCGCTACAATGCTCCAGCTAACCTTGTCGGACATCTGCAATTCACGGTATTTCGTAAGCGCTGCGCCCCGTGTCTTCTGGAAGTTCGCAATCCGCTCAGGATCAATGCCTTTGAGGGCATCCGGGTTCTCGGCAATGACCGACAGGAAGGCGGCACCGTTCTCGGCAAGCTCAGTCATTTCACCGGCAAACCAGGTTGGGGCCTTGGTAAATACTTCGGGCGACGCATGCTCGAACTGCTGGCGGGTGATGAACTCGTCACTCCAGTTCACCTTCACTTGGCTGGCGCCGATGGCATACGCCTTGGCCGTTATCAGGCGGACGAACTCGGCCGCAGTGATCGGGGCGTTCACGACCAGGATTTGTCCCGGCTGAACATTCACACCGATTTGTACTGCTAAATCAGCATATTTACTTAGCTTGTCCTGAAGCTCTGTTTCAGTCATTGACATTTCCTCCATTACCATAATTTTTAGCTCTGTATAAGCATTGTACTAAATTATTAACCGCCGGATGAAAAAAGTCAATTACAGCGCAAAAGGAAAGAGAAATGCTGACATATCAATGTTATACTGAATATCGTGGGTATGATCAGATGAAAGGAAGGAAAGAGAATGAACCTGGAAATCACCAAAGCAGAAATGAAACGCGTAGAGGATAGAAGTTTTGTTGGGAGAACGGTATTTACATTAGAGAATCACCATTCCCCGTATGAGATTACATTCTTCAGCTCCCGTGGAACCGAATGGGATTACAGCCTGAGCTTCGCCGGTGAGCCGGGGAGTGAGGAGCAGTTCCTGGAAGTGGATGCGCTGCTGGAGAATGATGATGATCTGTACAATCAGCTGCTGGATGCAGCGCTGGATACCCAGGAGATCCCGGAAGAGGAAGCTTAAGGCTTATTCCGGATATAACAATGCGACCCCGACCCGTCTGATTGCCTTGGACGAGTAGGGTCGCATTTTTAGTAGAGGAGATTATGATTTTCTTCTGTTACGTATAAGTGGCGTGCAGGCATGTGGCTCGAATGTATGCGAAAAACAGCATACATTGTGCTCACATGCAGGCGCATGACCCGAATGTATGCGAAAAACAATACACATTTGCTGGCACGCAGGCATGTGCCTCGAATGTATGCGAAAAACAACATACATTCTGCTGGCACGCAGGTATGTGGCCCGAATGTATGCGAAAAACAACATACATTTGCTGGCGCGCAGGTAATCTCATTCACCCGTATGGGTGATTTTGTTCTTAATAGTCGCTGCCCTTAGCCGATAGTAATATTGCCTTCCGGGTAACGGTACAGCTCCTTGCTGTTCTTCGGCTTGAGCGCATAGGCCAGGGTAAGCGGTCCGGTCCGGCCCACGAACATGAGAATGATCACCAGCACCTTGCCGATCGTGGTCAGCTCTGTGGTCAGTCCCATGGTGATGCCTGAGGTGCCGAAGGCGGACACCGCTTCAAATAATACACTGAGGAAATCTGCGCGTTCTGTTATGGACAAGAGCATGGTAGAGATGACTACCAGCATCAGTGAGAGCAGTGTCATGGTGATGGCCCTGTAGACATTCTCCTTCGAGATCCGGTGGCGGAACATCACGATATCCTCTTTGCCCCGGAGCTTGGCGTAAGCGGTGCTAGCCAGAATGGCAAAGGTGGTAATCTTGATTCCGCCGCCGGTGGAGCCGGGAGCCGCCCCGATGAACATCAGCAGAATCATCAGGAATTGGGTGGATTCCCGCAGCAGCGGAATCTCAATAGTAGTCACGCCGCCGGAACGCGGCGTAATAGCTTGCAGGAAGGAGGCCATAATCTTGCCTCCGGCATGCAGCGGCTTCAGTGTAGCGTTCCATTCAAGCCAGAAGAAGATAATCGCACCGACCAGAATCAGCACAGCTGAAGTCGCCAGCACGACCTTCGAGTGCAGCATGAGCCGCTTGCGCTTGGGATAATCGATTACATCGGATAAGACGATGAAGCCGATACCGCCAAGGAAGATCAGCAGCATGGAGGTAATATTCACAACGGGATCTTCTACGTACCGGGTTAATCCGCTGAAGGGCCCGTGAACATCGCCGAACAAGTCGAAGCCCGCATTGTTGAAGATCGAGATGCTATGGAATAATCCATAATAGGCTGCTTTGCCTATCGGCATATCTACTATAAATCTGGCAGCCAGCAGAATGGCCCCGGTCAACTGGATCACCAGTGAATAGATAAGCACCCGGCGGATCAGCTTCACGATCCCCTGCATGGAATTCTGGTTCATAGATTCCTGCAGCAAGAGGCGCTCCTTCAACGAGATCCGTTTGTTCAGCACCAGGGTGATCAGCGTAGCCATCGTTACGAAGCCGAGACCACCGAACTGGAAGAGCACCAGCAGTACAACTTGTCCGAAGGTCGATAGCTCTGTTCCGGTGTCGATAACGGCAAGACCGGTTACGCAGGTCGCCGAGGTTGCCATGAACAGCGCATCAATGAATGAGATTCTTCCGCCGGTAGAAGCAGCGGGCAGCGATAACAGCAGGGTTCCGGCAGCGATCAGGATCACGAAGCCGAGGGATAATATTTTGGGCGGCGTTAGCTTCAAATGCCCAAAGAAAAGGTTAGCCAAGTTCATTCTCCTGACAATAGGGATAGGATCTGACAAGATTATAGCATAACTTATATTCTCATCCCTAAACAGGCAGGAAATTGACATATTTTATCGAAATCATTAAAGGCTGTAGGATTCAATAACTTACACTCTATGAGGAGGCTATACTGCTGTGACAAGTCCGATACGCAATCAGATTGGCGCTGTCTTCATCCCGGTTAGTGATATCGAAAGGTCCAAGAGCTGGTATTGCAGTCTGCTCGGACTGCCGCTTGATGGCGAAGTATTATTCGGGCATCTGTATGAGGTGCCGATGCAGGGGCCGGGGATCGTACTGGACAGCAAAATATTCACAGCCGAAGCCGTGCTGAAGGTGCCGTCCTTCCATCTGCTTACCGACGATATTGATGCCGCTTATGATTATGTCAAAGCCAGCGGAGCTGAGATCCTTACCGATATTGAGAATGACCACTGGTTTAACTTCAAGGACCCGGACGGAAACGTGTTAATGATCTGCCGATTCGTCAGTTAGTTAATCGGGTTAATTATATTTGTTAATCACATTAATTATACAAGAATAAAACATAAATAAGGCGCTCCCCAGTAACTCAAGGGGAGCGCCTTATTCGTTGCGGCTTATCTATACGCCTTATTCGTTGCCTGGAGCAGAATCCTCGGTGACCGACAGATCGATCAGGATCTCGACACTGC
Organism: Paenibacillus rhizoplanae; assembly: GCF_042684125.1. Taxonomy (NCBI): domain Bacteria; kingdom Bacillati; phylum Bacillota; class Bacilli; order Caryophanales; family Paenibacillaceae; genus Paenibacillus; species Paenibacillus rhizoplanae. The sequence goes on along the minus strand of NZ_JBHUKY010000054.1, from coordinate 68,886 downwards.
GGATACGGTGGCGGTTCATCTCACGGACGGTCAAGGTGACATGCTCGTATTGATGGCTTTTGCCGACCACCGGCTCTTCCAGGTGACTGTAGAGCCATCCGCCGATGGTGGTGACTTCCTCATCATGGAAATCAAGTCCGGTAAGATCCTTGACCTCCAGCAGGGAGACATTGCCGTCGAACAGATAATGGGTCTCGCTCAGCTTCTCCACATTTCTGCGTTCATCCCCGTCGAACTCATCACGGATCTCGCCGACAATCTCTTCCAGGATGTCCTCAATTGTAATCAGGCCGGAGGTGCCGCCGTATTCATCAAGCAGCAGGGCGATATGCACGCGCTCCTTCTGCATACGGGTCAGCAGAGTCTTCACTGGCGTAACTTCCGACACGGTCACCAGCGGCAGGATCAGGCTTTTGAAATCGAAATCAGGATTATTGTCATATTGCAGGTAGAGCTGCTTGGTATTGATCATACCAATGATATTGTCTTTGCTGCCGTCAGCTACAGGGAAGCGGGTGTACTGCTCCTTGCGGATAATATCAAAGTTCTCTTGCAGCGAATGATCGGTGAACAGGCATACCATATCTGTCCGGGGAACCATAATTTCTTTGGCGAGCATCTCATCAAAGGTGAAAATCCGGTTAACATAACCATATTCCGCTTTGTTGATTTTTCCGCTCTCATAGCTCTCGGACAGGATCAGGCGGATCTCGTCTTCACTGTGCGCATCGCCGTGTTCACTGGCAGGCTTCATACCGAACATACGGACGAGCAGGTTGGCGGAACCGTTCATGATCCAAATCAAAGGGTACAATACTCTGTAGAACCAAATAATCAGCGGTGCGGTAATCTGACCAATTTTCTCCGGAATATTAATAGCGGCGGTCTTCGGTGCAAGCTCTCCGACCACGACATGGAGGAAGGTGGCGATAATGAAGGCCAATGCAAACGCAATGGGCTTACTAACGTTGTGACTCACACCAGCCAGATCAAACAGTGGAATAAGCAGCTGCTCAAAAGCAGGCTCTGCCAATGCCCCGATCCCGAGTGCAGTAATCGTGATACCGAGCTGGCAGGCGGACAAATATCCGTCCAGGTTAGCGGCTACCCGCTGTACTGCCAGTGCGTTCTTCTTGCCGTCCAGCACCATTTGGCTGACCTGGCTTCCCCGTAATCTCACTACTGCAAACTCCGTCGCTACAAAAAATGCGGTTAAAATAATCAAAATTGCCACGAGCGTCAAACTAAGTCCTATACCCATATAATCTTTACCATCCCTTTCGTCCCTAAAATAGGTTATACTCATATTATGAGTTCTTAAGAACCTATTGTACGAACTTTTCGATGAAATATCAAATGGTGGAGGGTTGCCAGCTATGGAAGCTTTTACACTTAGCCGGATAGAGATGTCCGGACTATTACTGTCTCTAGGGCCTAACTCGGAGCGGAAGCCGCTCCATATTCTGCAGGAAGCCTGGACCAAATTCCACCGTGACGAGGTGCGGGAGGGGACAAGCCTGCCCGCTTTTCTGTCTACGGATATCCCCCCGATTCTGCAAAAGCTGATCAAAGGCGGCGGCGTCAAAGGGCTGTCCCTGGGTGAAATCGCTTCGCTTGGCGGTCTGATTGAGTATTCCACGTTATCCGTCTCTGCTATGCAGAACTGGGTGAAGCGCGATTTCAAGGAATATCTCGGGTCCCCGCGTGAAGGGAAGAAGTACTCCATTAATCAGGCGGCCATTCTATTTATAATAGATGATCTTAAGGCTGCGCTTGATTTCGAGAGCATCAGGCAGCTCTTTCGTATGCTGTTCCTGGCGCCTGAACGTGATGACGATGATCTGGTGGAACCGGCACAGCTGTATCATGGGTATGCCGAGCTGTTCGAGGAGATTAAGACCCGTTCCCCGGTGCCGGCTGGGGGGCAGGCTCTAACCGGTAATCCCAAGGAATATCCGTGGAAATCGGACAGCGGAATCAAGTCGGCCATGGACGGAATGATGAAGCGGCTCAGCCATCTGAGCAGAGGGCAGCGGGATGCGGTGCAGAATATGCTGCTGATCGCTGCGATCTCGGTGCAGACCTGTTATTTTCAGGCGATGGCCCGGCAATATTTCAATGCGGTGTTATTCCTTGATTTTTGAATCATCCGCTTCTAGAATGTGTAAGTGATACTAGTCAGGAATTATTGTAACGGGAATCAGGGGAGAGGGGCCTTAAGTCATGTGGAATCAAATGTCGCTGCTGCAAAATCCGAAGCAGCGGAAGCTGCTCTTCAGTGCAGGTCTAAGCTGGATGTTCGACGCGATGGATGTAGGGATGATCTCGTTCGTCGTGGCTGCACTAGCCAAGGAATGGTCGCTGGGACCGGAAAAGATCGGCTATTTAACCAGCATTAACTCGGTGGGGATGGCGGTCGGTGCAGCTGCCGCCGGAATTCTGGCGGACCGCTTCGGCCGCAAATCGGTGCTGCTCTGGACGCTGCTGATCTTCTCAATTGCAAGCGGACTGTCGGCCTTCGCCGCAGGTTATGCAGTATTATGTGTGCTGCGCTTCATTGCCGGCTTCGGGCTGGGCGGAGAGCTGCCGGTGGCTTCGACTCTGGTATCCGAGAGCATGCCGGTTAAGGAAAGAGGCCGTGCTGTTGTGCTGCTCGAGAGCTTCTGGGCGTTAGGCTGGATTCTGTCGGCGCTGATCGCTTATTTCGTCATTCCGGATTACGGCTGGCGGATCGCCTTCGCCATCGGGGCGGTACCGGCGTTATATGCGCTCTATCTGCGCAGGGCAATCGATGACTCACCGAAGTTCGCGGAGATCAAGAAAGCTCCTCCAGTGCCCCTGCGTAAGCGTGTGGCGGCAGTCTGGTCGGCAGAGTACCGCCGCTCGACCATCATGCTGTGGATTCTGTGGTTCACCGTGGTCTTCTCTTATTATGGAATGTTCCTGTGGCTGCCGACGGTGATGGTGCTTAAGGGCTTCAGTCTGGTCAAAAGCTTCGAGTATGTGCTGATCATGACACTCGCCCAGTTGCCGGGATACTTCACCGCCGCCTATTTCATCGAGAAATACGGCCGCAAATTCGTACTGGTCATCTATCTGCTGCTGACAGCCGTCAGCGCTGCCTGGTTCGGGAACTCAACGACCGAGGGCATGCTGATGGCTGCCGGGATCTGTCTGTCGTTCTTCAACCTGGGGGCCTGGGGCGGGATGTACGCGTACACGCCTGAGTTGTATCCGACTAAGATCCGTTCCACAGGTGTGGGACTCGCCACCTCCTTTGGACGGATTGGCGGCATTATTGCCCCAACATTGGTTGGCCTGATGGTCGGCAAGGCGGTCGGGATCGGCTCCATCTTCATGATCTTCTTCGTTACGATTGTAATCGGCGCCCTGGCGGTGCTGTTCCTGGGGAAAGAAACGAAGGGACTGGAGCTTGAGTAGACTTCTGGTGGAATAGATTCATACTTAGCAGAACTTAACAGGACTAACAGGCCAGCCGGAAGATTCCGGCTGGCTTTTGTCTTACTTATTTGATATAACCCCTTACTTTTCTGGATTTACCCTATGCAGGGCGTTCCGTATAATCATTTATGTAACCGCTTACTTCACAAATTTGAGGAGGCAACAGATGACAATCAAGGGGACCAAAGGACTTGTACTGCTTCTAAGCTCCATATTGCTGATGACTACGGCTGCGTGCTCATCCGGCGGATCGAATGCACCGGACGAAGCCAAGGCTTCTTCCAAGACAGAGGGTTCGGCGCCTGCAATTGAGCTGCGCATGACCTGGTGGGGCTCGCAGACACGCCACGATCTGACCACCAAGATGATCAAGCGCTTCGAGGAGAAGAATCCGGGGATCACGATTAAGCCGGAATATTCCGGCTGGGACGGTTATTTCGATAAGCTGTCTACTCAGGTAGCAGGCTCGAATGCTCCAGATATCATTCAGATGGACTATGCGTTCCTGTCCGATTATGCCAAGCGCGGCACCTTGCTTGACCTGACGCCTTATACCCAGGATGGATCGCTGCGGACGGAGGACCATGACAGCAGCATGCTCTCGGCAGGAAGTATTGACGGCAAATTGTACGCCGTTACTCTTGGAGTGAACGCTCCCGGCGTGGTCTATAATGCTTCCGTGCTTCAGGAGCTGGGGATTGCGGAGCCGCAGGAGTCGTGGACCTGGAAGGACTTTGCGGAGATGGCGAATGCGATTGCTAAGAAGAAAGGTGACGGCTACTATGGGACGCCGGATATTTCGGGCACGACGAACATCTTCGAGGTATTCGTGCGCCAGAACGGGAGCGGCCTGTTCGCCGGGAACAAGCTCGGTGTCTCCCAGGAGGTCATCGATGAATGGTTCAATTACTGGCAGGGCCTGCGGGACAGCGGCGGCGCTACAACGGCAGAGGTGACTGCCGCGATGACGAATGCTCTGGAGACCCGGCCGCTGTCCGTTGGCCAGTCCGCCCTTGATTTTGCCTGGTCCAACCAGTTGATTACCTATCAGAATGTGCTGAAGGATCAGAGCCAGAAGCTGAAGATGCAGGTAATCCCTCATATGGAAGGGGAGCAGAAGATCGGCGAATATCTGAAGCCCGGCCAGTTCGTCTCCGGGAATGCCAAGACCAAGCATCCCAAGGAGGTGGCGAAGCTGATCGACTTCATGGTCAATGACCCGGAAGGCACCGCTATTCTGGGGGCTGAACGGGGAGTGCCGGTCAATTCCGCAGTGCGGGAGCAGCTGAAGCCGTCGCTTACCGCCGAGGAGCAGTTAATCTTTGATTTTATCGATGTGGTCTCCAAGCATTCCAGTGATATTGACCCGCCTTACCCGCAGGGCTTCTCGGAGATTGATAAGAACTTCAAGAGCGCCAGCGAGCAGATCTCCTTCGGTCAGGCCGGCATTCCGCAGGTAAGCGAACAGTTCATCTCCGGTGCTAACGCCATACTGGACAAGGCCAAATAAATATAGAGGAGGGAAGAGAGCCATTGAGTGCAGATCTGATTACAGTAGATAGACCAGCAGGCATGAAGCGGCGTAAACCAAAGCTGCGCTACAACCAGAACGGGATCGCCCTCCTGTTCCTGTCGCCCTGGCTGCTGGGGCTGGTGTGCCTGACCCTGGGGCCGATGGCGGCCTCGCTCTATTTTTCTTTTACAGATTACAGTATTCTGGAGAGCTCCAGATGGATCGGATTGGATAATTTCACCACAATGCTCACCGCAGATCCGTTATTTATCCAATCGCTTAAGGTGACGTTTATCTTCGTATTCGTGTCGGTGCCGCTGAAGCTGATGTTCGCCCTGGCGGTCGCCCTGCTCCTTAACAAAGGAATACGGGGCCTGGGCATCTACCGGACGGTCTACTACATCCCTACACTGCTTGGAGGCAGTGTCGCTATTGCCATGCTGTGGCGCAAGATGCTGGGCGGCGGAGGCCTTGTGAATCAGCTATTGGCCATGGTGGGGATACAGGCGCCTGACTGGGTATCGAATCCCAAATACTCGTTGTATTCGCTTATCCTGCTGTCAGTATGGCAATTCGGCTCGTCGATGATCATCTTCCTGTTCGGGCTGAAGCAGGTGCCGCCGGAATATTATGACGCCTCTTCAGTGGACGGTGCAGGCAAGGTGGGGCAATTCCTGCATATTACGCTGCCGGTGCTGTCTCCGGTTATCTTTTTCAATGTTATCATGCAGACGATCACCGCCTTCCAGTCATTCACCCAAGCGTTCATTATCAGTAACGGCAGCGGGGGACCCGTGAACTCCACCCTGATGTATTCCCTCTACCTGTACAAGAAGGGCTTCTCCTTCTTCCAGATGGGCTACGCCTCGGCGATGGCCTGGGTGCTGGTGCTGCTGATCGGGATATTCACACTCCTGCTATTCGGCAGCAGCAAGCTGTGGGTGCATTATGAAGATGGGGGGAAATAAGCTATGAATACAGGCAGTGCATCGAAAAGTGCCGCTATGCTTAAACACTTTATCATCTGTCTGATCGCCTTTGTCATGCTGTACCCGGTGCTGTGGCTGGTGGGCAGCTCGTTTAAGCCGGCGAATATGATTTTCTCGGAAATCTGGTTCTGGCCCCGGCAGTGGAATTTCCATAATTATGTCAGCGGCTGGTTCGGCTTCCAGGGCAGCTCCTTCGCCCGGTTCCTGCAAAACTCGGCACTGGTCTCTCTGGGGGCCGTGCTCGGCAATGTGATCACCTGCTCCATGGCGGCTTATGCGTTCGCGCGGCTGAATTTCCGGTTCAAGGCACTGGGCTTTGCACTGATGCTGATGACGATTATGCTGCCGCTGCATGTGACCCTTATCCCGCGTTACATCCTTTTTAACAGCCTGGGCTGGGTGAACACCTTCGCGCCGCTGATTCTGCCCAAGTGGATGGCGACGGACGGCTTCTTTATCTTCCTGACGGTACAGTTCATCCGCGGCTTGCCGAAGGAGCTGGACGAAGCGGCAACGATCGACGGCTGCGGGCCGGTTCAAATCTTCAGCCGGATTATTATTCCGCTGGCGCTGCCTGCGCTGATCACGACGATGATTTTCACCTTTATGTGGACCTGGGATGATTTCTTCAGCCAGCTCATCTTCCTTAGCGATATCGGGAAATACACAGTACCGCTCGGGCTAAGGCTGTTCCTGGACTCCAGCTCACAGTCGGATTGGGGCCCGATGTTCGCCATGTCGGTATTGTCGCTGGTGCCGTGCTTCATTCTCTTCATCACGCTGCAAAAGTATTTCGTGGAAGGAATTGCGACATCCGGCCTGAAAGGATAGAATCTGGGGAAAAGCATAGGGATGGGGCAGATGCAAAAAAGAATGCTCGGCACCTGGCTGCTGCGGATCAGGCGGAGCAAGCTCTCCACGCTGATGGCGGCCAGTATTATTACGTTCAATCTGATCTTTCTCGGGTTCATTGTTCTGCTGGCGTACCGGACTTTCTCGGACGTAACCTTCAGTGAGATCAGTACCACCAGGCTTGCCCTGCTGAATGAGAGCACGAAGCGTGGCTTCGACTTCATGACCAATGTGTCGGGCACCGCCTACTCCATTGCAGCGAACAAGAACGTTATTGAGGGGCTGGAGACTACGCCTGCCTCCAAGTATCAGATGATCTCCAGAAGGCGGGAGATTACGGAGATACTCCAGCATTCGCTGGTGCTGAACGAAGGGGTAAGCTCGATTGAGATTTACAGCGATTTGTTCAGCGGGGTGCCGCAAAGCTCGACGGATCTTGTCTTTCCGGTCTCTTCAATTAGGAACGAGAGCTGGTACCCCAAGCTGAAGCAGGCGGATTCGCTCTGGGTTCCCCTGGAGGGCAGCGGCGGCGAAGACGAGCCTTATCTGATCGGCCATATCCAGCATCTGTTCGGAAATGAAGGCAAAACGATTGGCTACCTCTATATCCGGCTGTCCGCAGACGATATCCTCAAGCAGTTCAAGGATATTCCTGCTGTGCTGGACGGCCAGATTCATCTGGTGGATACAAGCGGCAATCTCCTGCTGCTCGTGAACAAGGAGAATGGGTCTGCCGGTAAGGCTGTACTGGAGGCAGACTGGCTCTACCAGCATACGTATGAAGGCAATGAAGGCTATGAGCTGCTGAAAAAAGACGGGCAGTCCTATCTCGTCCTGTTCTCCAGACCGAGCACCATCTCCTGGCGGCTGGTCCAGGTGATCCCGACGCGTGAGCTGCTGCAGGAGGTTCGTAAGGCGGACAGGCAGGTGATCGGGATCGGACTGCTCTGTCTGCTCCTGTCGGCGCTGCTGGCGTATTTCTTCATCCGTAATATGATCCGTCCGGTGCGCAGGCTGATTCAGGAGATGCGGAAGCTGGAGCGCGGAGATTTCCGGGCCAGTATGAGTGAGTCGCTGACGGAGGAATACACGCAGATGTCTTACGGCTTCAACCACATGGTGAACCGGCTGCAGGAGCTGGTGCAGAGCGAGCGGGAAGCAAGCGCCGCGAAGCGGGAGGCTCAGGCAGGGCTGCTGGAGGCCCAGATCAAGCCGCATTTCCTGTACAACACACTGGATATGATTCACTGGAAGGCTATGGATTACGACGCCCAGGATATCAGCTACATGATCACCCAGCTTGGGAAAATGCTGCGCATCGGCCTCAGCGGCGGCAGAATGCTCATTCGTCTGCGCGACGAGCTGGAGCATGCGCGGTGTTATGTGAGCATCCAGCAGGAACGGCTGCCGATTGCCATCGAGTATACGGAGTCGATTGCGGACCCGGCGGTGAGGAGTTATTTCATTCCAAAGGTCATAATCCAGCCGCTGATTGAGAATTCAATTATTCATGGCAGCCGGGAGCCTGGCTCCGGCCCTTTGCAAATTCACCTGGAGGTCAGGGAGGTCAAAACGCCGGGAAGCCAGCCTTACTTGCAAATCACACTGCTGGATAACGGCCGGGGCTTGGCGGAAGGCTGGTCGATGGAGCAGGTGAGCGGCATCGGCACCCGGAATGTGATGAGCCGGATTCAGCTGTATTGCGGGGAACCGTACGGACTATACTTGGCCAACCGGCCGGAGAAAGGGGTTGCGGCTATGATTACGCTGCCAGTCATTGAGACGGAGGAGCAGCTGGAGCGGCTGCTGCGCGATCAGCTATGAGCCGCTCTATCCTGCTGGTGGATGACGACCCGCATATTCTGAAAGCCCTTACGAGACATGTGGACTGGGAGAAGCTGGGCCTGACCCTGGCTGGAACAGCGGTCAACGGCCATGAAGCGCTGGAGCTGTTCCGCAGGCTCTCCCCCGATCTGGTGATGACCGATGTCTATATGCCGGGCATGGGCGGGTTGGAACTTACAGAGGCCCTGAGGGAGCTGGCCCCGGAGCTGCCGGTTATTATCCTGAGCGGCTACGAGGAATTCGAGAATGCCCGGCAGGCGATGCGCTGGGGCGTCAGCCATTTCCTGCTGAAGCCGGCCCGGGTAGATGAGATCGAAGCTGTGCTCCGCGTTGTGCTGCTGGCTCTGAATGCCGGAGAGCAGAAGAAGCGGCTGGAGGAGCGTTATCAGCAGGAATTCGGCCGCACGCTTCCTTTTTTGCGGGAACGCCTGCTTATGGAACTGCTGACTACCCGCTACAGCGCGGAGGAATGCTCTGAGGAACGGCTTGGATATCTGCAGATTACCCGTCCGCAGCGGCTGGCGGCGGCCAGTATCCAGCTGAACCGCCCTTCGCCGCTGCACAAGCTGAAGGAGCGCGAATGGCAGCTGCTTCGCTTCGGAGCCGGTAATATCTGCCGGGAGACGCTGCAGCACAAGCTTGCCGGACATCCCTCTGTGCAGGGACATGTGCTCGACTATTCCGACGATCTGCTGGTGGTGCTGCTGCTGGACCGTGAGGCGGGAGAGCCGATTCCCGTTCTGAAGGAAGTGGTTCAGGAGACGATGGATAAAATCCGGAATTACATTCAGCTTCAGGCCTATGCCGGCATTGGTTCGGTCAAATCTGCTATCCATGAACTGATCGATTCGTATCTGGAGAGCAGAGAGGCGCTTGCTTCCGCAGAGTTTCAGGAGACCAGTCCCATCTACGCCTATGAGCCGTGCGGAAGCACCAACCCCTGGACGCTGGAGGACTATTCCCGGCTGCTTCAAGAGTGGAATGAGGTGCTGCTGTGCCGGGATTCCTCAAAAGTATGGGAGACCTGGGAGATCATCTTCGGCAGGCTCCGGCAGGATGACCAGAATAACATTCAGGATATTCAGACTGTGTGTGTCGGGCTGTTCACTACGCTGATGTACTATTGGAATGCCTGCTGCCCAGGCCGCACTCCTCCTATGAGCATGTCCGAATTCCTGCAGGCGGTGACGGGCTACTATACCTGGAGAAGCTTGACGGAGTGGATGGGCCAGATGATCCCGGCCTTCCTGACCGCAGCTTTTACCGAGATGAACGTCAAGAAGAACCGGCTGGTGGAGAGCGTCAAAAGCTATGTGGAAGCCCACTATACCCAGGAGATCAGCTTCATGGGCCTCGCGCAGGAGCTGCATGTGCATCCGAAATATCTAAGCCAGCTGTTCAAACGGATCAGCGGTGAGAATTTCGTCAGCTACCTGAACCAGTACCGGGTGGACCGGGCCATCGAATTCCTGCAATCCGGCCAGCATATGGTGTATGAGATCAGTGAAATGGTCGGCTTCAACAACCCTGCCTATTTCAGCCAGGTGTTCAAGATGATTACCGGGCGCAGCCCTAGTGATTATTTGAAGGGGTGATTTTCCCGATCTCCGCTATTGCAGCCCGCAGGGTGAGTATAGTATATTCTTATGGAGACACAAACGAACGTTCTCATTGCCCGGCAGGTTACATCAAGTTGCGGTGCGGTGACAGACGCTCTCATCCAAGATCTTGAGAAGTTAGTCTCTCAAGGTCTTTTTATTGATTTATGGCGGGATGCTGGAGGGCGGGCGTATTCCTGCTGTGCGAATGTGCGACTACATAGACGGGTATCTCGGATATTTTAGCGGTGATGCGGACTACTCCAATACATGACTGGAACGGCTGCATCTGCTGCATAGGCTATATGATATAATGTGAGAATTACCAAGACATACGGGTGGGGCGATGAAGCATGGCTAAAGACAGGCAGGGGCTGCATTTCTCGGAGCTGGTCTGGGAGAGTACGGAGCAGAATGTGGCGATTCCGCCGCGCGGTGTTGTAGATGAAGGCAGCCGGAAGCCTAAGTCAGCGCCGGTTAAGAAAACAACGTCCGGTTACGATACAGTCCAGCTCCAGTTATGGGATATGGAAGAGAGTGCGGAGCCGGTAACCACTACAGAGAGTGAGTTCGTTCAGCGTGCCCGTGAGCTTGTAGAGCACAAGGAGCCTGCGGCGCTTTTCGTCCCGTTCAAAAGCTACTGGCCTACCTACGGGCATATGACCGGCGCACAGAGCAGATGGTATTTTTTCTGGCGGGATGAAGTCCGGCAGGGGAGATACCCGAAGACCGATCTTTCATATATCTTCCTGCATATCTATGAGCTGATTAACGGCGTGGGCTGGGATGAGCCTCAGGAGGGCTGCCGTCAGCTCAGCCTGCTGTGGGAGGCCTACCGCGATAATTACAAACGTCTGGATCAGTACCTTGGCGGGTGGATTGCGGATTTCTCTTTTGTCCATAAGCTGGATATTCCGCTCTCGGAGATCGTGGCCCGTTCGCGTGGGCTGGCGGGGGATCTGGCTGAGCTTGAGCTGGTCCGCTGCCTGTCGGCTGCCCCGGAGCAGCTTAGCATTGAGGTGCTTAGTGTGATGTCGGACTATGATATCAGCAAGTCGAAATTTTATACCGGCGAGGGTAAAATCGCTGCGGATCGTTACATCCCCCAGGTAGTAGCCCTAATTGATGCTTATGTCGCGCGGAAGCACGGCTCGAATCTGATCACGATGTTCCCGCCTAGCCCGCCAATCGTCCGTGAACGGTATTTGTTCCGCAGTGCGGTATACGATATCTCCCTGTATGGTTATTCTGTTCTTGTGCCTGTTATCCGTGTTAGCAAGTCCCCACCGCTGCGCAGCCTGATTACCCGCCTCTTCCGGCTGACCGAGAATAAGCTGCGGGCGCTGATGGGCTACCGGGGAAGACTGAAGGATGTACGGGTCGATGCCGATATGGATGATCTCGTCACCCGTTTTCTGGAGCGTGAATTCCGCAAGGCGGAGCAGGAAGAGAAGGGACCGGCGGTGGTCATTGACCAGCAGAAGCTGGAGCAGCTGGAAAGCGACTCCGAGGTGGTGCGTTCCCTGCTTACGGTGGAAGACACAGGGGAGCCGGGTCATGAAGATGATGCGGATTGGGGAATTGAGTCTGAAGAAGCACATGGAGAAGCCGGATTGGCTGGTATCGGAAATGCTGTGGATGCGTTTGGGAGAGCTGAATCAGCGGGCGAGGAAAGTGTTTCCGCTTGCTCTTCAAAACCTGAAGAGCAAGCGGGCCAGATCACCGGTGGTGAGCACGTAGTAGTGCACCGCGAAGAGCCTCCCGGTGATTCCCTGTCCGCCGGACAGAAGCTTACCGCTTCCCATCCGCCAACCTCTGATAGCGAAGCGGACCGCTGGACACTGTTTGCTTCGGAGCTGACTCCGCTGCAACGGGAGACCATGCTGGCGCTGGCAGAGGAGGACGGTTCTGCGAAGGTGCAGCGGCTGGCTGCGGGAGCAGGAACGATGGCAGAGCTGCTGTACGATGAGATTAATGAGCTGGCAATGGACAGTCTGGGAGACCTCATCATTGACGGGGAAGAGCTGACCGAAGAATGTCTAACCATGCTGGACTATATAAAGAGGTGAAATTCGTAAATGAACCCACTCAAAATACCGAAGCGGATGACCACCGCGCTCGTCAATTCGCTGACAGCGGGAGTTGTACCGCGTATCGGTCTTGAACATATCGCCGTCGGCCGCCGGCCGGAGGTGGAGGCGATTCTCCGCGATATGGAGAACATCGCCGATGGCGGAGCCGCCTTCAAGCTGATTACAGGCAAATTCGGCAGCGGTAAAAGCTTCCTGCTCCAGATCATCCGCAACTATGCGATGGACCGCGACTTCGTGGTTGCCGATGCCGATCTGTCGCCGGAGCGGCGGCTGGTGGGCACGAAGGGCCAGGGGCTCGCCACCTACCGCGAGCTAATGAGCCATCTCTCGACCCGGACCCGTCCGGATGGAGGGGCGCTGGAGATTATGCTGCAAAAGTGGATCATGACGCTGCAGCAGGCTGTGATGCAGGAAAAGGGCTACGGCCCTGACGCACCGGAGCTGGGCGATGAGGTCGAGCAGCGCATTTATTCAGTGGCCTCTGAGATGCGCGGGCTGGTACATGGCTTCGACTTCGCCAAGGTGTTGGCTTCCTACTGGAACGGACACAAGCTGGCCGATGACGAGCTGAAGCAGGATGCCCTGCGCTGGCTGAGGGGAGAATTCCCGACCCGTACGGAAGCGCGGAAGGCACTAGGGGTTGGTGTCATCATCGATGATGACAACTGGTATGACTACATGAAGCTGTGGGCAGAATTCACCGGAGCTATCGGCTATAAAGGCTTGTTGCTGTTCATCGATGAAGGGGTGAACCTCTACAAGATTACGAACAGCATCTCGCGGCAGAGCAATTACGAGAAGCTGCTGACCATGTTCAATGATACGATGCAAGGCAAAGCAGAGCGGCTGGGCATCTTCGTTGGCGGTACGCCACAATTCGTGGAGGACCACCGGCGCGGACTGTTCAGCTATGAGGCCTTGCGCTCCCGGCTGGTGGCCGGACGGTATGCAGGCAGCGGGCTGAACAATTACACAGGACCGATTATTGCACTGGATATGCTCTCCCACGAAGAGATTCTGATCCTGCTCCAGAAGCTGCGGGACATTCATGCGCTGCATTACGGATATGAAGCAAGACTAACGCAGGAGCAGCTGGTGCATTTCATGGAAGAGGCGGTCAACCGGCTGGGGGCTGATGAACTGCTCACCGCACGTGAGGTGGTGCGGGACTTCATGGATCTGCTGCATACCCTGCACCAGCACCCGGAGATTTCATTCGAGAAGCTGGTCGGAGAGCGGACTTCGCGGCCTGCCGAGACGGAGCAGAATGAGTTGGACGGCTTCCTGGCGGAGTTCGACCTATGAGTGATAACCCGTTCTACCGGCTAGCTCCGTTCATCAAGGAATTCATCTACAAGAACCGCTGGGATACGCTGCGCGAGGCGCAGGTCGATGCCTGCCGCGTGCTGTTTGACACGCCTCATCATCTGCTGATCGCTTCAGGGACGGCCTCAGGCAAGACAGAAGCGGCCTTCTTCCCGGCGCTCACGGAGCTATATGAGCGTCCGTCTGCATCTGTAGGTATCCTGTATATCGCGCCGCTGAAGGCGCTGATTAATGACCAGTTCACGCGGCTGAACGATCTGTTGCGTGAAGGGAACATTCCGGTCTGGCACTGGCATGGCGATGTGCCGCAGGCGGACAAGACCAAGCTGATGCAGAACCCTTCGGGGGTGCTGCAGATTACCCCCGAATCGCTGGAGGGCCTGCTGATGAACCGCCCGAATGCGATCCCGGCCCTGTTCCATGATCTGCGCTTCATCGTCATCGATGAAGTTCATGCCTTCATGGGTGCGGACCGCGGCATTCAGGTGCTGAGCCAGCTGGCGCGGATCTCGCGGATGGCGGGCTGTCATCCGCGGAGGGTTGGCCTCTCTGCGACCTTAAGCGACTACGCTTCCGTCACGGAGTGGCTGGCAGCGGGCACGCGCGAGAGCGTGGAGGTCAGCGCGCCGCAGGGCGGGCGCAAGCTGCGGCTGAGCGTGGAGCATTTTTCGTTCCCGGATGCGCGGGACGAGGGGGAGGCCGAACACCTGGAGCGGGCGCGCCAGGCTTATTATGGCTTCATCTATGATCACACGCATGTCAAGAAAGCGTTGATCTTCACGAACAGCCGCACCGATGCCGAAGAGGCCATCCTGGAGATGCGGCGCATTGCCGCTAAGCGCGGCGAGCGGGATGTCTTCCATGTGCATCATGGAAGCATCTCCGCGATGCTGCGCGAAGAGACGGAGGCCACGCTCCGTGAGGGTGCGGGGCCGGCGGTTGCTGCAGCGACGCTGACGCTGGAGCTGGGAATTGATCTGGGCGAGCTGGAGCGGGTGCTGCAGCTCGGCGCGCCTTATAGCTGCGCGAGCTTTGTGCAGCGGCTGGGCCGCTCGGGCAGGCGCGGGGACGCCGCCTCCGAGATGATCTTCGTCACGCCCGAGGAGGAGGACGAGGAGGCGCAGCTCCCGGCGCGCATGCCGTGGACGCTGCTGCGGGCCATTGCCGTCATCGAGCTGTACGTACGCGAGAAATGGGTAGAGCCGCTGGTCGTGCGCCAGCTGCCGGTCGGTCTCCTGTATCATCAGACGATGAGCATCCTGAAGAGCATGGGTGAAGCAGAGCCGGAGGAGCTGAAGGAGGCTGTGCTAAGCCTTCCGTCCTTCCGAAGCATTGATCCCGCTGATTATGATGACTTCATGGAGTACATGCTGGGCATGGGCCATATCGAGAAGATGGATGAGGGCAGCCTGCTGATCGGGATGGCGGGCGAGAAGATCGTTAACAACTTCCGTTTCTATGCGGTATTCAAGGACGATGAAGAGCATGTCGTCTATAACGGGACGGAGGAGATCGGGTCCATTACCACCGTTCCGCCTCCGGGCTACTGCTTCACACTGGCAGGCAAGCTATGGAAAGTCGAAGAGGTGGACAACCGTCACAAGGCTGTCTATGTCAAAGGCTCACGCGGCAAAGTAGACACCTTATGGCTAGGCGCAGGCGGAGATGTCCATACCCGAATTATGACGAAGATCCGCGAGGTACTAGGATCTACGGCCTTGTACCCTTACCTTGCGCCAAGCGCAGCCGCCAGACTGGAACGGGCCCGCAGGCTCGCCAAGGAGAGCGGACTGCTGACACGTTCCGTTCTGCCAGCCGGGGGAGACTCCATGTTCATCCTTCCGTGGGCTGGCAGCCGCCAGTTCCGTACCCTGGAGCGCCTGCTGAAGAACAATCTGAAGGAGCCGCTGGGCTTGCGCTCGGTCGTGCCGATGGAACCGTATTATATGGTGGTCGCCGGTAAAGTGGACGCAGAGAAGCTGGAGGATGAGATCATCGCCGAGACCGCTGCCGCTACGGATGCACTCACGCTCCTGAAGCCGGATGAAGCCCCTTACCTCGGCAAATACGATGAGTTCATCCCGCATGACCTGCTGCGCAAAGCCTTTTCGCTCGACGGCCTCGATGTCCCTGGACTGGTCAGCGTGATCAAACAGTGGAAGTTGCCTACGGCATAATAGATATAGCGATACCCAAATAACGGAGGTGAAATCATGAGCGAGATTGCTAAAACACCACAAACACCTTATTACGCAGTGATTTTTACATCGGAACGAACAGATGGGGATAGCCAATATGCGGAAATGGCAGATGAAATGGAGAAACTTGCATCCGTCCAACCTGGATTTCTCGGAGTAGAAAGTGCCAGAGAAGGTGTAGGTATTACTGTGTCTTATTGGGATTCTCTCGAAGCTATACACCAATGGAAACAAAACGAACGACATTTAGTAGCCCAGAGCAAAGGGATATCCGATTGGTATCTTGCTTATAAAACAAGGGTATGCAAGGTTGAACGGGATTATGGATTTGAAAAGGCTTGAATAAGCCGAGTATGGGAATTCAACAAAAAGCAGCCGATCCTATAGGGACCGGCTGCTTTTTATTGAACGGCGGGACTATAACTTTTGCACCACATAGATGAGATTCATTCCACAATCAAGTGTGCCCGGTAATTCTTCCTGATCCCGCACCAATCTCCAAAACTTTATTTACTAGAACTCGCCCTGATTAAAACCCTTAATTTCCCAAACTATAAAAATGAGCATTTCTGAACTCAAGAAAACAGGGAGACCGGAAATAATCACCCTCCTCATTCGCTTTGCATGTTGAGGGCGGTCCATGTTTTAAATGGTTGACGGGGACATTGAAACTAATTAATCTCGTTGCTGCACACCTTTGAACCACACAGATTTGATTGACAAGGTATCCGAGATGTTGATTGTCGGATCACCGGTTACTAAAATAAGGTCAGCGCGTGCACCTTCGGCAATACGACCGCGATCATTAAGACCAAAGCAACGGGCCGGTTTTGCGGTAGCTGACTGAAGCGCTTCTATCGCAGTGAACCCGGCCTTCACCAGCAATTGCATCTCATGATGGACGCTGGCTCCATGAGCAAGGCCGCCAAGATTCGGAACAGGAACCGGAGCGACATCCGTCCCAACCAGAATATCAACTCCGGCACGGTGAAGGTCCATCACATTTTTAAAGCTGTTCTCCATATTGCCTTGCGGAAACGTATTGAAGCTTGAGTTCAAAATATCGATCCAATCCGAACTTAGTTTGGAATGAACACGAGGATCATTCGCCAATTCCGATGCCGGATTTCCAATGATAGATGAATTCAACACTAAGCACGGTGTAACAAAAGCGCCTGAAGCCGCTATGGACATTACTAACCGGGACGTATACTCGGGTCTGTCGATAAACAAGTGTCCCAAACCGTCGACTCCTAGATCAATGGCCTCTTGCGAGGAAAGAGCCGTCAATACGTGGGCGATGACCAGCTTATCGAACTTGTGGGCTTCAGTCACGGCTGTTTTTAGAATCTCGTCGCTTAGTACAGGCAGGCCAGGCGCACCCATGACCGTTCCTTCTTCAATCATGATTTTAATATAGTCGGCGCCATTCTCCACTTGGGTATGCACATGTTTAACCGCTTCTTCCACCGTCGTCACTTGCGGTATTTCTTCGTGATCGTGAGCGTATGCAGCCAACATTGATTCCCGGTCTTCCTCCGATAACTTCTCTAGTTCCTTTAATACGAATTCCGGTATTTCATCTCCATCTGGCAATAATTCATCCGGGTGTCCGCCCGGAGCAGTGATCGCCATGCCAGCAGAACGGACGTCTGCGACGTCATTCACATTTTTCAACTGAATCTCGCGCCCTCTTTTAGTAAAATCGCCGTTCATTTCGAGTTCTGTCGTCACGCCGAATTTTAGTGCATCTCGTAATCCGCCGATCGAGGTGTGGACATGTGCATCAATAAGACCAGGCAATAGAGTCGCATTTTCTCCATCAATAATCGTTGCATCGGCCGGAAGGTCTCCGCCCACTGATATTATGGACTCACCCTTAACGACAATATGTCTTGGCGCAATAATTTGATTTCCATCAAAAATACGTATATTCGTAATTGCCGTAACTTGTTCTAACGCAGCATTTTGTGTGACCTTCTCCATTTGAATTCCTCCCAAGTGTTTGTAATCTAAACAATTAGAATCATAACTATTAGTTAACTAACTGTCAATTGGCTAATATTTATTTTGACAAGTATATAGGATCACAGTATAGTTTAGTTGCTTAAAGTTAGATTGCTAACAATCACAGGGGGGACGATCATGCAATCCCGAGAGATTACGCCTTATCTCGATTTGTTTCAGATTATCGGTCTTAAGTTAAAGAAAAGAGCGGACGAAAGTATAAAAGAGCAGGGGTTAAACGCTCAACAAGGAAAAGTAATCGATTATATTTACCAGAACCAAAATAATCATATTATTCAAAAGAATCTTGCCGATCGGTTTCAACTACGTGGGGCCAGTATTACAACCATGCTTCAAGGTCTAGAACAAAAAGGGTTCATCGAGCGCAAAATCCCGGCCAATAATGAACGGCAAAAAAATATATATGTATTGCCAAAAGCGGTCGAACTGATTGAGGAATTTCAAGATTCGTTCCGAAAGGTAGAGGAAGAAATTGTTCAAATCCTTACCGAGGAGGAGAAGCAAATCTTGAAGGAAATATTGATCAAAATTAATGAACAATTATCATAAAGGAAAAACCATCCTATTTTAGAACTTAATTATCAATCTTTGTTGATATTTCCTTGTTCATTGGAGGACTTTGTAGGATTTAACGAGGACGATTGGTTACTCTAGTTGTGCAATGAAAGAAGAAAGAGTGAGAATTCATGGAAGCAATTATCTTAGAGCGTCTACCAGATCCAGCAATGTTACAAAAGCTAATGAAAATCCAAGCATCACTGAATATTATTCTTTGTCCGGAGGAATGGCTTCGTTACCATAGCTATGTTCAAGATTGGAATGAGGGTGTTTCTATGGCGAAAATAGATAATGGATCAGGGGATCATCTGTTTATTTTGTTTTCCCCTGAAGGCTCCATCATAAAAGGCTTCGATCATGAATCCGGATTAAGCCCATATGCGCAAGATGAGCATAAAGTATGGCAAGGGATTTATGATGATGTCCCCAAGGAATTATTATCTTTACTCGATGATGAAGCATTTGAAAAAGACGATGTAACTTTTTGTATTTGGCGTAAAAACAGTGACAGGAACTGGAACAAGGGAAACGTTGAGATTCCAAAAGGTGCAAGCGATGGTTCTGATTTTTTACTGGGCTGTATATTCCATACGCCAGAGGATTTTGTGGAATTTGCATCAGATTATTTTGATTTACCCTTATCCTTAGAGGTTGTTGCAAAAATCTACGATGATCTCCCCATTACTGAAGAGATGATCCATATCTTGAATTCCAGCTGTGATGTAAAGGAAGTTCTTCAAGAATTAGCGTTATTATGAAGCAGCGGAGTGGAGATTTGGAACTGTAGGAGCAGTAGCAACCGGCCGGAAGTCCAAATGTTCACCGCAGTGCCGACGAAGCTTCAAGTTCGAAACTTAAGTGTGTCTTATAGCTTATATACATACAATATACGAGGTGACCCAAGATGGATTCTACGGCAAAAGTAAGGCTGGCATCCTCAGCCGATGCTGAAGAACTTTCCAGACTCAATCAGGAATTTAACGGCGGGGTAACCAGACCCGCAGCTAAGATCAGGGAACATTTGAATATAAACCGTAATGAACTGATTGCCGTAGCAGAGATGAACGGTAGAATCGTTGGTTTCGGCTGTGGTCAATGCTACTCTTCCTTTTGTTATGATGAGCCCTATGGAGAAATAACCGAACTCTACGTAGAAGAAGCCGCCCGAAGACAAGGAATGGCCATGGCCCTTATTGCTTGCCTGGAAGAAAATTTCAGACAATGCGGAGTGAAAAGTATAAAGGTACTGACAGGCAGTAGCAACACTGCGGCCATTAGCACCTATGAACAGTGCAGCTATGTGAAAGACGATGAACAGCTGTTAGTGAAAAGCTTAGGGGATTAACCATACCTAGAAAAAACAAACCTCATTTCTGCAGTTCCCACCTTGTTGTAAGCGCTCTCTGTGATGATAATTAGCTTATCACGACAGAGGGGGCTTTAATTATGGTCAATAGAAAAATGAAGCAAACCGCCACCGTCGCGTTCGCCGCGCTAATGGCAGTAAGCCTTGCCGCATGCGGGAACTCGAACAACAATGCCAATTCCAAGGCTAAGGACACCGCCGCACCGAACGCCGCCACAGGCAGCGGCAATGCCGCAGCTACAGATGCACCGAGCGATAAAAAAGTAACGCTTACCTTCCAGAACATCTACCCCGATCCCGCAACGCCCAATTACAAAATGATCCGTGAGCTGACCGACGCGTACATGAAAGAGCATCCCAATGTGAAAATCGAACTCGACACGCTGAACACGGACCAGCAGAAGGTGAAGCTGAAGACACAGGCTGCCTCCAAAGAAGTGCCGGACATCACCATCGTGAACCCGGCAGCCCAAATGAAACCGTTCGTCGATGCAGGATTGTTCGCTCCGCTGAACGACATGCTCGATCAGAATGGCCTGAAGGACACGTACCAGAAGGGCCTCCTCGACTACTACAGCTTCGATAATAATGTGTATGCCATCCCCGACGGTAACAACATTGAAGTCGTCTACTACAATAAAGACCTGTTCGCCCAAGCCGGCATCGCTGCCCCTCCAACTACCTTCGAGGAAATGCTGAAGGATGTGAAGATCCTGAAGGATAAGGGCATCACACCACTGGCCATCGGCGAAAAGGATTCCTGGACCGGCTCGTTCCTGTTCATGAACATTCTGCTGCGCACTAACGGCGGCCCCGGCTTCCTGCAAGATGTGCTCGATGGCAAAAAGACCTTTGAAGATCCTGCGTTCATCGAAGCAGTTGACGCCTTCCAGGCCCTGGTTCAAGCGGGTGCCTTCCCTGACGGTGCCACCTCCATTGATGCCAATGCTGGCGGTAATATTTTCAAGACAGGTAAAGCTGCCATGTGGTCCATCGGTTCCTGGGAGACTGGCGCGATTGACGCTTCCCCGGTAGCCGGTAAAGTGGGAGCCTTCCAGTTCCCGACAGTGAACGGCAAGGGAGATCCCAACGAATTCATGCTGGCCCCCGGCAGCGCCTTCGCCGTATCGGCCAACAGCGAGCATCTGAAGGAAACCAAGGACTTCCTGAACTACTTCGGCACCGAGTATCCTAAGAAGCAATTTGAGCTGAAGAACGCTGTGGGGATCGGCCAAAAGGTAGATGGCGACCTCAAGGCTGCCGGGTATTCCGATCTGGCAGTGAACATTGCCGGACTGTTCAACCAAGTGAAGGGCGGCGACCTGGCGTTCGATAACACCATGAACCCTGCAACCGCACAGGTCCACCTCAGCAGCATTCAGAACCTGTTCGTCCAGAAGATGGATTCCAAGGCGGTAGCCAAAGAACATCAGGCTGCTTTTGAAGCCAACAAATAACCAGCAAGTCAAATAGTAACCGTACAACTGTCCTACTCGATGCGAAGCCAGCTGATTCAGGACGCTTCGCATCGGGTTTATCATGCACTTTTTAAAGTTAATGGCATTAATTATTAACTGTATAAATCATTAGACAAAGAAGAATCTGCTTGATAGGAGGCGGGAAAGATGAAAGTCCTTAAGGTGCCGGCACGCACAATCGCCGTCTTCATACTGCCATGTCTGCTGCTCTATGTGTGCCTGGTATTCGTTCCCATACTGGTCTCATTATACACGGGCTTATTGAAGTGGGATGGTCTGACGACCTCTCAGTTCGTCGGCTTCGGCAACTTCAAGAATATGTTCTGGCATGACCCGGTGTTCTGGCCCTCTGTACGGAGAACGCTGCTGTACGCCGTGGCTTCCATGCTGGAAATCCCGCTCTGTCTGGGGATGGCGATCCTGCTTAACCGCTATCTGCGCAGAGCCAATACGCTGGTGTCGATCTACTTCACGCCGGTCATCTTATCAGTCGTTATTATTGGACAACTCTGGAAGACCATCTATAACCCTACTTCGATGGGGGGCATGCTGAACGGTGTGCTGGTGTCCCTGGGGCTTGAGAGCTGGACGCATAACTGGCTGACCGAGCCTAACATCGCCATGTATTCTCTGTATCTGGTGTCCCTGTGGCAGTATTTCGGCTACCATCTGCTGATTCAGTATACCGGAGTGCAGAACATTCCCGACGAGCTGTACGAAGCGGCCAGAATTGACGGGGCTGACGGCTTCAAGGCGGATCGTTACATTACGCTTCCGCTGATCATTCCGATTTTCAAAATCTCGATCATCCTGGCGTTTATCGGGTCCCTGCAAGCCTTCGACCTGGTTATGGTCATGACTGGCGGCGGTCCTGCACATGCAACGGATGTCATCTCCACCCATATGTATAACAGTTCCTTCTTGTCCTTCAAGTATGGCTACGGCAGCGCGATTGCGACCTTCCTCGTGGTGGTCTGTCTCATTTTTACCGGCATCATCAACATGATCTTCAACCGGCTTGAGCGAAAATTCGAATAGGAAAGGAGTGCGCGGACCATGCGTAAGCTTAAAAAAGGAATCGTGTATCTTCTTTTTGCCATTCCTGTCATTACCCAGCTCTACCCGCTGCTGTGGCTGCTGTTATACTCCCTGAAGACGAATGAGGAGATTCTGGACGGGAGCTTCTTTTCTTTTCCGCGAAAATTCCAGTGGCATAACTACTACGAGGCTTACACCTCGGGCAGCTATCTGAAGTACCTGTCGAACAGTGTGTTCGTTACTGCGCTTACGATGATATGTGTCATTCTGCTGGCTTCGATGGCGGCCTATGCGATCTCCCGGTTCCGGTGGAAATACGGCAATGTCGTGATGACCATTTTCCTGATGGGGATGATGATTCCGATGCAGGCCACGCTGCTGCCGCTGATGATTATTTTCAAAAACATGCATATTCTCAACACCCACTGGTCGCTGATTCTGCCGTACATCGCGTTCTCGACTCCCATCGCCGTGTTCATATTGAGCGGCTTCATGAGAGCTATTCCACATGAGATCGAAGAATCGGCGTTCATCGACGGGGCGAGCGTGTATCGGATCTTCCGCAGCATTATCCTGCCGGTGTCCATTCCACCTGTCATGACCGTATGTATCTTAACCTTCATCAACATCTGGAACGAATACATCTTGGCCGCCACGTTCATCTCGTCAGAGAAGCTCAAAACCCTTCCATTCGGGGTCTACACCTTCGTGAGCCAGTATTCGGTCAACTACGGGAATATCGGGGCCTTCCTCGTCATGGGCGCGCTGCCGGTGATTCTGATTTACTTCTTCCTGTCGAATCAGATTACTAAAGGGATGGTGGCAGGAGCGGTTAAAGGATAAAGGGCAGGCGCTTGGATTCCTTCATTGCATATGAAATTGGTAAAGTTTTATAATAGGAAACGGCAGAACTGGGTGCGAAAAGGGGAGAGGCTTATGAAGATCGGCTTTCATTCCATTCATCATCGGTTGTTCTTGCTGTTTCTTTTTTGCATGTCCAGTATTCTGCTTATTGTCAGCCTGCTGTACTATAACCGGACTACAGACCAATTGCATGAGAAGATCGGTGATTTGTCGCAAAAAAACGTCGCCCAGAGCGCAGGCTTATTCACGCTTCTCTATAAGGGGTATGACGCATTGTCCAAGTCGCTCAGCAATAACTTCGAGATGATCCGCTTGATTAATGAGAAGACGGACGGGCCGGCGGTGGCCTATATCAATGAGCAGACGGTGACGAATATTATCGGCTCGATTTTTTATTCGCGGGACGATCTGGTGGGTATCCATGTGATCACTGACCGCGGCAAGATCTACAACTATGGCAACTATATGAATGTGGTCGATCCGAATTATAGGCAGGAGGACTGGTACCGGCAATTGCAGGCATCCTCGGGGAAAATGGTCTGGCTCGGGGTGTACCCGCACTCCCTGATCGACCAGGTGGAGGACAGCCCGGTCTTCGCCTTCGGGCGGCAGCTCTATGACCTCAATGAGCATAAGCCGATCGGCATCGTGCTGTATGAGACGGACCCGCAGCCGGTGCTGGAGGCGCTGGAGAATCTGAAGCTGGGCACGCACAGTCAGGTCTACCTGATGTCCCCGGATGGACGGTTTGTCACCTCGGCCACAGATCCGCAGCCGGACGCTGCCCGTCTGCCTAAGCTCCCGGCCTCGGAGCATGTGATGGTTCAGCAGGAGCGCGGGCAACTGGTTGTGGCGTCCAAGCTGTCTTTCTCGGGCTGGTGGGTGATGAGTATTACTCCGGACAAGGATCTGAATGTGGAGCTGGTGGAGATGAAGCGTTATCTCTTGATTGTGATCTCGGCGCTGATCCTGGTCTCCACGCTGATTGCGTCGATCGTATCGCAGACCATCTCTTCGCCGCTGAAGAAGCTGATCCGCGAGATGCGTCAGGTGGAGGTGGGGAATTTCGGCGGCATGGTCAAGGTCTCTTCGTATCAGGAGATTAACATTCTGGTTGCTTCCTTCAACCGGATGGTCCGGCGGATCGAGGAGCTGATTGAGCGGGTCAAGCTGTCCTCAGTCAGCGAAAAAAATGCGGAGCTGCATGCCCTGCAGTCCCAGGTGAACCCGCATTTTCTCTACAATACGCTGGATATGATCTACTGGATGCTGGATGAGGAGGGCAATGAACAGCTTGGCGAGCTGGTGCTCTCTCTGTCCTCGATGTTCCGCTACAGCAGCCAGTGGGAAGACGGGGCTGAGGTGAGCCTGAGCGAGGAGCTGGAGCAGATCGGGCATTACCTGAAGATCATCTCGATCCGGCTGGAGGGCCGCCTCGTGATCGTGACAGATATCGATGAACGCTGGCTGAACATAAGGGTCCCGAAGATGACGGTGCAGCCGGTCATTGAGAATGCGGTCAAGCATGGACTGGAGCCGCTCGCGCGTCAGGGGATTCTCAAGGTCTATACCCGGCAAGAGAGCGATCATCTTGAGCTAATTGTGGAGGATAACGGGGACGGAATGAACGGGGAGCAGCTGGCAAGGCTACAAGAATCGTTGAATGTGGAGGGTCCCGATAGTTCGGGCTCCAGTGGCAGAGAAGGCGGCAAAAGCGGGATCGGACTCCAGAACCTGCACCGCCGTCTGCGGTTCATGTTCGGGGAGGGGTATGGTCTACAGATTCAGAGCTTCCCCGGTGAGGGGACGCAGGTGGCGATCGTGCTGCCTATTCCAGTGGAAGGAGAGCTGCCGAGATGAATATTCTTATAGCCGATGATGAACGGGCCATCCGTGAAGGCATCAAACGCACGATCAAGCAGATCAGTGCAGAGCATCAGGTGTTTGTGGCCGGCCGGGCGGAGGAAGCGGTGAAGATTCTGGAGGAGCAGCATATCCATATCGTGCTAACCGATATTCTGATGCCGGGCATGAACGGGCTGGAATTCATGAAAATCTCGAAGCGCCGGTATCCGTATGTGAAATGGATTGTCATCTCTGCCCACAGCGAATTCTCCTACGCCCAGGAAGCGGTCCGGCTGGGGGCGCGCGACTATCTGCTGAAGCCAATCGGCAAGCATAAGCTGACCGAGCTGATCGACAGCCTGACGACCGAAATCCAGCAGGATAACCAGATCTCGCGGCAAGGCGAGCGGCTGAAGGCCAGTCTGCGGTTCCTGCGCGAGGGGGTTTTTCAGCGGCTGGCCTCCGGGCTGGATATCGGGAATCTGGACATCGACGCGTTCATTGAAGATTATCATTCCTTCTATCTGGTCATGATTCAGCTGGAGCCGGGGGATCGGAGCGCCCGTCTGGAGCATTTCATTGTCGAGAATGTTCTCTCCGAGCTGATCGAGCGGTATGGGCGGGGCTTCGTGGTCAGCTATGACCGCCAGCACCTGCTGGGCCTGATCACACCGGGCGAGAGTGTGCGGGTAGAGCAGTTCCAGGAGGAGGTGAAGACTCATCTGACGCATTATTTGAAAATCCCTTTTCAGATTATCCATTCCGGGCGGAGCTGTGACTTCCATACGGTGCCTCAGATCGTGAAGCGGATGCGGGAAGCATCGGCTTTCCAGGGGCCGCCGCTTGAGCCGCTCAAGGGGAGTGGAGAGAAGGCGATTGAAGTGGCGCTGCAATATATTAAGGAGCATTTCTATGAGGAGCTGTCACTGGAGAGAATCGCTTCGGTGGTGTTCCTGAATCCGGCATATTTCAGCCAGCTGTTCAAGCAGAAGACAGGGCAGGGATACAAGGAATATGTCACCTCGCTGCGGCTGGAACAGGCGAAGCTATTACTGCTGAATCCGGGGCTGAAGCTGGCCGATATCGCAGAACGGGTAGGATACCAGGACATGCGCCATTTTACCCAGATGTTCCGCAAGAAATACCAGCTCACCCCTACAGAATACCGCCAAGCGGAGAACATTAGCATTCTTAGGAGCAGGGGTACTCTGTGATGATGTCTGCTACTTCGATTCTTCCGTTAATCAACAGCTCTGGAAGCGCGTTAGTGAGATTACCTTTCCAGTATTCTCTGGCTTGTTCGATTTTACGGGAGAATGGAGTCGCTTCTTCCTTGGGCAACAGACTGCCGTCACCTTCAAAAATAGCTCCAGTAACCTTAAGTCTCACGATCTGCAACACTTTCCTGTGGTGCGAATCGAATATGCTTTTCCACATTAGGGCGTCTTCATAGCTCTTCGCTGCGTATAAGCAAGACAAACGTGAAGGATACTCAGGATGTTCCTGTAGCCTAACCATTTCAACGATAACCTCTCGAACCGCTCTGATGGTCTGCTCCGCATACTTAACCGTAACCTCTGCATCCTCTTTATCCAATTTCAATCCGTCATCAGTATAATTACCGTGCAGGATTTGAATAACGTCTTCCCCTTTGGAATTCATCTGTTCTTGCTCAAAAAAGAAATGATACAAGGTGTTTTTTTGCTGGTTGTCAAAATTAATGATTTGATTCAGGGCCATCTTCTTTCGGGTCACAATGTGGTAAACGTATCTTTCGCTTGCTTGCATAGTCTACCTCCTGTATATATGGATGATTACACTAAGAAACTATATGCAGATAATAACTCATACCCCGTCGCAGTGTGTGCACTATTGAATAACAGAATAGCTAAAACAAACATGATGATGAGAATGGTGTAAATAAAGGTGGAGGCTATTCCGCAGACCAGCCCGGCGATCGCGAGTCCCCGGCCTTGCTCATAGCTGTAACGGATCTCCTTAAAGGCAAGTGTAGCCAGAACGATTGCGGTAATCCCGAATAAGATGCCGACGTAAGGTATTACAATGGAGAGAATACCCAGCACAAGTGCTGCAACCGCTTTGCCGTTCATCCGCTCCTGCGGAGGCTTAGGGTACTGCTGGTAATAATTCTGTTCTCCATAGGGCGGAGGGGGATTATTCATCATCTAACTCCTTCATAGGTAGTGAGCGAATGCTCCTATTCAATCCATCAATAATTAAGCCAGTGCTCCAGCGTGACAGCGCGGGTAAGGCCAATGGATTCGGCGAGGCGGATGGAGGCGAGATTGTTCTCCAGCACCTGATACCTGGGAATGTAGCCCCGCTTCTGGGTGTGGAAGACTGCTGTGCGGACTACGCGCTGTGCCAATCCACGCTGTCTGGCAGCTTCTATGGTGCGTACGCCGCCTATTTCCCAGATTCGCTCCTCATTGCGGTACACCATACATGTACTGAGTGGCGTATCCCCGTCAAATAACGTCACAGCGAACGCCCCGTCTTCAAAATACTGCGTGATCTCCTCTAACGAATAATCATTCGCCATCCACAGCGGCAGCAGCCGTTCATCGATAGCTTCACTGACCGTGCAGGCTTCATCTGCGCTGAACCTCTGGCCTTCGGCCGAAGAATAAGAGTAGAGACTACGGACCCGCCGCAGCGTGAAATACGGTTCCAGCGCTTGGCGGTAAGCATCCTCCTGAAGCTTGAAGACCAGGTTGGCGTCCTTCGGCAACCGCTTGAGCAGGGCAGGGAAGACCTCGGGGCTGCTGTAGTCCATCAACACAACGGTGTCAGCTTCCGGGTAGGTCCGGTGATCATAGCCGAAGGTGGTGGCAGGCATAAGCAGCAGCACGCCCCACTCTTCCTTTTGTTCAATCAGCACGCAATCTATCTGAGTATGATAAGCCGTCATCATTTTGAGCAGCGTTACATTCTTCAGCGGATTCTGGCGTAATCTTTCCATTATGGTTGTATAGTGACTCAAGTGAGATCACTCCTTTTGCTCCGATTAATAGATTGTTCCATTTCATCCAGACGTTTGAACAGACGCTCATACTTGGATAACATTGCGGGATCATCTACCTGTACACTGGATCTGTAAAAAAGGATATCGCCCGTCCCCTCATTAATCCGGCCCTCCGCTTGAAGAATCTGCTTCAGGTGTCTGGCGGTTCCGAGACTGCCGGAGATGAAGTCAACCGTATCCGGGAATATCTTCCGCAGGCTTCCCTCGAAGTAGGGGAAATGGGTACAACCAAGGACCACCGTGCTGTACCGCTTAAGGTCCAAGTGTGCCAGCGCACTTTTCAGATAGGGAATGATTCTCTCTTCGTCAAAATCAAAGCGCTCCGCAAACTCAACCAGCCCGGGCAGCGGCAGACTGTCTACAATCTCCCCGTGATCGATACGGTGCACCAAATCATGATACTTCTTCTCCTGCAGCGTTAAGCGGGTGGCGAGTACCAGCACCTTCTTCTGCTTACCCTCCGATTGTTCAACCGCAGGCTTCACTGCCGGCTCGATCCCGAGCACCGGAAAGTCATACCGCTGCCGCAGCTCTTCAATCACGATGCTGGTGGCTGTGTTACAAGCGACAACCAACGCTTTTATATGCTGCCGGGCCATGAAATCCACCGCTTGCAGGATGTATTCCCTGACTTCGTCTTTCGTCTTCTCCCCATAGGGCACATGGTCGGTATCTGCATAGAAGAGGTAGTCCTCTTGCGGCAAGAGCTTAAGCGCCTGATGAAGCACGGTTAATCCGCCAATTCCAGAGTCAAAAAATCCAATTCGCATACGTCCACTCTTTTCTTGATGATTCTATTCCATAGATTATACTTGTAAGGTATCCATAACGGGATAGCCGTGACTCCAGAGAATGTTTGGCCCTCCGCCACTATCCTTATGGGTGTTTTCAAGCTCAATCTATATATTCTATTTCTATCATTAGATTTATAGTATAACTGCTCTGCCCGGCAAAAGACCAGGCTGCCCGTCCATACCTTGAGGGCAGCCTGGTCTATAAGCATAACAAAGCGGAAATCAGCTCTCGTTCTTGGTCACACCGTTAAGACTCGGCACCACATCTGCCGCTTTATTAGGAGTCACCATCTGGGGAATTTCGCTGATGCTGGCGTGATTCTGCTGATTGTTCTTACTGTCGGCACGGTTATCTGCACGGTCATGCTTCGGATCTGCACTATTCTTGGGCATACTGTTCACCTCCGTCTCTGTGGGTTAGTATGAGATTACGGTTTGTATTTTATGCCATTGGCGGGTACAGGTTATAGCCGAAGGAGGAGAACAATTATGGCTGAGAAGACCAAGGTTGTAGAAGTGGTTCCGTATGATCCGGCCTGGAAGGCGGAATACAGCAGAATTGAGGCGCGGATGCTGGAGATCGCGGGAGATCTGATTATCCGGTCTGAGCATGTGGGCAGCACTTCGATTGAAGGGCTGTGGGCTAAGCCTGTAATTGATATCGATCTGGTGATGGAGAGCTATGAACAGCTGCCGGAGATCATCCGCAGACTGCAGGCGTTCGGTTATGAGCATCAGGGCAATATGGGCATTGAGGGCAGGGAAGCCTTCAAGAGCAACCAGGATGACGGCTTCATGAAATACCATCTCTATGTATGTCCTAAGGACGGCAAGGGTTATGTAGAACATATCCTCTTCCGTGATTATCTGCGCTGCCATCCCGCTGCCCGGGAGGAATATCAGGCGGTCAAGCAGCGGCTGGCTGAGAAATACCGTTATGACATTGATGCGTATTGTGACGGGAAGACAGCATTTGTACAGTCTATTTTGCAGAAGGTGTCACAGTAGAAAAAATAGTGGTTTGCTTACCTGGGACTGGTCCAGAATCCCTCAGCGGACGGCTTATCCGGCAGCACTGCCTCGTATACACGCATTCCAGCCGGGTCATGGAACCCGAATGTTCTCCAGCCGTTCAGCTGCGGGGAACCGAAGCAGATATGCAGCTCGCGGGCTGTATTGTCACAGACCACGGACCATAAGGTGCCTAAGCCTTCGCTGTAATGGTGACAGCAGATCCCTTCGGGATATTCGCGTCCTGCGGCAGCTTTCATGGCTGCTACAGGATGGATAGCGGTGCTGTCGTCCATAAGTGCTGCCCGCAACGCGTCATATCTTGTCCATGAGTTCTCCATAACTTGCTGATTATGTAGCTGCATGGTGGGCAGGGTGTAATGGTTCGCCGAGAGCACAAGCTGGCTTGCACTTAAGCTGGCAGCAGCCGGATGGTACTGAATTGCTTTCTCGGTACCAGCCGTCTCCACGAGGGCGATGTTCCCTTGGGCGTCAGAGATCAGGAAGTTTCTGTAGTCGGCCACCGGCATGCTGCGCATGAGCTGAGCTGCTTCTTCCGCAGTAGTACATTGATCCAGCAAGGCCCGGACTACGCCTGGAAAAACAAAGCCCTCCCCGGTCATCTCCGGCCGGATTCTCCCCGAGGTGGTGGTTACGGTAAGACCTGCCTCATTCATCCCGTCATAACGCCCGAACAGCTGCAGCGCAAAGCCGGTATGTGCCGGTTTGCCCTTCACCCGGGTTGTGCTGAGCAGCAGCTGATTATACGGCTCATCCTCCCAGCCAAAATCATAATTCCGCATATGACAGATATGTCCGTTTCGCTCCGCACTTGCTCCGGTTCGAAAGACTGCCTGTGTGCAGTGGCCCGATGCCTGAAAGTAGGAATAATAGAATACGACATGGGCAGCTTCAATTCCGGTCTCATCGGCGAAGCCCTGAATTTCTTCATTTAAGCCGGGGCAGTAGCGCTCGAAGCTCTCCATGGCTTTGTCCGCAGCATACGGTGTCAGCGGGGAGGCTCCCATGAAGGGTGAGGATAAGAAGGATAGCATGGCAGAGTTATTCTTATAATGGGTTCCCAAGGCGCGTCCGACCTCATAATGAGTGCCTTCAGTAACGAGATGTGAAAATTGTACGGTCTTGCGCTGTAACAGGGGATTAGCATCCATGTGAATGCTCCTTCTTTTTCGTTATTCTCTGCGCAGAGTAGGTTCATTATAACGGGCGTACAGATCAGGCGGCAAAGCCCGCTGCGTCTCAAATCCCCGGATGTGCAGCCAAGCGGCGAAGCCCAGTCATAAATTAGTCACATTTTCACTGGAATAGAAGGAAATACTTGTATTATCGTGATTTTTAAGGTAAATTATTGGTAAGACTTTCGGATTATAATTCTTCCGGAAGTGCAACCTAATACATGGTATATGCAAGCCGAAGAGGAGCATTTCCCCCAAATGCTCCTTTTTGCGTTGCGCAGATGTTAAGGTGCGAATGAAACGGTCTGAAGCACATAGCGGATCACGAAGAACGCAATGATCAGTATGGAGAAGGCGCTGAGCAGAAAAGACACAAGGTCTCTGCCGGAACGTTTAGTTCGCCGCATTACGGTCACCTCGGAGTATAGAAATGGATTAGGCCATCAAAGGTTATGCTTGATCTATCCATATTATACATAATTATTCCATTATACACAGGAGCCGCTGCTATTATTCTATTAGCACCCGCGTGCATCCAGAGAAGAAGCCGGATGAGTCCATTACAGGACTTGGCCGGCTTTTTTAGAAAGAATTTATATGTTTTTGGGCCCCCGTAAAGTACCTGAGTCATCATCGAAGCTAAAGCCTGACTTTGTGGGGTTATTTTGCTGTCCTATTCGTCCAATCCCCCGCAGGTAATCCGCATACATTACAGAGTAACCGTTGGTGCTGTCCAGAATCTTGTATACCATCATCCACATCATCCAGAGCGAGGTGAACCACAGTGTCTGTCGAGAAGCACATGCTGGCAGCGGGAACGCCTTATGCCACACCATATTATGTCATTAGCAGCGGAGTCCCAGGACCTGTATTCATGATCATCTCCGGTGTTCACGGCAATGAGCCGGCGAGCAGCCGCGCAGCGCAGGGCATTGCCAGCCGGCTCTACCGGGGAGATCTGATGTTGCGCTCAGGGAAGCTGATTATCGTTCCGCTGGTGAACCAAATCGCACGGCGCAAGGGGATTCGCGGGAATCCTGACCTGAACCGTACCTTCCCGCGCGGACAAGGCGCCCCGGCCCGTCATCCATTGTCGGCAGCCGTATGGCAGCTTGCCTTGCGCTACCGCCCCTCCTGGGTTTTGGATCTGCATGAGGCGAACGGGCTGTCCGAGCTGAATCCGAAGCGGGTCGGCCAGACTCTGATCATCAGCCCGGTCAGCCGTGCGCATGGACTGGCGAAGCAAATTGTGATGCGGATGAATCAGACCATCACGAATAGAGCTTACCGCTTCAACATACGGCATAGGGAGCGCGCGGGAACTTCACGGATGGCCTTCCAGCGCCTGCTCGGTGCCCGGGCGGTGACCGTAGAGACCTGCTGGAGCCTGGATTATGCCTTAAGAGTAAGGCTGCAGAGCGAGATCGTCTACCACTTTCTGCGGTCGCAGGGGATGATTGGCTAATCCCATTAGCTGCTGCCCGCTGAGGAAGGCTTGCGGAGATCGAATACACTTCCGTAGCTGCCTTTGTAGACCGGTGTGCCGAACGCTTTTACCCAGTCCGCATAGAGCCTCCCCGAGCTGCCCTTAGGGACAATCACATAATCCGGCTTATCATACTTCACAATATCGGGCAAATACTCCGAGAAGCCATACATGGAGCGTTCAAAGGCCGTCCACCCGAGGGCTCCCGCCGAAGCTTTGGTGATAAAAGGGTCCTGGCGCCCGTCACAGAGGATATCCCCGCCGCGAAACATCACATAACCCGACGTTCCATAGCTGGACAGCACCCTGGGCCGTGTACCTGCCGGTGTATGCTCCAGTACATAATTCATCTCATGCACCGGATAATCTGCACTTGCAACACTTGGCGGAGCTACGAAGATGGAGACTGTGTTGATTAGTAGTCCGGCAGCGAGTCCAATAGCGATGGATCTTGTGTTTTCACGCCCTTTGAAGGTACCGGGAAGCGGCAAGACCTCGAAGAAAACAGCCGCAAAATAGGGAATGAACAGCCACATGAACAGATTCTGCTTGAAATTCGAGACTCCCAGGTAGAGGATGCCGGTCATCAGGAAGAAGCGGAAGGGCTTCTGCTGCAAGGAGAACGGTAACGTGATTGCGAAGAAGAGCAGCAGCAACAGAATGGGCAATTGATCGAACCGGCTGAAGGACAGAGGCTGCCATTCATTAATCAGCAGATTGAAGTGATTTCTAGTGACTGTGAGAATAAACAGCAGACCTTTGAACCCGCCCGGATTCGGCAGTCCTGCCAGTAGGACAAGCCCGAAGACGGCAGCACGCTTGCGGCTGAGATTGCGGGCGATCAATGACTCGAGCGCAGCCATTCCGGTGAATACGGCTATCACGAGCCATACTCCGGTATGGACATTGGCAATGACGCAGGAGAAGATTATCATTGCAGCCGCAACTTTGACGCGGGGCTTCATTTGATATTCCCGCAGGCAGACAAAGAACCAGACGATTAACGGGGAGGAGACCATTTGTGGTCTTCCTTTGAAGTAGTTATAGAAGATCCAGCAGGAGATCAGCAGGACGAAGGGCAGCAGCAGAATATGGTTCTGATCCAGCCCCAGCTCTCTGCGCGATACTTGTCCAAGGCGCAGTAGCCCCATCACTAAGGCGAACAGGCATAGGGCAGTCAGCAGATAAATCCCTGGCCAGCCGAACCCTTGATAGAGTGGTGCAATCAGAAGCTGAAACCCGGCTTCATGCGGGATATACGGCAGCCGATCTCCATAAAAGGTATGAATGGCATAATAGAGGATCTTCCCGTGCTCCAGCATATAGCGCCCGACCTCCAAATGCCAGAATGTGTCCGGGTCGTTATAGGAATACATAGGCCGCATGAGCACAATAGCAGCGGCTACCAGCAGGATGCAGGCGAGCGGATGTGCGGCAATTTTTTTAAGCATATTCATTCTCCTTCTGTATCCACGATCTGTAACCATCCCTAATATAGTAATACCATTTCCCATAAGGGAGCAGCTCAATACCTTGCTGCGTAAGCAGGGAAATTCGGGATTGACACAACTGCGCATAGTGTATATATTACATATATACACTAAATACATAATACACAAAGGAAGCTGATGCTGCTGCATGAATATCTTGATATCAAGTACATCTGGCGAACCGATCTACGCCCAGATTGTGGGACAGGTCCGCCAGATGATTCTCCAAGGCGAGCTGGTCTCGGGTACGCCGCTGCCGTCGATCCGCTTACTAGCGAAGGAGCTGCAGATTAGCGTCATTACCACGAAGCGGGCTTATGAGGAGCTGGAGCGGGAGGGGCTGATCAATTCGATTGTGGGCAAGGGCTCTTTTGTCTCCGGGGCCGATCAGGAATAT
Source organism: Paenibacillus rhizoplanae (assembly GCF_042684125.1). Classification (NCBI taxonomy): domain Bacteria; kingdom Bacillati; phylum Bacillota; class Bacilli; order Caryophanales; family Paenibacillaceae; genus Paenibacillus; species Paenibacillus rhizoplanae. The sequence continues at coordinate 34,413 of NZ_JBHUKY010000054.1, read as the reverse complement.
ATCCGGGAACAGCGGCTGCGGATGGTGGAGGGCAAGCTGAAGGAGATTATTGACGAGAGCAGGCAGCTCGGCATGGAATACGCTGAACTCGCGGAGATGCTGAAGCTGCTCTATGAGGAGGAACAGGAATGAGTAATGTAATTGAGCTAGACCATGTGACCAAGCGCTACGACCGTTTTGAGCTGCGGGATATTTCGCTACCGATCAAGGAGGGCTACATTACAGGGCTGATCGGCCCGAATGGCGCAGGCAAGACCTCGCTGATCAAGTTGATGATGGGGTTAATCTACCCGGACCAAGGCAACATTCTGATGTTCGGCCAGAACAACCAGCAGGACCAGGCGGTTGTTAAGGCGCGTATCGGTTACGTCTCGGATGAGAGCTTCTATTATGAGAATATGACCGTTAAGCAGATGAAGAGTATTATCGCCCCGTTCTATCCCGGGTGGAATAATGATACATATGTGAAGTTTCAGGAGCTGTTCAAGCTTCCACCGGGTAAGAAGATCAAGGATCTGTCCAAGGGGATGAAGATCAAATTCTCCCTCGCTATCGCCCTGTCCCATGGTGCCGATCTGCTGATTATGGATGAGCCGACCTCAGGACTTGATCCGATTTTTCGCCGGGAGATGCTGGAACTGCTTAGTGAACATATCCAGGATGAGAAGAAGTCGATTCTGTTCTCGACTCATAACACTACCGATCTGGACCGGATTGCCGACTATATTGCATTCATTAACGAAGGACGGATTATTTTCAATGAGATGAAGGAGAGTCTGGGCGAACGCTATCTGCTGGTCAAAGGCGGGAAGGAACTGCTGGACCGGGATGTCCGGCGGTGGTTCGTGGGGCTGCGGGAGAACGGGCTGGGCTTCGAAGGGCTGATCAGCAACCGTGCTGAGGGGGAACGTTATTTCAGGGACACCGCAGTCTGCGAGATGCCTACGCTGGAAGAGATTATGTACTATACGGTAAAAGGAAGTGAAGCACATGTATAACTCCATAGCTCTGATCCGTAAAGACTTCATGCTTACCCGGAAGTTCATCCTCCTGCTGATTCCCTATTATCTGATTATGGGTTATATGAACGCTGAAGCCTATACGGTGTTCTCTCTGTTTCCGGCTATGCTGCTGCTCATTAACTCCTGTACCATCGATATGCAGCATAACAATCAGAAGTTTCTGGTTACGCTCCCGGTCCCGAGACAGCGGCTGATTCAGGCTAAATATATGACGCTGATTCCATTCTCCTTGTTCAGCCTGACCTGTACGATTCTGCTGTATCTGGTTGCTTTTACGATGGGCAAGCTGGATGAACCGCTGCGCTGGAGAGAGCTGGGAATAGCTACTGCCGCGTTCCCTTTATTGGCCTCAATTTATCTGCCGCTGTATTACTGGCTGGGACAAAAAGGGATGCAGATCGTCAACTTCATCTTTATAATGGTGATCATGCTGAATTTCACGGCAATTACCAGCTTGTCTAAACGGTTTCCGGCACTTGCCGAATGGATTAGCACTGGCAGATTGGATAATGTCTTGCTTATTGCCATCGGCGTGCTGGCATACCTCGTTATTATCTATAGCTCCTATCTGATTTCGTCCCGGATTTATATGCACAAAGATATCTAGCTTCATTGCCAGTATAAGCTTCATCACAAGAATGACCTCAGCTTCCACACTCCAGTGGCAGTCTGAGGTCATTCTTGATCATACACTCATGGTTCACTTAGCGGAAGTTTCCGCCTTGTTCCAGGTTATCGACGAAGTCCTTAGCTTCCTTCAGGCCCAGATTCCGCGCTTCGCGCATGACCTTGATCGCCTGGATCTTCTTGCCTTCGGCCATCAGCAGGCGGATTCTCCGCTCGAGGTCTGGTGCCAGCTCCGGGTTCTGTACGAACAGGGGAGCCGGGATGTCAGCAGCTCTGCTGCTAGCTGGGGGAGAGTACATTCCTCCGTAAGCATCTCTTTGCGCTAATCGGGACTCTAGCTCGTTCACACGCCTTTTCAGACTGAACACACTCAGCATAAGCAATAGTGCCAGCACCAGAGCCAGAATGGCGATAAGATCGATCGTATCCATATGTTCCATAGGCATTACTCCTTCCCTAATTATCTACTACCCGTAAGAAGAAAGAATGAACACTTCAGACCTGATTGTTGATTGTATCCCCTTAAGCGGGAGCCTACAATGAGTTACAGGAACAGTACACCTCTTGCTTCAACGGTACGCGGATTCCCAATTCATCTATAGGAGTGATCGCAATGGACGAAGCTACACATATGAAGGCGATTCGGATACATCAATTTGGAGGGCTAGAAGAGCTAAGGTATGAGGATGCGCCGATCCCCTCTCCCGCAGCGGACGAGATTCTGATTAAGGTGGCAGGGACTGCGTTCAATGCAGCAGATGTCAAAATCCGCAAGGGCTACCTGCAAGCCTTTTTCCCGCATGAATTTCCTTACATTCCTAACATTGAGGTGTCGGGTACGGTGGAGGCAGCAGGAGCAGAGGTTACGGACTTTCAGCCGGGGGACAGAGTCTATGCTGCGCTCGATATGTCCCGTGACGGCGCTGCCGCAGAGTATGTAGTCACCAAAACGCAGTATGCCGCGCTGGCGCCAGTCTCCCTGGAGCTATCCGATGCAGCTGCGCTGCCGATTGGAGTCTTAACCGCATGGCAGGGGTTATTCGTTCATGGTAACCTGCCGCAGGGTGGGCGTGTGCTGATTGCCGGAGCCGCTGGCGGGGTAGGCAGCTATGCACTGCAATTCGCCAAGCAGCATGGAGCGTATGTCATAGGGACTTCCTCTGCGGCCAGTATGCCAAAGCTTCGGGAGCTGGGGATTGACGAGATTATTGATTACACCAAGGAGAGCGTCACGGACAAGCTAACGGACAAGGTGGATCTGATCCTCAATCTGTCCCCTGAGAGTACCGAGGTGCTCAACACATGGCTGCCGCTGCTAAAAGAGGGAGGAGCGCTGATATCGGCAGTGAATCCTGCGGACGAAGCGCTGGCGGCGCAGCTTAGCGTTAAGGTACATCAGCTGTTTGCACAAGAGGATCGTGCGCTGCTGACGCGGGTTGCGGAGCTGGTGGATGCGGGCAAGCTGAAGCTCTGGATTACTGACCGTCTGCCGCTTACCGAGCTGGCTGCCTCCCATGCTATGAGCGAAGCCGGCAAGCTCCGGGGTAAGGTATTGATTACGATTTAAGCCTTAGCGATCAGAGTCGACTGCATGAATAAGACCTCATTATAGATCACCGCCAGCTCCTCCGGAGTATAAGGCATCCCGCTGTGCAGCCATTCTTCCGTAATTCCGAGAAAAATAGACGCGGAATGCGCAGCGAGATATTCTGGAGGAACCGCCGGGTGGTCGGCAAATACGCCATTCATCTCCAGCTTCCGGTAGAAGCTGCGCTTGATGACCTCCTTGAATTGCCCCGGAAATCCCGCCTCCCCTTTAGCCCCGAGAAATAAGCGGATTCGCTCGCCGTGCTGGTGCAGATACTCAAGGATATGCACCAGGGGCGGATAGGGCAAGCCCTTCAGATAATGCCCGGACATCTCTTCACGTACGATTTTGACAACCATCACCTGCTCCAGACCTGTCAGTATTTCCCGCTGCAGCTGCTCCAGCAGATCGTATTTATCCGTAAAATGCAGATAGAACGTTCCCCTGTTAATATGTGTTCTAAGCGCCAGCTGGCGTACGCTCACCTTGTGAAATCCATCCTGCTCCATGAGCTGGAGGAAGTTATCCTCGATTAAAGCCCGGGTTCCCGCTGACATCCTCTCATGTATATCGCCCATACTGTGTTCGCCTCTTCCGTTAACTGCTGAAACTCTATCTTTTTAAAATAGGATATTTAAAGCCAAAATTCAAATGTAAGCTATGCCAAATTCTTTCCGTTTACCATAAATGAGATTAAATGGTGTATAATTGGGGGAAGGGAGGCGATTGTAATGACTGAATTCTCAAATGGCGGTGGACCCCCTATCTATTCGAATGACCCCGGCGGGCACAAAGCCAACCATGACGTTAATGAACAGAAGCTTCATCGTGAAGGGCCTTTGGGATTATGGCGGCAGATCTCTGATATGGTAATTGCGGTAGGTGTTATTGCTTTGATTGTTGGTGTGCTCATGTGGATTTTTTGATTATAAAAAAAGATGCACTTAAGATTATAACTTTAAGCATGGTCGTCGTTGCGGTGAACATTTGGCCCTCCGGCCGCTGTTGTATTTGGATTTCCTGATTAATTAGAACCGCTTTTCGCGGTAGAAATCCAAATACAAAGGCGGACGCTGCCGCTCCTACAGTTCCAAAATTCTCCTCCGCCACTTTTCCCCTTCAGTCTATTTTCAAGTTCAACCTAGCCAATAACCCCGATCCGCTCTTCCTTCGCAATCAGCCCTTCCCCCGATATTCACTCGGCGTTTGGCCGGTGAACTTCTTGAACTGCCGCATGAAATGGACATCGTTCTCATAACCGCAACTCGCAGAGATCTGGCTGACGGTATACGTGGTGTTCTTCAGTAAATAGGAGGCATGGCCCACGCGGTTAAGGATGATGTCGCTGACGGCCGGAATGCCGAAGATTTGCTTATAGATCTGCTGAAAATAGGACGGGCTCATGTTCATCCGCTCCGCGAGCTGTTCGACAGAATACCAGGTGGAGGGGGAGCTGAGCACTTCATTTCTCAGGTTCAGGAATGAATCATAGTATTTGCTGACCGGCTGGCTGGACTCCACATGATGCCGCATATCGCTAAGCTTCATGAACAGGCAACGAACAATGGAGTTGATGATCTCCTGACGGAAGGTTCCGTTCTGCAGATTCTCCCAGTGAAGCTCGTTCACTTTTCTAGTGATATAGAGCGGGTCATGGGCCTTCATTAAGGTATCCAGCGGCAGCTTCAAGCGGTCAAACCAAGCATCTGCCCCCTCCAGCTCAAAATGGAACCAGTCATGAACCAGGGGAAGCTCCGCATCCTTGTAGTAATAGTGGCTGTCTCTGTTATAGATGATAAAAGTATTCGGTTCAGCATACACGCTCCGCGTCTGAAGCCTCAGCTCCATCTTGCTCCGAAAGAATACGAAGACGTAATCGCCGGAGCCCTCCGGGCGGTCAATCGTCATACCCTCTGGATGAATTACATTCGAACCGCACCGCTTTAGGGTGATCATATACAATTCCACCTTATTGGATGATAGATCAGTCAATCAATAGAATAATTCATTTTCTTTCCCGGGACAAGGGAGTACTCTGTGATAGTGAATATGGAGAATACTTCAGTAACGAGAGAGAGGGCTACAACTGATATGACTAGAACAGCAGCTACGAAATTCTATACCCCGGGCTACCCGAGACCCCAATTTGTCCGCAGCCAGTGGCTGGATCTTAACGGAGAGTGGGATTTCAGCTTCGATGATGACAATGTTGGCGTTGCGGCGCGCTGGATGGATCATTTTCCGGCTACACATATCATTAACGTTCCATTCACCTACGAGACTGCGGCCAGCGGCATGGGTGAGGAGACCTTCCACCCCCGGATCTGGTACCGCAAGCAACTCGTCGTGTCCCCGGCGGTAGAAGGGAAGCGGACGGTGCTGCATTTTGAAGGCGTGGACTATAAGACGGTCTGCTGGGTGAACGGCAGCTATGCCGGAGAGCATGAGGGGGCGTATGCGCGGTTCTCCTTCGATATTACCGAGCTGCTCAGACCGGAGGGCGTGAACGAGATTGTACTGATTGTGAGTGACAGCGACAGCTGTCTCCAGCCCCGGGGCAAGCAGCGCTGGGCGGGCCGGAACCACGACTCTTTCTATGTGCAAACCACCGGCATCTGGAAAAGCGTCTGGCTGGAGCATGTCCATGCTACCCGGCTGGATATAGTGAAAATGACACCCGACATTAACCGCCAAATGCTCCGGCTGGACTATAGCGTACACGGCCTCACAGAAGCACAGGATCTCCGGCTGGAGACGGAAATTACGTTTCAAGGGGAAAGAGTGAATAAGCTTAGCCTGCCGGTAGATAGAGCTTCGATGACCGTGGAGGTCAGCATGATGGGCGGCATTAACGGGCCTTGGCTGCAGAACCTGTGGTCTCCGGGGAACCCGAATCTTTTTGACATCGAGTTCGTGCTGTATGCGGGTGAACAGGAGATAGACCGGGTCGGCTCGTATGTCGGTATGCGCAATATCTCTATCAAGGGCGGCCAGATCCTGCTGAACAACCTCCCGCTGTATCAAAGACTGATCCTGGACCAGGGCTACTGGACCGATAGTCATCTGACCCCGCCGTCAGAAGAAGCGCTGATTCAAGATATTGAAGCGATTATGGAGATGGGCTACAACGGTCTGCGCAAGCATATGAAGGTGGAGGACGCCCGGTTCCTGTACTGGTGTGACGTCAAAGGGGTATTGGTCTGGTCGGAGATGGCGGCTGCTTATGAATATAACGACGAGGCTCTGGAGCGGTTCACCAGGGAATGGCTGGAGGTCGTGCAGCAGCAGTATAATCATCCGTGTATCATCACCTGGGTGCCTTTTAACGAATCGTGGGGGGTGCAGAATATTCTTCATGACGTCCGGCAGCAGACATTTACGGAGGGTATCTATTATTTGACCAAATCTATCGATCCTTATCGTCCGGTGATTACGAATGACGGCTGGGAGCATACCGTGTCCGACATTCTGACGCTGCATGATTATGTGGAGCGGGGAGAAGCGCTATATGAAACCTACAAGGATAAAGACTCTATTACCGGCAGTAACGGCACATATAACGAATGGAAGTTTGCTTTTGCAGAAGGGTACAGCTATCAGGGGCAGCCGGTCATCATCAGCGAGTATGGGGGGATTGCCTTCCAGAGTGAGCACGGCTGGGGTTATGGGCATCAGGTGGATAGCGAGGAAGCTTTTCTGGAGCGGTTCGGCAGTTTGACCCGTGCGATTCAGGCCATTCCGTTCATCTCCGGGTACTGTTATACACAGGTTACGGACGTTCAGGATGAGGTCAACGGCTTAATGACTGCACAGCGCGAGCCGAAGGTGCCCCTGGAGCGGATACGGGAGATTAACCTGCGCCTGGGGATGTAAACTCTTTCAAAAAGCACCGAAGGGGTTGACGAAAGGAGAATATTAAACTATCATTCATAATAGTTACAAAAAATTAATATTTGTCAGGCAGCATTAGCCGGCAAGAAAGGAGACTGAGTTCTTTTTGAAGAGAGGAATCGTGTGGCTTCTGAGTATTGTACTATTGCTATCGTTTGGATCTGAAAAAGCATCTGCGGATGACAGCTCCAGGCTTGACCAAGAGGTTAATGATGTTATGGGAACTCCATATAAATGGGGGGGCACCAAGGCATCTGAAGGGTTTGACTGTTCCGGATTTATAATATACATATTTGGCAAGTTCAACTTAGATCTTCCGAGAACATCCAAGTCGCAGGCAAGTGCAGGCGAATATGTAGCCAAGTCCGATTTACGTCCGGGAGATCTTGTCTTTTTCGACACCGGAGGCAACGGCATCTCGCATGCAGGCATCTATGTGGGCGACAACAAATTTGCACATTCCTCAAGCAATAAGGGCGTTACGATCACCAGCTTGTCATCAGGTTACTATAAAGAACGTTATGTTACCGCCAGAAGAACCATTTCTGAGAGCACGTATCAGAAGATAACTGGCAATTAATTCGATCACTAATCCTTATATTATAAACAAACGGCGACGCTGCCCTGGATCTACCGGGGCGGGTCGCCGTTTTTGGTAGAGGTTTATGACTTGGCTGGCTCCTCGATATACACCATCACCCGCACCAGATAGTCCTCAGGACGCTTCATAACGATCTCATCCAACAGGAATTCCTCGTAAGCATCTCCTTTAATAACATAATGATTCTTGTCAATGTAATCAAAAATCTGCGGATAAATCTTCTCGGTATCCTCATAATCAGCCCGGGTGTAAGACACAAGATAGTAGCCTTCCGGCATATATTCTTGTTCGTGATGCTGTGTAGTGATGAAGCTGAACATATAGGAGATTATATCCCCGTCCCGCCTCAGCAGGTCCTCCTTACATATAATGGCCCCGCCCGGATATCCGGCAGGTGCATTCTCCTTATGCAGACGTTCCTGGAAATCATCCCACAGCTCCTCGTTTAATTCCCGTCTGGATTCGTGAACACGGCAGCTGCGCAGGATCGGCTTCCGTTCTTGGAGGACGACAACCATCCGGCTGGTATCCACATTCAGAGAATGCTCGATATTCTCCGCGCGCTGGAGCATCATTTCCTTGGCCAGGTTGAGCTTCGCGATCTGCTGCTGAACTACCTCCTCCTGCTTTCGCAGAAGCTCCAGGGTACTAAGAGGAGAACGGTGCTCCAGATACGCCCGGATATCCTCCAGCGACATACCCAGCTCCTTGAAAATATAGATCACGCCAATCGTATCGAGCTGGCTGCGGATGTAATACCGGTAGCCGTTGTCAGCTACGAAGGCGGGCTTGAATAGATCAATCTGATCATAGAAAATGAGCGTTTTGCGCGGAACACGGGACAGCTTGGAAAAGGCGCTAATGGACATCAAATCATTCTTAAGCATAGCCATCTTAATCTCCTTCGAAATAACGGGTTGACTGTATAGTTACTATACAGTTTATAATAACCTCTGTTCTTACGGTTAATCAACTTGTTCACAACAAAGAAGGAGAATGCTTATGATCAGGAAGTTATTGCAAAGTGTGCGGGAGTATAAGAAGGATACATGGCTGACCCCTATATTTTTGCTTGGAGAGGTTGCCATGGAGGTGCTGATTCCCTTGCTCATGGCTGAGTTAATTGACCAGGGTATTACCGGGGGACAGATGAACCAGATCGTGAAGTATGGTCTGATCCTGATCCTGTTCGCTCTGGTCTCCATGGTATTCGGCGCACTTGCCGGTAAACACTCGGCCACCGCGATGTCTGGCTTCGGACGAAATCTGCGGGAAGACCTGTTCCGTCATGTGCAGCGGCTGTCCTTTTCCAATATGGATAAATTCTCGACCTCAGGAATTGTCACCCGGCTGACCACGGATATAACGCATGTGCAGAATGCATTTCTTATGATTATTCGCATTGCGTTCCGCAGCCCGGTGATGATTATTTTTGCAACGATTATGACCTACAGGATCAGTCCTACCATCGCGGGGTGGTTTGTAATCGTTATTCCTGTGCTTGCGGCAGGGATGATGCTCATTTTGAAGTTTGCCTTCCCGGTCTTTGAACGTGCCTTCGACAGCTACGACGCTCTGAATAAGGTTGTTCAGGAGAATGTCCGAGGAATTCGGGTGGTCAAATCCTATGTGCGGGAGGAGCATGAGGTATCCAAGTTTCAGGAAGTATCGCAGAGGATTTTTGCGCAGATGGCAAAAGCAGAACGTATCTTGGCCTATGAGCTGCCTCTTATGCAGGTGGTTCTGTATAGCGTGATGCTGATCATCTCCTGGATCGGAGCCAAGCTCGTGGTGGGCGGCAACATGACGACCGGAGAGCTGACAGGCGTATTCGCTTACTCCATGCAAATTCTGATGAGCCTGATGACGCTGGGGATCGTGATCGTGATGGTGGCGATTGCCCGTGCTTCTGCCGGACGTATCCATGACCTGCTGGATGAACAGCCGGACATCACAAGTCCGGGTTCCCCGGTAACTGAACTGCATACAGGCGAGGTGGAGTTCCGTAACGTGTCCTTCCGTTACTCCAGTAAGGCCAAGAAGGATGCATTATCCGGGATCAACCTGCATATTCGCTCGGGACAGACGATTGGCATTATCGGCGGGTCGGGCAGTGCCAAGTCCACATTGGTGCAGCTCATTCCGCGTCTCTATGATGTCACCGAAGGCGAGGTGCTCGTTAGCGGAACGAATGTGAAGGACTATGATCTGCATGTGCTGCGGAGTCAGGTCGCTATGGTGCTGCAGAAAAATGTACTGTTCGGCGGCTCCATCAAGGATAATCTGCGCTGGGGGAATGAAGCGGCTACCGACGAAGAGCTGATCGACGCCTGCAAGGCTGCACAGGCCCATGAGTTCATCACGTCGTTTCCTGACGGATATGATACCCGGCTGGATCAAGGGGGGACGAATGTATCCGGCGGGCAGAAGCAGCGGTTATGTATTGCCAGAGCTTTACTGAAGAAGCCCAAAATCCTGATTCTGGATGATTCGACCAGCGCAGTGGATACACGCACAGATGCACTAATCCGGACCGTGTTCAAGGAGAGTATTCCGGATACGACCAAGATCATTATTGCCCAGCGGATCGCATCTGTGGAAGATGCAGATCAGATTATTGTGCTGGATGACGGGGAGCTGGCGGATATCGGGACGCATCAGGAGCTTTTGAGCCGGAGTACGATCTATCAGGAAGCTTACAACACACAGACGAAGGGAGAGGAAGCACAGCATGAACAACATTAATTATGGCAGAACGATTAAGCAGCTCCTGGCCTACTTCAAGCTCTTCAAGTTCAGAACCGCTCTGGCCCTCCTACTGGTGCTGGTAAGTTCTGCGGTATCTGTAGCTTCCGCTACGTTCCTGAGACTGCTCATCGATGACTTCATCACGCCGCTGCTTGGCGATCAGCATCCGGTATTCGACGCCTTGTTCCAGGCACTAGCCATTCTAGCTGTCATTTATGCCGCCGGTGTCCTCAGCACATTTATCTCCAAGCGGCTGATGATTACAATCTCACAGCTCATTATGAAAAGAATCCGTGACCATCTGTTTGCTCATATGCAGAAGCTGCCGATTAAGTACTTCGACCGCAAGGAGCACGGTGACATTATGAGTCATTACACGAATGACGTAGATACACTGAATATGATGCTTACAGACGGATTGCCGCAATTGCTGTCTACGGTTGTGACGGTCATAGTGGTGCTGGGCACGATGCTGTATCTGGATGTCCCGCTGACGATTGTAGTGGTATTAGGCGCATTGGTGATGCTATGGATTACCAAGAAAGTAGGGGGAAAAGCGACACACCACTTTTTCGAGCAGCAGGAATCTATCGGCGCACTAGACGGATATATCGAAGAAATGATTCACGGGCAAAAGGTAGTGCAGGTATTCGGCCGTGAAGAGCGATCCATCGAGCAGTTCGCACAGCTGAATCATGAACTATTTGAGAATTCCACGACAGCCAACAAGTATTCCAACATTCTGATGCCGGTGAATGCCAACTTGGCTACCTTAATCTATGTGCTGGTGGCAATAGCGGGTGGGGCCATGTCGATATCCGGCTGGAATGAAGGCTTGACGCTGGGAAGTATTGCGGCGTTCCTGAGCCTGTCCCGTAACTTCACGATGCCGATTGCTGAAATCTCCTCCCAGATCAATATGTTCGTGGTGGCGCTTGCGGGCGCACAGCGGATCTTCAACCTGATGGATGAACAGCCGGAAGAGGACGAGGGACGTGTGACCCTGGAGCAAGATAAGCAGGGCTCAGGATGGGCATGGAGGCTGGAGGACGGCTCTGCCGTAAGGCTTGCCGGGAAGGTGGAGTTGAAGGATGTGTGCTTCACGTATGACGGGAAGAAGCAGGTGCTGCAGGAGATTACTTTATATGCGAAGCCTGGGCAAAAGCTTGCTTTTGTAGGCGCTACAGGGGCCGGAAAAACGACCGTGGCCAACCTGCTGAACCGCTTCTACGATATCACGCAAGGCGAGATCATCTATGACGGCATCAATATACAGCGTATCCGCAAAGCGGACCTGCGCCGGTCGCTTGGTATCGTTCTGCAAGACACGCATCTGTTCTCCGGCACGGTGGCCGATAATATCCGCTATGGACGGCTGGAAGCCACTGACGAGGAGATTATGCAGGCCGCCAAGCTGTCCTATGCCTCGAGCTTCATCGAACGCTTGCCGGACGGATACCAGACTCAGCTGGACGGGAACGGGAATGGGCTGTCACAGGGCCAAAGCCAGCTGCTGGCGATTGCCAGGTCAGCCATTGCCAATCCGCCGGTGATGATTCTCGATGAAGCAACCTCATCCATCGATACGCGGACAGAAGCGCTGGTACAGAAGGGGATGGATAATCTAATGGATCACAGAACCGTGTTCGTCATCGCCCACCGCCTGTCCACCGTAAGGAATTCCGATGCCATCATGGTGATGGACAAGGGCCAGATCATGGAGCGCGGGGATCACGGGGAGTTGATCTTACGGAAAGGCATTTACTATCAGCTGTATACAGGAGCGTTTGAATGGGATTGAGTACATCAACCCAAGTTCAAAACCTTCACCAGCAGGAAGCCTAACCCGGACAGAAGGATTGATCCGATCAAGCCGGCTCCGAAGGCCTTGAGGCCCATGCGTCTAAAAGCAGCCAAATCTACGTTCAGGCCGAGTCCCGCCATAGCCATTGCCATGAGGAAGTACGCAACGAGTACAAGCTTACCCGTGAATTCTTCAGGGATGATCTGCAGAGTATTGACGGTGCTCATTAGCAGGAACCCCAGGATGAACCAAGGAACCGGTACAGATCTCCAATTGGAGGGTCCGGTCTCCGGGTTCGCCTGCCGCTCCTTGCGGTTGGCCCAGATTCCGATGAGTATAGCAATCGGCACCAGCATGGTGACACGCGTTAATTTGACGATGACTGCCAGATCAACCGCCTGCTTGCCGGCTGGCCCGGTTGCTGCAATGACATGAGCAATTTCATGGAGGGTGGCCCCTGAGAAGATGCCGTAGCCCAGTGGAGTCAAGTTAAGGAAAGGGTAGAGCAGGGTATACGCCAGTGTAAAAAGAGTGCCTAAAATCGCAACGGTTGCCGCGCTGATCGCCGTCTCCTCGTCACTTGCTTTGAGCTGCGGAGCGATGGCTACTACCGCTGCCGCTCCGCAGATCGCCGTGCCGCAGGCCGTCAGCAGTCCCAGTCTGTTTTCTACCTTGAACAGTCTCGCAAGCACAAGCACCGTACAGATTGTGAACCCAATACAAACCAAGGCGATCAGCAGCACCTTGGGGCCAGCCTGAAGGATATCCTTCAGGCTAAGCCGCATGCCCAGCAAAATGATGCCATACCGCAGGAGCTTTTTGGAGGTAAAGGAGATGCCGGGTGTTAAATAACTTGGAACGCCTAGCGTTGCTCTCCAGATCATTCCGAGCAGGATGGCTATTACTAATTGCCCCATAATGCTCAAGAAGGGGAAGATAGATACGTATTTGGCGAACAGGGCCAGCATTAGAGGCAAAGCGATACCGAGCGCAAACCCCAGTTTTTTCTTTTCCTCCATGTGTACCGCGAGTTGTGGATTCATCGAAGTCACGTCCAATAGGTTGGATTTAGTTCCTTTAAACACTATATTCAGTTATGATTGATTAGGGAAATACGGATTTTAAATCTATATCATAATAAATTGTTATCTTAAAGGTGGTGCGCGGTCGATCATGCTTGAATCCTTGGTAGTCTATGTAACGGTTGTGGAGCAGCGGAACTTTTCCAGGGCGGCAGAGCTTCTGCATCTGTCACAGCCTGGAGTCAGTCTGCAGATCCGTAATCTGGAGAAGGAACTCGGCGTAAAGCTCATGAACCGTTCGCCCAAATGGGTGAAGTTGACGGAAGCGGGAGAACTCTTCTATAGACGGGCGAAGGAAATGCTGAATCTCTATGAGTCCGTGAAGCTGGATCTGGCCCGGCTGCATGATACCGTCAGCGGAAGCTTACATATCGGGGCAAGCTTTACGATTGGCGAATATGTGTTGCCCCGGCTGTTCTCATCCTTCGCCAAGCAATATCCTGACGTGGACATGGGTATGACGATTGCCAATTCCACGGAGATTGTTGCGGCCTTACGGGAGAATAAGATTGAAGTGGGGCTGATCGAAGGGAGTATTGAGGGGCCGGATCTTCAGGTTGTCCCTTTTATGAGAGATGAGTTAATCATTGTCGCTGCAGAGAGTCACCCGCTCGTGAGATCGGGGGGCACGGAGATTGCCTTACTCCAGGATCAGATATGGGTGCTGCGGGAAGGGGGTTCAGGAACACGTTCGTTCAGCAACCGTTTTTTTGAACAGGCAGATTTAAGGATTAAGCGCTCTTATGAGATCAACAGCAGTCAGGGGGTGAAGGAGGCTGTGGCTGCCGGACTGGGCATTGCAATTCTTTCGAAGTGGGTGGTCCGCAGGGAGATTGAGACCGGTCAGCTCATGGAGATTTCGGTGCCGGGCCTGAGCCTGGAAAGAGACTTCTCGATTGTGCGGCTGACCGGTCATATTCCCAGCAGAGCAAATGAGGTGTTCGTGGAGAGATTGGTTAAGCTGGACAATGCATTTTAGATATGCAGATCTTTCTTGTTGAAACAGTAGATGCCCGAAGCATATAGAATGACAGCAAGCCCAGCAAAAATTCCCATCGCTGCATAGGCAAAGCTGTCACCAGCGAATAACCGTTCCGGGCTAAACAAAGCAAACAAAGACAAGTTTCCAATCCAGTTCAGCTTTTCTCCGGAATCACCGAGCATTTGCAATAATACAAACGTTATAGGGAGGCCGGCTCCAAGCCCAAGACTATATTTGCCTTCATTAGCTATGCAGGAAGCAAAGAAGCAGATTCCATTGATGGTGTAATACATCAAAAGCGCGTAAAGATTCAAAAGGATGAACTGCTTGGTATCCAGAAGTCCGGGGAACATGGCGGACGAGATGACTAGCGTCAAGCCTGTAAGCCACATGAAGACTGCTGTAATCGAAGCCAGGCTATATACAGCCTGAGTTGCAGCGATCCGGGTTCTGGAGTTGGCCGTTGACAACAGGTAGGACATGCTGCCTTTATCCACATGTACAGCTATGAGACGATGGTTAACAATAATGGAGATGATCAACGGGAACAGGTAGAGCAGGATACTGTATAGTGTTCCTGACAAAAAGGTAAGCAGAGTGGTCCCAAAGTTCATTCCCATCGCGTTCATTAACTCAGCAGGAAGCATATCGAGCATTTCCTTTAACTTGTCTACGCTATCAGGATTGAACATGCTTACTAGGACAGCGGAATAGAAGGAATAGACAGCGATAATAAGCAGCCATATGAAACGGTTGACTCTTAGGTTTGCTTTGAATAAGGCCCATGAGATCATAAGGAGTGCTCCTTTCCATAGAAGCCCATGAAAATCTGCTCCAGCGTCTGCGGGGGCGAGACCATATGAATCACCTTGCAATCGGCAAGCGTTCGAAGCATATCATGGTAGTTCTGTTTGACGAAGATTTCAACGATAAGAGGACCCTTTGGAGTATAGTCAAGACCGCTGGATTGGATGATTGCCATGTCTGCTTCACTGGCTAGCGTTACCACAAAGCTTTGCAATAGCCCCTCCTTCAGTATATGGATCTTCTCCACGGCAACGATTTCGCCTTCCCTGATAATGCCGGCACGTTCGCAGGTCTGGTCGATCTCATCCAACATGTGGGAAGACATCAGAATCGTTTTGCCTCTGCTCCGTTCCAGGGTGATTAGCTCGACGAACCGTTTCTGCATGAGCGGATCTAACCCGCTGGTAGGCTCATCCAGAATAATCACAGCAGGATCGTTCATGAACGCTGCAATTAAGCCCACTTTTTGCTTCATTCCCTTGGACATTTTACGGATTTTCCGGTCAGACTCCAGTTCAAATCGGGTCATTAATTGGGCTCGGCGTGTGTGATCCTTGCGGCCTCGCAATTCGTCAATGAATGTCAGAAACTGTGCTCCGGTCATGTTCTCATAAAAGGCAATTTCTCCAGGTACATACCCGAGCTTTTTCTGGATTTGAGCGGCGTCCTTCCGGCAATCCAGGCCGTTAATGCTTGCCTTCCCGCTGGAAGGATTGATGAAGCCCATCAAATGGCGAAGGGTTGTTGTTTTGCCGGCTCCGTTGGGCCCAAGAAAACCAAAGACCTCGCCTTCTTGAACCTCGAAGCTGACATCCCGTATTCCCTTGCCGTTGGAGTAAATCTTGGTTAATGACTCCACCTTAATCAATGAATTCAACCTCCCTGCAAATTCGTAGAACAATAATCATTTCAGTTACATAATATTCGCAGCTTGATCTGAAGTCAATAAAAATATAACATTAGGTTAAACTATTACATAACTTTTAAAGGGGTAGGCAGGGATTGGATATGAACGGTTTTGAGAAACGGAGACAAAAGAAGAAGGAACAAATCCTGCAATCGCTAACCAAGCTGATTATGACACGAAACTTTAAAGAGATCGGTGTGCGGGAGATTGCACAGCAAGCAGGCGTATCACCGGCGTCGATATACAATTTTTTTGGAAGCAAGGAAATGCTGGCTAAGGAAGTATTCTATTATGAGATGGATAGCACTGGGACCGATTTCATCCAAATGATTAATTCTGATCTGCCGTTTAAAGAAAAGATGGAGAGAATGTACGAACTTTCAGTAAATAATCAAGAGTCCTTAAACAGTGAGGGCATGAAGAACTTTATGTTTGAAGATCCCGCGTTTAAAGAGCATGTGGAGCAGTACGCCGGAGAAGTAATCATTCCTGAGATCATGAAGTTAATTGAGCAGGGGCAGGCGGAGAATCAAATAAACGGCGGTGTATCCGCCGAAGCCATAATGATGTATATGCAAGGATTAATAGCGATGATGGGTAACCCGTCTATTGCGGAGAAGCTGACCGTTGATATGCGCAAAGAGCTCGGTAATCTGTTCTTTTACGGGATCTTTGGAAAGAAAGAGTAGATGTTATCGGATGATAAATGTATGTTATCCATTACATTGTGCATAAAAATCTTCTGAGTAATCCAAATTAAGTATAATTAAATTGGAGGTAAGAATCATGGAGATTAATTTTATGCATGTTGCAAGAGATAGCATGGTGGTAATAGGAAGAATCCTAACAATATTTCCTCTTCTGTTATTTACCACACTATTTATGGGGAGGAGAGCTATAGGCGAATTGCCTATATTTGATTTCTTAATTATTCTTGCGCTGGGTGCCGTAGTGGGTGCCGATATTGCGGACCCTAAAATAGAACATATTCATACGGCGATAGCCATTATCGTCATTGCCTTGATGCAAAAAATTTATTCGGTATTACTCGTTAGGAGCAAACGATTCGGGAGGTTAGTATCATTTGAACCTGTAGTCGTAATTAAGGATGGTCTTTTTATAGTGAAAAACATGAAGAAGGAGCGTTATCCGATTGACAATATATTACAAATGCTAAGAGAAGTAGATATATTTGATATTTCAGAGGTCGATACGGCAGTACTTGAAGCAAATGGAAAGCTGACAGCGTTCAAGAAAGCTGAAAAGTGCGCCGTAACGAGAAATGATTTGGGAATCTCTATTCAGGTTCCTGCAATATCTTACCCGGTGATCATTGAAGGAAGAATTGAAAAGGAGACCTTGGAAAAATTAAATTTAACCGAAGCATGGCTTTGCGAACAATTAAACAGTAAAAAGATAAAATTGTCGGATGTCTTTTTGGCCACCGCCAATGATAAGCACGATCTAAATATAACGAATTTGAACGAGCAGCCTTCTGCGCCGCCAATCTTGCATTAGAAAAGACATAACGAACAACGTTTGGAAATCCCTCCTAATATTTATTAGGAATTCATTCCCATATTCAAAGACAAATAAACCGCAAGCCTGGTGTGGAAATACTGATTATGACACTTCTTCACAAAACCCGTATTTTGTACATATGTATGTATGAAGACTAACAGCCTTTTGCATCACTGATTGTTCATTTGTCGGTGGACAAGAACATAGTCCCTTGTTGTTGTACGCTATTCCTGTGTTTAGGCCGCTTTTTTGAGTAACCCCCTTTTTTCTTGCAGTAAATGAAGTTATTGATTTAACACGAGACTAATCCAATAATAAAAGCAGCGGCAGTCTAAGACTTGATTAATAAAGTCTTAGACTGCCGCTGTTGTCGTTGAACTAACGTTTCCCGCGTGCACTAAGACGCTATTCTAACGGTAGTCCAATATAGACCCTTTTATTCCATTAAATTTTACTTAAACATTCGAATTTATTAAGTATCTTGTTTATTGATCTGTACAACTAAACACTCCTTTGAAGCTTGACATTAAAATCTGTCGTTGACGCAGTGACATACTCCATATAGTTCACAGAGCCGTTAAAATTTAAATACGCTTCATAGCGCATGCGGATCCCAGGTAAAGTAATCAAATCCAGAACATGTTCCTTTGGAACCCATCTGCAATTGCTCGTTTCATTAGAAGTAGTTAATTCTCCTCCCACAGCTTTACACACGAAATCGAACATGACCTTCGTTGGGACATCAGACACACCGTCATACCACTTATGGATTGCTGTATTCGAAACTACACTAATTAAATGGCTAACGGTGGCGTCTATTCCACTTTCCTCTTTGATTTCACGAATAACGCCATCAACCAAATTTTCTCCAACTTCGGTTATCCCACCAGGATACACCCAACCATCATCATGGGCTTTTACTAAAAGGATATTTCCATTTCCATCTTCTACAAATCCGCCTGCAGATACAATATGTGTCGGGAACGTCATTTTACAACCTCCAAATATGATAAAGTTGTATATTTATTCCACTTCATTCCTGTACCTTCCTGCTTTTGCGGTGATCTCCCTCTCATACAAGTGCGCGCTTCAGGAGCCCGCGTCAAAGCGACCCTGCAACACGTATCCTAGATTTACGTAGTATGAATTCAGTCTTGGGTTGTCGGCCATACAGTCGAGACGAAGCCGGCTGTTTCCAATGGCCCGAACATAACTCTCCGCGTAGCGAATGAGTTCACGGCCAACTCCTTCTCCCTTCCGTTTGCGTGAGACGCATAACTCCATTGCTCTCTTTTATCCCCACGCCCTTATCCGCATCGGATTTTAGTTTAACAATTGAACATAATAGTTACTCACTTTATATTCATAATAGCTTAAAAAGCTACCGAATTTTAGACAGAATGGTCACTAACCCCTATACCCATAAAAAACGCTGGAGTTCAGATTGAAAACTTTTTGCAGTAAAACTAAGCTCACGATTTTTATGAACAATTAGACCATGCGAAAAACTCATTTTGGAATTAAACGGAAGGATCTTTAGTGTACCCGTCTTTAGTTCGTTGTTGATAGCTATTTCAGGGAGTAAGGCAAAACCATTTCCACAGCTTACATATTGTTTTATCATCTCAAGACTTGGTAGCTCTAACGCATCTTTAACCATAATACCAGCATTTTTTAAAACACCTACAGCAGACGTATGATACAAACAAGATGTGCCGTTACTGATAAAAAGTTGGTCATTTAGAATCTGAAATCCCGCATTTCTCACTTTCCGAGCTATATCCTCAGATGCAGCAAAAACAATCGTCTCCTCCATAATTGGATAAAAAAGAATATCTTGGCGATTCGGATCTTGAGGAACAATCCCAAAATCCAACTCATAATCTAGTACACCATTTAGGATATCTTGATACGATCCTTGTTCAATACGCAAATTTACGTTTGGATAATTTCTTATGTATTCTTGAACAAAGGGAAGCATCCGTGTAAGAAAGAAAGATTCCTGTGTTCTAATACGTATTGTTCCGCATGGCTGATCCAGTTCGTTCATACTTTCTTTAAGGGATTGACTTAAGTGAACATACTGATAAGCATATTTTGAAAATACCTTTCCCGCTTCTGTAAGTTCTATCCCTCGTGGATATCGATGAAACAATTTTTGTCCGCTAATTTTTTCCAACTGTTGAATATGAGTTGTTACTGTGGACTGAACATAACCTAAACGAACCGCAGCTCGACTGAAACTTTTTTCTTCAAGCAAAGCAATAAAGGCCAGAAAAAAACGACCTTCTAATAAATCTATCATATCGATCACCCTTCTATATTCCAAATTGAAATAGTAGACATTCAATTTATTCGTTAGTCAAATACACGGTTTTATTATACGATAACCTTAGTTCAAAGCCAATTACACTAAGGAGATGTAAGAATGAAGATTAGTTACCATCAGCAAAAGGTTGGAGATATTGAAGTTTTTTATCGTGAAGCTGGTCCTAAGGACGGTCAAGTTATTTTATTATTACACGGTTTTCCATCTTCAAGTCATATGTTTCGCGACCTAATTCCCAAACTGGCAGAACAATACCGTGTCATTGCCCCTGATCTCCCTGGATTCGGTCATACTACAACCCCACCGCGCAGTCAATTTAAATTCACATTCGATAGCCTGTTCCAAGTTATTGATGGTTTTACTGAAGCATTAGCTCTCAAACAGTATGTACTTTATGTGTTTGATTACGGTGCACCTGTTGGTTATCGTTTGGCAGTGGCTCACCCGGAAAGAGTTCAAGCAATTATTAGTCAGAATGGCAACGCTTATACTGAGGGATTTAGTGATGCATGGGGATCCTGGGAGACTTATTGGCACTCTCCGACACCTGATAATCGTGAAGCATGTCGCGATTCCTTGACCCCCGAGAGCATTCGCAACTTCCAGTATCTATATGGAGCTGATGCTAGCCTTGTTTCACCAGACGGTTATTCCCTAGATATTTTTTACATGTTGCGCCCCGAGGCTGAGGAAATCCAACTGGACTTGATTCTTGATTATAGAACAAATGTGGATCTTTATCCTGATTTTCAGGCCTATTTCCGTAGGTATCAACCTAAACTTTTAGCCGTATGGGGTAAAAATGATCCTGCCTTCCTCCCTGCAGGAGCTGAAGCTTATAAGCGTGATATTGCATCTGCGGAAGTCCATTTACTTGATACAGGGCATTTTGCTCTCGAAACACATGCTAAAGAGATCAGTGAGCTTATTAAACAATTCTTAAAAAATGATTAATACAATCTCCCAATGAACTGTGAAAGTGATTTCATGGTGCTGCGGAGCAGATTCCAGAAATCAGGATTGCTGAAAAGAGACCCTTCCGGCTGGATCTTGCCCAGCCGAAAGGGTCCGCATGTTTCTGTTTACGCTTTTACTTAGCGAGATATTCGATGAACTTTATAAAGATAGCAGCTACTTCAGCGCGGGTGGCGGTGGCTTGAGGGGCAAAGAAGTTGCCCGGCTTACCTGATACAATTCCGATGCCCTGCTGTGCCTGAACGGCCTTCAACGCCCATGAGCTGATCTGACTCTCGTCCGCGAAGGACTTAGATTGGCTTTCAGGTATCTCATAGCCCTTGTACTTCATGTAATTGTACAGCATCACCAGCATCTGCTCGCGTGTCATCGGTGAATTGGGTTCAAACAGGTCTGCGTTTATACCGTTGACGATGCCGCTTTCGGCCGCCCACTCGACTGCCGCCGTGTACCACTGCCCATCCGTCACGTCGCTAAAACGGGAATTCGTGTAGCCGGAGCGGTTGACGTTCTCAAGATTGGCCAGTACCTGCACGTACATCGCACGCGTCATTGAGGTGCCCGGTGAGAACGTCGTGGACGTCGTGCCGTTGAAAAGACCGTATGTGTAGGCGGAGTTTACGTAGCTGTAGAACCAGTCGTCCATGTTGACATCCCTGAAAGGATTGCCAGACACCACGAGGAAGCCCAGCGGGGTGTCGTCATCGAATACAAATTCCGTACCCTCATGGATGTTCAGCGACATGCCTTTGTCTAAGCCGGCACTCGCGCCGCCGTGTAGTGTCACTTCGGCGCTCTTGCCCGCCGGAAGGGTCACCTTACCTTTTGAGTCTATAGTCGTGCCTTCGGGTACCTTAATCTTCGTCCCGCCCTTGGTCGCAATCTCGCCGCCGCCGGGCAGGGTGGTATTGCCGTTCTTGTCCGTGACCGCGGGCTTATCCTTCGGTGTGATCACTGTGTAGGTCGGCTTCAACGATCCAGTGACTGTCCCGGTGCTGGTATTGCCCGTATTGCTGGTGCTGGTATTGCCGGTATTGCCCGTACTGCCACCAGAAGCACCGGGTACGCTCGTTTTTCTCTGCGCGAACATCCAATCAAAGACGTCAGTGTAGTCATTGTTCCAAGTCGGCAACTTAGAGGACTGCGCCGTAGGTTTAAGGCTCCACTCCTTTTTGGAACCTACATTGGACACAGTATCTGTGTACCCTGAAATATTGTTCCACAGAACTGAAGCTTCCATCTCATGGCCGGAAGGAATCCAATTGGTTCCATTAACAGGTGCTTCCGCCTTTGTCCATTGGTCATAAGGCCAAACGAATATTTCATTTCTGTCGATGAACGTGTGCCTAGCGTTTTCCAATAGGGGCATTATATTCGCTATATAAGTTTCCGCCCCTGTTTTTATTGTTGAAGAATCAGTTGTGTTAACGAATGACCAGTATGCAAAGTTTTTAAGAGTTTCGGCTTGTTTCGCGTTGATTGATGGTGGAAAAGACATAGGCGCCGCGGCTGCGAGCAAATCGGGATATGTCGTCAAGAAAGTATTCGTATAAGCGGATCCCATAGAGAAGCCTGCCATGTAGATACGGTTGGGGTCAACAAGTCCCTTACTTACCAGATCATCGATATAAGCCTTTAAGGTAGCGGGTGTTGCCTGAACGTTGTTTTGAGCCCGCAAAGCGATGATATGACTAGCGTATTTAGCGTTCTTCTCCATTTTTTTCATAAGCGCGGTGGCTCCGTTGGCGGACCTGATGGGCGCAAAGGTATCCCCGTCCTGTGTACCGCCGCGGGTAGAACCGTGAGCGTAGATGTAAAGGGGAAGCCCTTCTACCGGAACGCCGTTGTCGTCCTTATGAATATAGAGTCCATACTGCATCGCTTCCGCTTTGTCAATTTTGGGACCAACTTCAAATTTGTCGATGATTTCATTGACGGTACCTGACTGTGCGAAAGACGACTTAACAATGGCAGCCTTGCCATCAAGCTTGATATCGCCACTAGATACAATGTTGTAATTCTGGACGGTGGATTTGGATGCTTCCAAAGTGGACTGTCCGCCGGTTAATGTCCAAAATTCCAATTCTACAACAATGTAGCGGCCTTTAGTAAGTTCAGCTTGATAATCAGGTGAGTTCTGGTTCACACCCTTATACCCTCTGGGTCTAGGTTCGTCATTGACGTATACTCTATTGACGGTGCGTGTGCCTTGATATGCCAGGTTACCATTCAGCAGAGTATTCCTCGCCGATACTGTAAACAGATTTGAACTAAGGTCGGCACCCACAGCTTCATTTCCCGCACCCAGATCAATGATAACAGCTGTGGTAAATTCTCCGGTGGCAAAGTTATCATTGTATACGATAAAGTTAAGTAACGTTGCGGCCGGATCGGGTTTGAATGTAACATGGATTACCTTGTCATCGGTGTTCACGTTTTTCAAGGTATAGGTATTGTTTGCAATCTCTACAGACGCACCATTTACAGTTACGGTATCCACGACATAACCGCTGATAGGAGTGAATGTAAAGGATTGGCTTCCGCCGTCAGCTACCCGAATCAAGCCGGATGGCGAGATGGTGCCGTTTAATCCTGCCGTGGCGTTAACAGGGTGCCTGGTTACCGTGGAGCTCCCAGCAGCAGCAAGCTATTCTTGAAACTGTCAGAACTGCCATAACCCGCGTCGGGTTGGCCTAAACCGGATACAACCTCATAACGGTCATTCCCTGCACCAGTTGAGTTATTGATGTACACATCAAACGTAATCGGGGAATTGCTCGTGAATTCAATGGTTCTTCTAGGTATCTTCACTTCCGCGATATACCCGGTGTCAGTTCGTTTAACCGAACCGTCGCGGCCCGCAGCGGCTTGACCTGAGAAAATACCGCTTGCGCCAATACGCCACTGGTTTGAGCCACTTCTTCCGTCACCGACATAAAATTCCACGCTGTCGGTCATGTACTCAGTGCCAGGCGTGTGACCGACGCAGACATTCGGGTCTGTAACCACAACGCGTGCATACAGAAAGTCTTCGTCCCAAAATACTTTGGCTTTGCCGGTGGCCTTGGGGCCTATCTTCTGGTCGGGTGCGCTACTGTTGTTGATGTCAAACTCCACAGCTTGTTCCCACAGTTTGTCGTTTGTGCCCAATACTGGTGAACCGTATCCGGCAACAGGCCGATTGTTTGCTGAGGTCTGCGCGAACATCCAATCAAAGACGTCAGTGTAGTCATTGTTCCAAGCCGGCAAGTTAGAGGACTGCGCTGTTGGCGCTATGCTCCACGTCCCCATCGTTATGTCGTTGTAAAGAACAGCCGCTTCAACTTCGTGCGCCACCGAATCACTCAGGGCAGGTGAATGGTTCGGATTCGGCTTCTGATTCGGCTGATCAAATTGATTGTAAGGCCATATAAGAGCCTCATTGCTCTCAAAGCGCGAAGCTCTCGCGTTGATCATTTTCGGCATATTGGCGTTTATGAAGTTAGCGAGGTTAGTCTGGTATACTCCAACGTTATACTCATTGATAAACATCCAATAGGCCAGGTTGGTGTGAACGTAGTTGGCGTTCGCGTTCGGTGAGCCGCTTACCGGAGACATAGGTGCGGCGGACGCGAAGAAGCCGGGATATGCGTTAACTAAGCTGTTCGTATACTGACCGCCCCATGAGAAGCCCGCCGCGTAAATACGGTTAGGGTCCACTGCACCGCTGGCAACCAGGTCGTCTATAACCTTCTTAACATTGGCTGTGGAGGGAGTACTCGTGCCATTATAGGAAATATTCAGTATATGGCTGGCGTATTTATCGGGATCTTTTTCTATTTTTTTCATCAGAGCGACCGAGCCGTTCGCGGATTTCATCGCCGCTTTTGGGTCAGTCGCAGCGCTTGTGCCGCCGCGTCCCATGCCGTGGGTATAGACATACAGCGGCAAGCCCCGCGACACCTCACCGTTTCCATCCTTGTGAAGGTAGAGCGCGCGATTGACCGAATTGCCCGTAGGTGCTGTAAATTGGTCTAGGATCGGATTCACAACTTTTTCCTGTTCAAAAACCACGTAGTTAAGCGGGTCCCCTTCTGTCAGTAAGATCCCGCCGTTTTGGACGATGCTGTAAACCTGTTTTGTTGAGTTCATGTTGCCATCCAGCGTTATATTGCCGCCACTCTCTGAATAGAACTCGAACTCAACTACGATGTAACGGCCGCGTTCCAGTCCGTCCTGATAATCTGGTGAACGGCTTACCGTCCCCAGATAGCCGCGTACCTTCGGTTCGTCATTGGCGTATACCCTAGTGATCTTGCGCGTCCCTTCAAAGGTTACCGAGTCGCCGTTCAGGGTCGTGTTCCTGGCCGAGACGGTAAACAAGTCCGGATTAAGCTTGGAGCCTTCCGCCGCCTTCCCTTCGCCTAAATCAATGATGACAGCCGTCGTGTACTCGCCACGGGCGAAGTTGTCATTCCATACAATAAAGGGGAGCAACTCCGCGGTCGAATCATTTTTGAATGTCACTTGAAGGGTATGGTTAGCGGCAACATTTGAAAAGGTATAAGTGCCATCATCGGATAGAACTGCGTCCTCTCCGTCTACCTTTACGGTATTTACAATTTTGCCGTAATCGGAGGTAACCGTAAACGTTTTGTCTGAGCCGCTGGCTATTCTCAGAACATTGCCGGCTGCGTTCGGCGTTATTCGGCCGCCCGATTCCGCCGTGGCGGTGATTGAGAATCTGTCGTCCGCTCCACTAGCGGCAATGAGATTCAGGCTGTTTGTATAAGAAGCAGCATTGTTGTAAGCCGCGTCCGGAATTCCGAAACAGGAAACGACTTCATAGCGGTCACCGCCCTTTTCCGACGAGTTATTGATATAAACTTCAAAGGTAAACGAGCCTGCCTGCAAGTTCAAGGTTCTTTTAGGTATTCTCATCTCCACGATATATCCTGTGTCCGTGATCTCAGTCCACGCAGCTCTGCCCGGAGCGTTTTGCCCTGAAAACACGCCCGTCGCGCTGATGCGCCATTGATTCGCGCCTTGGGTTCCAGCGCCGGCATAAAACTCCAGGCCGTCGTACTGATAATCATTGCCGGGTCCCTGATATAGATTGCTATCCTCCACGACTACGCGAGCATATAGGTAATCTTGGTCCCAAAGGATCCTGGCTGTGCCTGTGGAATGGGGCCTGGGGTCGCCGGGCACAGTGCTTTTGTTGATGAGATGCTCCATTGTCAGGGCCCACAGCGGGTCGTCTGACCCGAGTTCGGGAGTTCCAAAAATGGCGGTCGGCGTTTCATTTGTCTGCAAGCTTGTAAGAGCTGTAGAACTGCTGTCGCCATTAAGTGCTTCTGTATACTCATTGTTGTCAGTGGCGGCGGCAAAGCTGGTAGGCATTAGTGACGCCACCATTAGCAAGCAACAGAGGAACGCGAGCACTCTGCCAAATCGTTTTGACATCATTGAAAATCCTCCTTTTTTCGATCCGTGCGCCCACGGCTTACCCATATCGTATACACAAAGCTTCAACAGCTTACTTCATCGTAGCGAATATAATAGCGCTTTCATAATTTCCTCCTCCGTAAATTTGTTGTTATTTCACCCTATGCAGAATTTCACTATTTATTCAAATATCAATCTACAGTGTTGTTATCAAATGTTTATAGTTTGAGTACCTTCAAGTGGCAGTTTAAGCATAGTCAAAGCTCTCTCCATGCCTAATGTCACCTGCCTTCAAGTGTCTATATTGTATAAGCCTTTGTTAAATATACAATGCTATTCAATCCACCAAAAAAGCCGCTAACAGATTAATATTCTGAAAGCGGCTTTAAAATCATATCCAATTTATTAAAACCTTATTTCAATATATGCTTTGAGATCCTATCCTCATTCCAGTCGTATACTAAGACACTATTCTCACGATAGTCCAATATAGACCCTTGTATTCCATTAAATTCGTGAATAGATGCCAACGTTTTTGCATCTAAAATATACTGGGAGGTAAGCAAATCGACATTAAGGAGGAGTTGTATACTTCAACTTTTTGAGCATTACCCTGCTTTGTTAACAGCTCTATGGCGATTTGGTTCTTCGACACAGTAGTTAACTTGCCGGATACCACCTTACTTGCTTTCTGATTGCCATTTTTATCGAAAGATAGTAGTTGTACCGTTTCTGCACCGATTGTATCCGATTTCTGACCTGCAATAATTAAGCTTCCGTCACTCATGCGGTATAACTTGCCGTCAAATGCTCCTAGATCTTGTCCTACGCGCTTACTCCAATTTTCCTTCCCTGCAGGACTCACAGAATAAAGAACTCCTGGAAATGAGAAATAGGCGTATACCGTACCGTCTGGTGCATAAGCAAAAGGATTTTCTGTACTTGGCCATCCGTATCCTGCCTTTGCAAACGAGAATACCCACTTCACCTTTCCAGTTTTGGGATCTACAGCTCGAAGTGTATCGGGTGACCAAGCTTTTGTCTCAGAGAATCTTTCTTCTCCAACATGTAAGTACAGCGTTTCTTGTCCTGGCACATAATAACTCTCTGGTTGATACACGACCATTGTGCATGCATATCCTATGTAATTCGAATCGATAGACCCATCGCTCCGGGGCTATGTCTTTTGTTATACTTCCAAGTGAGGTTTCAAACCATCCACACAGAGGAGTGCAAAGACATGAACTTTTTCAAAAAGCTGTTTGGCGGCAATACATTGGCCAAATCGGAAGACGGTACCACCATTTATGGCTATGATGCTCAGGATGAGCGGCAGATTACACCTCCCTCCAATATTTTGTATATGGAAGATTTAAACGAACATTTTAATCGAGTCTTTCCAAACCGGGAAACTGGCGTGTTCCACGAACTGATTTCAGACATCGTACATATTGATGTGAATATTATGGATGCTACACCTGATGAGCCATACCGGGTGCTGTACACCAATGGGATGAGCGATCTGCCGATGACACTCCCACAGGAGATCCGTAAAGAGTACAAGCATCTTGAACGCGCGGAGCTGATGATGTTTTTGCCGGCGGACTGGCCGCTTACGCAGGAGGATTTTGAAGCGGAGGAGAACTACTGGCCCATCCGGCTGATGAAGATGCTTGCCCGATTCCCGCATATGTATCAGACGTGGCTTGGATACGGCCATACTATCCCCAACACTGAGGATTACGAGCCATATGCGGCTAACACTGAGCTGTCCGGTGTGATCCTGTTTGCTCTGCCGGAAGAGGTTAGCACAGTCCATACGAAAGATGGCAATCAGGTTCAGGTTTATTTCCTGGTTCCGCTTTACCGGGAGGAAATGGAATTCAAACTGGAGTCCGGTATGGACGAACTGGTTGCCAAGCTGTCTGAGCTTTCAGATGATTTCCTCGTCCTGAATCCGAATAGACACAATGTTTGTAAATAACTGCCCGGATTAACGGGCTTGAAACAGCTTTAAAAGGCTAAGCCTAAATCAAGGATATGACTTTGGGCTCAGCCTTTTTAAATGGAACATCCTTCATTCATATGCCTCCACAGGATCAACGCGCTGCGAATCGGCCATATTCGCAACTGCCCGGTACAGATTCGGTGGATATTCGGCGATCCGGTGGCATAAGTACAAGTACCACTCATGGCCATAGGTCAAATAGATCTGAACCGGATAACCGGCTGATTTCAGCTTGCTGCCAAGCTCCGGCCGGATGCCGTACAGCATTTCCAGCTTCGCACCATGCACCGTCAATAGACCTCGCTGTATCGCTTCCCTTATGATGCGCTCATCATGCGTAGCAACTGAAACCCGGTGTCCGTCTCCGAGCGCTTGTCCCACTAGCTGCAAATATCCCTCATTCAGCGATTCGGATCGGGGTATCGCGACCTCATCCGACTCCTGATAGGCGCCTTTCACGATTCGTATCCGGCCTGGCGAAGCGGATAGCGCGGCCAAATCATCCGGCGTCCGATGTAAATGTGCCTGCAGCGTAATGCCGATATTCGGATATCTGGACGCGGCCCGCTTGTATACCTCGAGGATCTGCTCTGTCTTAGCGGACTCTTCCATGCTGATGAACAGCTCCAATTCTGTTTCCAGTGCTCGTGCCGCTAATTTGATTAGGTTCGTATAAGCAAGCCCGGTATCCAGCATCAGTCCGATATGTGACAAATCGAAGGATACGCGGGCGGATTCCCCCTGTTTACCGAGATCATCGATTAGCGCTGTTATTTCCAGAACGGCCGCCTCGCATTCCTCGGCATTTACCGTATTCTCGCCAATGTACTCTAGCGAAATGGCATAGCCTTTGGCAGTAAGCCTCTGCCCCGCTTCGAGCCCGTCTATACGGGATTCGCCTGTTACATACTGTAAAGCGGCTTTTTTCAGTAGCCCGTATAGCAATGGTGATTGCTCCACATAAGCCTTGATTTCCATTCGTCTGGCGACTGACTTTAATGCGTCTGCAGCTTGCTGTTCCCACTCTTTGTTATCATGCATTTACGTTCCCCCCTTCTACAAGTATTTCAAGTGTACTTGCGCAGAAGGGCATAATCTTGTAAAAAATTGCTCTTCTATATCGACATCGCATATTGCCTGGGCGTTGCCCCTACAATTTTCGAGAAAGCCTTGGTAAAATGGCTTTGGTCATAATAACCTGCCTCCGCCGCGATATCAACGATCGGACGCTGCTTCGCCAGCTGGATTTTGGCATGATTGATGCGAAGCAGGTTTTGATAGGCATGAGGGGGCAGATGGCTCCCTTTTTTGAAGAGCCGGATCAGATGAAAGCGGCTGATTCCGGCTTCCTGTTCCAATTGCTCAAGTGTGACCTGCCCGGTAAAATTCGCCTGTAAGTAGTCTTTGATCAGCTTCACGTATTTTTGCTCCTGAACACCTGGTGAGCTTGCATGCCCCAGGTCATTCTCGTTAGGGTCAACCAAAGCTTGCACGAGTTCAATGAGAGCCGTCTCGGTTTCAAGCGGAGAACCGCCGCCTGCGAGCGCACCCATCGTGTGATTTAATCGTTCGCGGCACGTTTCATTCTTACCTCCGCCCAACAAGAACGGGATGTGCAGCCGGTTAAGCTCCCCCGGTCCAAGCTTTTGCAGCCAGTCGGGGCGGATAAACAACATCTTATACCGCCATTCCACGTCCGGTTTCGGATGGCAGGCATGCAGCATCATCGGCGGAAAACTGATCATCTTCCCCGCTTCCACCTGAAGCTGTTCGCCGTCGCACCAGGCGTTCGTGTGGCCTGCATCTATGAGCCCGACCGAATATTCTTCGTGAAAATGCCTGTGGTAGGCTAGATCGTCCGCCGTACAGTACTTCCCCTCCAGAAATGGTAGCGCTTCATCCCGGTAAAACGTAACTTCAGGCATGCTTTCCCTCCTTCCTGATCGCTCTGACCGATTTCTAATCTATATCATAGCTGAACTGGTCATCGAATTGACTCCAAACGGTCTCCTTCGCGACTGATATCATCTTCCCAAAAACGGTAGTAATCAATTTTATTCCGCAGAATATCCAAAGTTTGATGAATCGTTTGAACCTGCTCAATTAATTTCCGCTCATGCTCTTCTAAACTTACGCTTACTTGCATCGTACGTAACCAGTATACGAGTTTAAGCACACTCTAAGTCAATACTACTAATCTATATAAACCGCAATTAAGTTTATAACCTCACGAGGAGACGATCTATCGTCTCCATCGGTTGCTTGTTAATCCGATTCATGAATTGACTCACATGAAGCCTAATCTTATAGAATTTTTCAAAAAAGATGTTGTTCACCACATCCGCTTTGAGCCACAGCCATAGCCCTTCTACCGGATTCAAGTTTGGGCTGTAAGGCGGTAGAAAGACCAGTTGCAAACGCGGGTGTTCCTTTAAAAACGGTTGTAACCCTGTAGCGTGATGAATCCGGCTGTTAAACAAAACCAATGCAATTTTTCCACTTGGATAGGCTGAGAGAAGATCTTCAAGAAATCGAATAAAGGCTGCCGTATCCGCTTTTTCTTCTTCCCGGTGATGAACCTGGCCGATTTCATAGTTAATGGCACCAA